>NZ_CP053440.1:0-323901 GCF_000769405.2 Rhizobium brockwellii
ATGCAGCCGAGTCTTGCTCTTCAGGACGATCAAGAGCATCTCCCGTCGCTTCTGGCAACGGATGCGAAGGAGTTATCCTATCAACTTCAGCAGCATCAGGCAAAAATCTTCCCCCCGCTCTCGCAAAAGACCATCAGAACATTTTCGCCGGCCGAAGCTGCGGCCTTCATCGGTATCGGCGAAGGCTATCTCCGCCAGGTGGCCGCCGACGGCCATGGGCCCGATCCGCTCGCAAACGGACGGCGGCTTTACAGTGCAATCGATATGGATCGAATTCGCCGGGTCCTCGACGAGCGAAACGGGACGCCGAAATATGTGCCGGCCCGCAGGCCGGGGGAAAAGCTCCAGATCGTCTCCGTCATGAATTTCAAGGGCGGCTCGGGCAAGACCACCACGGCCGCCCATCTGGCGCAGTTCATGGCGCTCAGGGGTTACCGCGTGCTCGCCGTCGACCTCGATCCTCAGGCCTCCTTATCCGCCTTGTTCGGTCATCAGCCGGAGTTCGATGTCGGAGAGGGCGAAACGATCTACGGTGCGATCCGATATGAGGATCCGCGCCCTATCGCCGACATCGTGCGCGCCACTTACACGCCCAATCTGCATCTCATTCCGGGCAATCTCGAGCTGATGGAATTCGAGCATGAGACGCCGAAGGCGATGGCGTCGGGGACGGCGGAGACGATGTTCTTTGCCCGCATCGGCGAGGTCCTGACGGAGATCGAAAGCCTCTACGATGTCGTCGTCATCGACTGCCCGCCGCAGCTGGGGTTCCTGACGATGTCGGCGCTCTGCGCGGCAACCTCGGTCTTGATCACGGTCCACCCGCAGATGCTGGATGTCATGTCGATGTCGCAGTTTCTGACGATGACGAGTGAGCTGATGTCGGTCGTCGAAAAGGCTGGCGGACGTACCAGCTATGACTGGATGCGCTATCTCGTGACCCGGTTCGAACCGAACGACGGACCGCAGAGCCAGATGACCGGCTTCATGCGGGCGATTTTCGGCAATCGAATGCTCCACAATGCCATGGTGAAGTCGACGGCGGTCGCCGATGCCGGCGTCACCAAGCAGACTCTCTACGAGGTCGAGCGGTCGCAGTTCACACGCGGAACCTACGATCGGGCGCTGGAATCCCTCAACCTCGTGAATGGCGAGATCGAGGCGCATATTCGCTCCACCTGGGGGAGGAAATAGATAGATGGCGCGCAAGAACCTCATCGAAATTTCCGCTCCGAACCCGGAAAGGATGGACGCAGTCGCACCGCGCGACAATCGTCCGATCGCCGGATTCGTGCCGCAGGAGCGCAGTGCCGCGCCTGTCGGCGGCATTACCAAGACGCTCGGCAACATTACCGAGAAAATGGAGCGGGCGAGTGAACTGGAACGGCAGCTCGCCGCCGGCCAGACTATCGTCGAGCTCGATCCTGGCCTGATCGACGCTTCCTTCGTCAGCGACCGATTGGCGATCGATGCGGCTGAACTCGCGCAGCTCGTCGAGCAGATCCGCGAACACGGGCAGCAGGTTCCGATCCTTGTCCGCCCACATCCCGAAACCAGGGGACGCTATCAGGTCGCATACGGCCATCGTCGCCTGGCTGCCGCCAGAGAAATCGGCATCAGGGTGCGTGCGGTCGTTCGCGATCTCACCGACGGTCAGCTGGTCGTCAGCCAGGGACAGGAAAACAGCGCTCGAACCAATCTCTCCTACATCGAGCGTGCGCTCTTCGCATCGCGGCTCGAGGAACGCAGCTTTGGCCGCGATGTCATTATGGCGGCCCTCGGCGTGGACAAGGCGGCGCTGTCGAGAATGCTGATCGTCATACGACAGGTCCCCCTGGGGCTTGTCAACGCCATCGGTGCAGCACCTGATATCGGCCGCCGGCGATGGTTGGAACTCGGCGAGCGGCTTGAGAAAGCCGACGTCGAGAAGATCATCGCGGAGTTGTCCGCGGACGACGCGCGCAAAATTTCGAGCGACGAGCGGTTTCAGCGGGCACTCGTTCTGGCAACGAAGAAGACGACTGCTCCGAAGCCGGCGGTGGCCAAATCTGAGGTTAGCGGTGTGCCTGTCATGATCAAGAAGACAGCATCTGGTGCGACCTTCGTCTTCGACGGCAAGACCGCGCCCGGTTTCGATCAATTCGTCCAGGAAAGGCTGAAGGGCCTGTTCCAGGAGTTCAACAAGGACAGAGGAGCGTAGCGCGCAAAAGAAAAAGGCCCCCAACGACGCCGTCGTGGAAGCCCTTCTCAGATCTTAAGCACATCGAGAATCGCATTTCCCCGAATCACAGTCAAGCGTCTTAGGCACCAAATTGGTGGATGGTTTTCTTTTGCCTAAACGAAGGTGAAGGCAAATGGAGAGTGGATATGTGACGACGCCCTTTGGGCGGCGGCCGATGTCGCTTGGCATGCTGGCAAGCCAGCAACTGGCCGAGACCATCGAGCCGGGAATGAAACGCAGCAAATGGAAGCTGTTCAGGGCGATCTGCGAAGCACGGCCGGCGCTTGGCGTCACCGATCGGGCGTTGACGGTGCTCGACGCGCTTTTGACCTTCTACCCTGACGACGAAATCTCCGAGGAAAAGGGACTGATTGTCTTCCCGTCGAATGCGCAGCTTTCGTTGCGCGCCCGCGGCATGACGCCGGCAACCCTCAGGCGGCATCTTGCCGTCCTGGTCGAGGCCGGCCTGATCCTGCGCAAGGACAGCCCGAATGGAAAGCGCTATGCGCGCCGCGACAGGGCAGGGGCCGTCGGCGAGGCCTTCGGCTTCAGTGTCGCACCGCTTCTGGCACGTGCTGCCGAGATCGAAAGCCTGGCCGCCCGGACCGTAACCGACCGGGAGCTGTTGCGAGTGACCAGGGAACGCCTGACGCTATGCCGGCGTGACATTTCCAAATTGATCATGACGGCACTCGAAGAAGGGGTTTCCGGTGATTGGGAAGGCATTTCGGCGATGTTTCGAACGCTTCTCGCCCGGATTCCACGCGTGGCGACAGCCGAAGATCTGGTACCGCTGCTCGATGAGATGGGGCTGCTGCGCGCAGAGATCGTCAACATGCTGGAAAGACGGATAAAAACACAAAAAATAGACGCCAATGAGTCTCAAATTGAGCATCACAAACAGAATTCAAAACCCGACTCCATTTATGAACTTGAACCAAGCTTCGAAACGAAGCAGGGCGAAAAGGCAGCGGCCGATAACAACCCGAACGCCGGGCCGCTGGAGGAGCAAAGATTGAAACAGCAAAAGCCTTCCGTCGGGATGAGCAACAGGGCGGGAGGCGCGGCCGATCCGGGCGCCGGACCAGGCCTGAAATCCTTCCCGCTCGGCCTCGTCCTCCAAGCCTGCCCCAGTATTCTCGACTATGGGCCCGGCGGAAGCATCGGCAATTGGCGAGACCTGATGTCGGCTGCCGTCGTCGTGCGCTCGATGCTCGGCGTCAGTCCCTCGGCCTATGAGGAAGCCTGCTCGGGCATGGGGCCGGAAAACGCCGCCACCGTGATCGCCTGCATCCTGGAGAGGGGAGGGCACATCAACTCACCCGGCGGTTATCTCAGAGATCTGACCCGAAGGACCGAAAGAGGCGAGTTTGCAATCGGACCGATGCTGATGGCGCTCGCGCGGGCGAATGGGCCGACGGCGAGGCAGGCGAGTTGATCGCGAGTAAACGACTGTCTGGTAGTCAGGTAACAAAGCAGTGCGCAATCACCTCTTTACAACTAACATGTTAGTTTGCTACATCTGATCCGTTCATTGGGAGGAAGCATAGTTGACACAAAAATTCGGGCTCTCGGTTGCTCTTGCCACGCCGTTCGACAGCAATGGCGATATCGCGATCGAGGCGATGATCGAGCAGGCACGGCGGAGCCTCGCGGCCGGCTGCTCGAGTGTGACTCTGTTCGGGACGACCGGTGAAGGTTCTTCCATCGGCACGCAGGAACGTGCGCGTATTCTCGCTTCCATGCTTGATAGCGGAATAGCAGCAAAGCAGATCATCGTCGGCGTGCTGGTCGACGCGGCCGAGGATGCGGCGATGCAGGCCGGTCATGCGCTTTCCAAGGGAGCCCGCAATATCCTTCTTGCTCCGCCGTCTTATTTCAAGAACGTGAGTGACGACGGTGTCTTCCAGTGGTTTTCGGCTGTCTTCGCCATCCTGGGCGACAAGGCGCGAGACATTATTGTCTACAACATTCCCTCGGTCACCATGGTTCCGTTGAGCGTATCGCTAGTCGGTCGGCTACGGACCGACTTTCCCAATGTCGTTACGGGCGTCAAGGATTCCTCCGGCGACTGGCCTTTTACGGAAAAGCTGCTGAAGGCGCATGGCGATCTCGTCATCCTGGTTGGCGACGAACGTCACCTGGCGAAGGGTGTGCGGTTTGGCGGCCAGGGTGCGATCTCCGGCATGGCGAATTTCGTACCTCGCGAAGTCAAGCTGATGGCGGAAGAAGGCAAGGACGATCCTCGCGTCGAGGATTTCGTGGCCGAACTGCTGAAATTTCCGGTGACCGCCGCTGTGAAAGCGATGGTCGCTCACCTGACGTCGGATGAAATCTGGCTTGCGGTTCGGCCACCACTCGTTTCAATATCCGGCGAAGGGCAGGCGCAACTCGCACTTGCGTTCGACACTCTTTTCCGCTCGAAAGCGGCATAGGTCGGAGATGTTTCTGGGAGAGGCGATGGACGGAACGGACGAGCAGCCGACACTGCGGGAAAAGGCGTATGAGAGTTTCACACGCCACCTTCTTGCGCGTGACGTGCGCCCCGGCCAGTTCGTTTCGCAGCGTCGCCTCGTCGAGTTGACAGGGCTGACGCTTGGTGCCATCCGCGAACTCATCCCGAGGCTCGAAGCCGAAGGGCTGATCAAAACGGTGCCCCAGCGGGGTTTGCAGATCGCTCATATCGACCTGAACCTTATTCGCGAGGCGTTCCAGCTGCGCGTGTTCCTGGAGAAGGAAGCGGTCGCGCTTTTCACCCGCTCCGCATCTGACGAGACGATCGCCAAGCTTTTGAAACAGCATCGGGATATCGCCGACGCCATTCGAAACGGGGATGGATCGCACGAATTGGAGGTTCACGCGCAAGCTGTCGATTGGGGCATGCACGACGCCTTTATCGATGCTTTGGGAAATACCATCATCTCGAACGCCTACCGGGTGAACTCGATCAAGATGCGCCTGATCAGTCAGGACCGTTTTCGTATCGATGGTCACGTCGGACCTGTCATGGGTGAGCACCTCAAGGTGCTCGAGGCGATCGAACGACGATCGGCGGAGGACGCCGTCAACAGCCTTGTCGCACATATCAATCATGCAAGAGATCGTGCGCTCAGGATATAATCGGAAATAAACAGCCGGGTTGAGGAGATCGCCGGCAAAAGGAGGAGGTACCACATGTCATCGTTTTCGAACCCGACGAGGCGCGGCTTTCTGGCGGGTACGGCCGCTTTTGGCGCCAGCAGCATGCTCGGCGTGCGGCTGGCATCGGCTGCGGTCGATTGGAAGCGCTTTGCCGGCACGACGCTCGAAGTCAACCTGGTCAAGAGCCCGCGCAGCGAAATACTTTTGAAGTACCTGTCCGAATTCGAGGAGCTCACCGGCATCAAGGTCAATGCCGAAGCGACGCCCGAACAACAGCAGCGTCAGAAGACGACCATCGAGCTGAGCTCTGGCAAGCCGAGCTTCGATGTCGTGCACATGAGCTATCATGTCCAGAAGCGGCAGTTCGAAAAGGGCGGCTGGCTTGCCGATATCGGCGGTTTTCTCAAGGACCCCTCTCTGACCGACCCGTCTCTGGTTGAAAGCGACTTCGCCGAAGCTGGCCTGACTTTTGCCAAAGACCCGGGCGGCGTTCTGCGTTCGCTTCCATTCTCGGTCGACTACTGGATCATCTATTGGAACAAGGCGCTGTTCGAGAAGAAGGGGCTGGCCTATCCGACGACGTTCGAAGAACTCGCCAGTGCTGCGGAGGCGCTCACCGATCCTTCCACCAACACCTACGGCTTCGTCGCCCGCGGCCTGAAGAACGCCAATACGCCGGTCTGGACGTCGCTGCTGCTTGGCTATGGTTCAAGCCCGCTCGGCCCGGATGGCAAGCTGCGCACGACATCGCAAGAAGCGATCGATGCGGCAAAGCTTTACCAAAGACTGATGACCAAGACCGCTCCTCCCGGCGTCTCGGGCTTCAACTGGGCCGAGGCACAATCTGCCTTCCTGCAGGGCAAGATCGGCATGTGGCTGGATGGCGTCGGTTTTGCGCCGCCGATCGAGAATCCGGAAAAGTCGCGCGTCGTCGGCCAGGTCGGTTACGGCATCATGCCGAAAGGCCCGAAGGCACAGGCCGCAGGTACCTTCGGCGACGGGCTTGGCGTCGTCGCGGCAAGCCAGAAGAAAGAAGCCGGGTACCTCTTCTGCCAATGGGCTATTTCGCATGAAATGGGCGCACGTCTGCTGCAGGCCGGCGCCGGCGTTCCTTTCCGCCAGTCCGTCCTCGAGGATGCGAAGGTACGCGAAGGCGTCAAGATGCCGGGCGCCTGGCTGGATGCCGTCGTCGGTTCCGGCAAGATCTCGCAGCTCGCGCTGCCGGTCATCATTCCGGTTACCGAGTTCCGCGACGTCTATGGTGTCGGTCTCACCAACATGATCGGCGGCGCCGACCCCGAAACCGAGCTGAAGGCAGCGACGGCACAGTTCGAACCCGTCCTGGCGAAAAGCGAGGGATAATGGCCTCGACAAGCATCGAAACGGCCGCAGTGGCCAAGACGTCGAAAGGAAGGAGCAAACCGGATCGGTTTGCTCCCAACTACTGGCCTTTCGTCATCCCGGCGCTCATCGTCATTGCGGCCGTCATCGTTTTTCCATGGGTGTTTACCCTTTGGATGAGCGTCAACAGCTGGACGCTTGGCCAGTCCCAGGTCTTTGCGGGACTGGACAACTATGCCCGCCTGATCGTGGACATGCGCTTCTGGGACTCGCTGTGGCATACGGTGCTCTATATGACGCTCTCCGTGGTGGCGCCCCTTTTCCTAGGGACGCTCGCCGCGCTGATCTTCGATACGCAGTTTCCGTTGCGCGGCCTTCTGCGCGGCATATTCGTGATGCCGATGATGGCGACGCCCGTCGCCATCGCCCTCGTCTGGACGATGATGTTCCACCCGCAGCTCGGCGTCCTCAACTATCTTCTCTCCTTCGTCGGCATCGGCCCGCAGGAGTGGATCTATAATCAGAACAGCGTCATCCCATCGCTAGTGCTGGTCGAGACGTGGCAGTGGACGCCGCTTATCATGCTGATCGTGCTCGGTGGTCTGGCGGCGGTTCCGCGCGAGCCCTATGAAAGTGCTGAAATCGACGGAGCCAATGTCTGGCAGAAATTTCGCTATCTGACGCTGCCGATGATCGCGCCATTTCTGATGATTGCCGTGATGATCCGCAGCATCGATGCGGTGAAAAGTTTCGACATCATCTACGCCATGACCCAGGGCGGCCCAGGCACAGCGTCGGAAACGATCAACATCTATCTCTACAACACTGCTTTCGCCTACTACGATATTGGCTATGGATCTGCGATGGCGGTTGTCTTCTTCATCCTCATCGTCCTGCTCGCCTTCGTCCTGATGATGCTGCGGCAGCGCGCGAACTGGTCCGACGGGGAGGCACGCTGATGAAGCGCAAGACGCTCGATCGCATCGGACTGCTGTTTGTTGCCCTGGTGATGATATCGCCGGTCGTCCTGTTCTTCCTCTGGATGATCTCGCTGTCGCTGAAATATGAAATCGATAACGGCGCTTATCCGCCGATCTTCATCCCGGAGCGCTTTGCCTGGTCGAACTATCTGAAGGTCTTCGAAGAGAATAACTTCTTCCTATATCTCTGGAATTCGGTGCTGGTAACGGGTGCCGCCACGCTTCTGGCGCTGCTGATCGGCGTGCCGGCCGGATATGGCATCGCGCGCCTGAAAGCTGAAAAGTCTGCGATGGTCATCATGATTGCGCGCATGACGCCCGGCCTTTCCTTCCTGATCCCGCTCTTCCTGCTGTTCCAGTGGCTGAACCTGCTCGGCACGCTCATGCCGCAGATCATCATCCATCTCGTCGTCACTGTGCCGATCGTCGTGTGGATCATGATCGGTTATTTCGAGACGACGCCGATGGAGCTGGAGGAGGCTGCAAGCATCGACGGCGCGACACCCTGGCAAGTTTTCCGCCTGGTCGCCTTGCCGATCGCAAGGCCGGGCATCGTCGTTGCCTTCATCCTGTCGGTCATCTTCTCGTGGAACAACTTCGTCTTCGGCATCGTGCTTGCCAGCCGCGAGACGCGCACGCTTCCGGTCGCGGTCTACAACATGCTCTCGTTCGAGCAGGTCAGTTGGGGTCCGTTGGCGGCGGCGGCGTTGATCGTCACCTTGCCTGTGCTGATATTGACGGTGTTTGCGCAACGGCAGATCGTGGCCGGCCTGACGGCCGGAGCCGTCAAGTGAGCGGGTGAGACAACGGTTTTGACGACTTCTTCTGCCTTCGAGCAGCCTCACGGTCGGGAGCGCCGCGTTTTGTGTGTCGGCGCGGCGGTTATGGACACCCTGTTTCGGGTGCGCACGTTGCCGACCGGCCAGGGCAAAATTCTGCCCTATGATATGCTCCAGATCGCCGAAGGCATGGCATCGAGTGCGGCCTTTGCAGTCGCCCGGCTGGGCGGCGATGCCAGTCTCTGGGGTGCAGTCGGCGATGATTCCAGCGGCGACCGCATCATCGCTGACCTCAGTAACAGCGGCATAGACACGAGCGGCATGGCGCGTGTGGCAGGCGCCCGCTCGGCTGTCTCGACGATTCTTATCGATGACCAGGGCGAGCGCTTGATTGTGCCTTTCTACGATGCGGGTCTGCACGAGACGGTCAAGCCGGTCACGCAACAGGATGTTTCTGCTTTCGATGCGGTGCTGGTCGACGTCCGGTGGCCGAAGCTTGCATTGCGGACGCTATTGGCCGCCCGAGAGGCGGGAAAGCCGGCCATTCTCGATGGCGACGTTGCAGGCGATGGTGTGATCGAGATGCTTGCACCGACGGCCAGCCACATCGTATTCTCGCAGCCGGCCGCCGAGCGGCTTGCCGGAACTGCCGAGCTGGCGAAGGTCGTCGGCCTGCTGAAACGAAAGTTCGAGCAAGCTTTCATCAGCGTCACGGCTGGCGAAAATGGCTGCTTCTGGTTCGATGACCGAACCGGCGAAGTCGTCCATCTTGCCGCTCCGAAGGTGAGGGCGGTCGATACGCTCGCAGCCGGCGATATCTTTCATGGCGCTTTCGCGCTGGCTGTCGCCGAAGGCTTGCCGATCGAAGAGACGATGCGCTGGGCATCCATGGCGGCGGCGCTCAAATGCCAGGTATTCGGCGGTCGTACCGGCGCGCCCAGCAGAGCCGAAGTCTGCGATGGCCTGCGGGATTGGGAGGTGCCGATGACCAAGATGAGGGATCGTTAATGGAAGAGGTCCGAAAGCCAATAGTCTAAGGCTGAAATGATCGCAGCGACGGGGAGTGTGACAACCCAGGCAACAACAATGTTGCCCGCCAAGCCCCAGCGGTGATCGTATGTGTGGTCGAAACCGGGATGCCTAGCCAGGTTGCGCCAACCAATGTCAGAGCTCCACTTGTTTCGGCACCAAAGGCCTGCATTGGGTTGAGACGCGTAATCTTCGATCCCATGGCGTGGACCATCCGCCAGCCGCCGAAGAGCGTGCCGAGTGCTATTGCACTTTGGCATGAAAGGACGACCAAGAGCGGCACATGGAAATCACCCGCCAACTATCCTTGCGAATATAGCAAACGTCGATGATGCCCATCGTCTCTTGAGCGTCATTGCCCGTATGGCCGAGGGAATGAGGGAGGCGGACACAAACTGGAGGGTATCGGCCGCACCGACGACGGTCTTTGCGTGTTGGGCGAACAAATCGAAGAGGCGATCTTGCCGCGGCATCGGTTTTCGGAAACCAGTTCAGCATCTGCGCTCTATCGAGTGTCGCAAAACTGCCACAAAGCACGCCGCTGCCCGTGAAAAGCCGCTAAACGCCGGTGTCATGGGGACTTTCTGGGGATCATGCGAGCCATCCCAAAGCTGGGCCAGCGTGCAAATCGATCGGCCACTCAACTCATACTTCCAGCCAGCCGCCCTATATGACCGTAGGGCTTGGTGTCATCAGATGTTCATATGAACATTCCATATTTGCAAAGTGAAACTCGCCTGTTACGATCGGCTCACGTTCGTAGCGGGAGGCTATGAACCGACAACAAGTGGGAGTGAGAATGAACAAGATCGCTTTTTTCCTGTCCGCAGGACTGACCAGCCTTTCGTTATCCGTTCCGGCCATGGCCGCCACGAAGATCCAGTGGTGGCACGCAATGGGTGGCGAGAATGGCGCGAAGCTTGAACAGATCGCCAAGGGGTTCAACGCGTCTCAATCTGACTACGAGATCGTCCCGGTATTCAAAGGCACCTATGATGAGACGCTGACCGGCGCCATTGCTGCATTTCGTGCCAACCAGCAGCCGGCAATCGTTCAGGTCTACGAAGTCGGCACCGGCACGATGATGGCAGCACAAGGTGCGGTCTATCCCGTCTACCAGTTGATGAAAGACGAGGGGGAGGCCTGGGACCAGAGCAAATTCATTGCCCCGGTCGTCGGCTATTACTCGGACACCAGCGGCAACGTCTTGTCCTTGCCGTTCAATTCCTCGACGCCGATTATGTACTACAACAAGGACGTCTTCAAAAAGGCGGGGCTCGATCCGGAAACACCGCCGAAAACATGGGCCGACGTCGAGGCCTTTTCGCGGACGATCATGAAGTCCGGCGCAGCCAAATGCGGCTTTACCAGCGCTTGGATCTCATGGATCCAGACCGAAAATCTCAATGCCTTGCATGACAAGCCCTACTCCACCAAGGCAAACGGTTTTGGCGGCTTGGATGCGGAATTCACCTTCAACAACGATCTGACGATTCGCCATTGGGGCAATCTGAAGAAGTGGCAGGACGAGGGGCTCTTCAAATTCGGCGGACCTGGCGGTGGCGATAACGCTCCTCCGATGTTCTATTCTCAGGAATGCGCGATGTACATGAATTCCTCGGCCGGCCGGGCCGGTGTCATCAACAACGCAAAGGCTTTCAAGGTCGGGTTTGCGCCGCTTCCCTACTATGACGACGTCATTCCGCAGCCGCTCAATTCGATTATCGGCGGCGCCACGCTCTGGACGCTGAAAGGTCGCCCGGAAGAGGAGTACAAGGGGGTCGCGAAATTCTTCACCTACCTGCAGAAGCCGGAAGTCCAAGCCGATTGGCATCAGTTCTCGGGCTACCTGCCGATAACCGAGGCTGCGTATAAGCTGGGCCAGGACCAGGGCTATTACGAGAAGAATCCCGGAGCAGATATCGGCATCAAGCAACTGACGCGGGTGACACCTACCGACAATTCGAAGGGTATTCGGTTCGGCAACTACGTCCAGGTGCGTGGGATCATCGACGATGAGTTTGCTGCCTTGCTGGGCGGGAAGAAGACGGCGAAGGAAGCGGTTGATTCCGTGGTCGCACGAGGCAACGAACAGCTCCGCGATTTCCAGTCCGCCAACTAATGGGCTTCGCGACGGGGGCTGGTGAGAGACCGGCCCCCGTTTCCCATCCGTCAGTGTGAGGGCCTATGCAAACCAAACGGACCGTATTTCCCAACAAGCTTTTGCCTTACCTGCTCATCGCACCCCAAATTTTCGTGACCGTGGTATTCTTCCTCTGGCCCGCGGCAACTGCATTCTGGCAATCTTTCCTGCGCCAGGACGCTTTCGGTTTCAAAACGACCTTCGTCTGGTTCGAAAACTACCGTCGGCTCTTCGCCGATCCGATCTACATCAATGCCTTTGGCCATACGCTCATCTTCGCCATTCTTGTGACGGTCCTCTCAACGGCGATCGCGCTGCTCCTGGCTGCAGCGGCGATGCGCGTGTTGCGCACCTCTCGAATTTATTCGACATTGCTCATCTGGCCATATGCCGTCGCCCCCGCGATCGCCGGCATTCTTTGGTGGTTCATGTTCAATCCGTCGATCGGTATCGTCGCCTATATGTTGCGGGCGATGGGGATCAACTGGAACCATCTGATCAATGCAGATGATGCCATGGTCCTGATCGTCATCGCGGCGACGTGGAAGCAGATTTCCTATAACTTCTTGTTCTTCTTGGCTGCGCTGCAATCCGTCCCGCGTTCGCTTCAGGAAGCCGGGGCCATCGACGGAGCCGGTCCTGTGAAGCGTTTCTGGACGATCGTGTTCCCGCTGATCTCACCGACAACCTTCTATCTGATCGTCATCAATATCGTTTACGCGATGTTCGATACCTTCGGCATCATTCATGCTACCACCCAAGGCGGACCGGCGCGTGCAACCGAGATCCTTGTCTACAAGGTCTATTTCGACGGCTTCATCGGACTGAATTTGGGTTCGTCGGCGGCGCAGTCGGTCATTCTCATGGTGATCGTCATCGCTCTGACCGCGGTCCAATTCCGTTTCATTGAACGCCGCGTGCAATATTGAGGAATCCCGAGGATGGTTGAAAATCGCCCTTTCCTGAATTTCCTGGCGCACCTTGTCCTCATCATTGGCGTCACGATCGTCGTATTTCCGGTCTACGTGGCTTTCATCGCATCGAGCCACGGCCCAAACGACTTCCTGTCAGGCGTCGTGCCGCTGACTCCGGGAAGCCACATCATCGAGAACTATTCGACGATGCTGTCCTCTGGAATGACAAGCTCGGGGGCGCCGCCGATCGGGCCGATGATGATCAACTCGCTGATCATGGCGGTTGGCGTCGCCGTCGGGAAGATCGCTATTTCGATCCTTTCGGCCTTTGCTATCGTCTATTTCCGGTTTCCGTTCCGGACCTTGGCATTTTGGATGATCTTCATCACGCTGATGCTGCCGGTCGAGGTGCGCATCGTGCCGACCTACAAAGTCGTCGCCGATCTCGGAATGCTGAACAATTACGGCGGCCTCATCATTCCGCTGATCGCATCGGCAACGGCAACCTTCCTGTTTCGTCAGTTCTTTCTGACTGTCCCCGACGAACTCATGGAGGCTGCCCGTGTCGATGGGGCAGGGCCGATGAAGTTCTTCCGGGATATTCTGCTGCCGCTGTCGATCACCAATATCGCGGCGCTCTTCATCATCTTGTTCGTGCTCGGCTGGAACCAGTATCTCTGGCCGCTCATCATAACGACCGACCAGAGCTTCTATACCGTCGTGATGGGAATCCAGCGCATGGCAGCGGTTGCCGATGCCGAACCGCGCTGGAACCTCGTGATGGCAGCGGTCATTCTGGCCGCACTACCACCTGTCCTCGTCATCGTCGCCATGCAACGCCTTTTTGTCAAAGGCCTGGTCGAAACGGAGAAATGAAATGGCAACGATCAACATCATCGACGTCAAGAAGAATTATGGCACCGTCCCGGCGGTCAAAGGCATCAACCTGTCTGTTGCGGATGGCGAACTCATCGTGCTCGTCGGCCCCTCGGGTTGTGGTAAATCAACTTTGCTTCGCATGATTGCCGGGCTGGAAACGATCAGCGAGGGCCATGTCGAGATTGCCGGCCGCAATGTCAACAAGGCAGAGCCCGCCGACCGCGATATCGCCATGGTCTTTCAGAATTATGCGCTGTATCCGCATATGACCGTACGCGGAAATCTCGAATATGGTTTGAAAAATCGCGGCACCGAACGGGCGGAAATCAACCGCCGTGTGGCGGAGGCTGCCGAGATCCTCGAAATCGGTCCGATGTTGGATCGTAAACCTCGCGAGCTCTCCGGCGGGCAGCGCCAGCGCGTTGCGATGGGGCGCGCGATCGTTCGCGAGCCGGCCGCCTTCCTGTTCGATGAGCCTCTGTCCAATCTCGATGCCAAATTGCGGGTGCAGATGCGCGTTGAAATACGCCGGTTGCAACGGCGCCTGAAGACCACCAGCATCTACGTCACCCATGACCAGCTTGAAGCGATGACGCTGGCAGACCGGCTGGTCGTCATGAACGGAGGTCTTGTCGAACAAGTCGGCACTCCCGTAGCGGTCTACGATCGCCCGGCGAGTTTGTTTGTCGCCAGCTTCATTGGCTCACCGCCTATGAATCTTGTGCCGATCGACGTCCTCAGGGCAGCCGACAGCGCAAGTGCCCTGGCATTGCCCGCCGGCACCGACATGGTCGGCCTTCGCCCGGACGCGTTGCTCGTCACCAAGCCGGTTGAGCCTTCCGTTCGTCTCAATGCAACGGTCGAGTTGCTCGAGCCAATTGGGGGAGAAAGCCATCTGCATGTGCGATTGGGAGGGGGCCAGCAGACGGTCGTCCTGACCGTACCGGGTCGTCCGGATTTCAACGAGAATGCGAATATCGACGTCTTCGCACGTGTCGGCGCAATGCATCCTTTCAATCGCGATACCGGAAAACGCACAGATTGACTTCGGTTTATTATTTCTCCACCCACCCCAGAAGACGACGAAAGAGATGAGACGATGACGACCGTAGAGCCGCGATCCGGCCCGAGACGCAGTGAGGTTCAGGCGCATCGAGGCGCCTCTGCCATTGCGCCCGAGAATACCATTGCCGCTTTCCGGGCGGCCGATGAACAAGGCGCGGAATGGGTCGAACTCGACATTGCACTTCTTGCCGACGGGACCCCGGTCGTCATCCACGACGTTTCCATCGATCGCTGTTCCTCGTCGAAGGGAAATCTTGCCGACCTCACCGCGTCAGATCTCGGCGCCATCGACGCTGGCTCATGGTTCAGCCCGAAATTCAAAGGCGAACCACTGCCGACGCTGGCCCGCGTTGTTTCCGCGCTGGGCGAACTCGGTCTCAACGCCAATGTCGAGATCAAGCAGCATGCCCATCATAGGTCACTCGACCAACTGGTCAAAGTCGTCGATCAACATCTGAAGGCGCGGGCGGCGCACACCAAGATCATGATCTCAAGCTTTGATGCCGCTGCGCTGAAGGGAATGTATGAGATCGATCCAAGCTACGAACTCGCCATGCTGTGGAGCAAGCTGCCTGCGGATTGGCTGGATATCCTTCGGTCGATTCCCGCAAAGACCATCCATCTCGACTACAAGGCCCTGAGTATCGGGTTTCTCGAGGAGGCCGTGCGTCGCGGCATCTCGGTGCGGGCGTGGACCTGCAACGATCCCAGGCGGCTGGCATCATTCTGGGATGTGGGTTTGACCGGTGTGATAACAGACGACCCCAGTGTCTACCTCACGTAAGGAGCGGCGATGGGGCAGCGGATCATATCGAGCCGACAACGTGAGATCCTTGCGCTGATCGAAACGGAAGGTGTTCAGTACATCGAGGAACTGGCACGTCGGTATGATCTTACGACGCAGACGATCCGTCGCGATATCAATGCATTATGCGATCTCGGGCACGCACGCCGCTTCCACGGCGGCGTCGACTTGCCGGTCGCGGGGAGCAACATCTCACTCAATGCTCGCGCCCAGCTCAACCGACGGGCCAAGCGGCTGATCGCCAAGCGCGTCGCCGCCGACATAGGGGCAGACGCGACAGTGTTCCTCGGGATCGGCAGCACGGTTCGGTTCGTTGCCGAGGCGCTGCGTGATCACCAGGGTCTGACGGTGATCACCAACAACATCCACGTCGCTTTGAGCCTTTGCGACGCGCCGAGTGTCGAGGTGCATTTGACGGGCGGTCTTTTGCGTCACGACGATCGCGACGTGGTGGGCACGGATGTGATCAGGTTCGTCGAAAAATTCTATGCGACTTACGCAGTCGTCGGCGCGGGCGCTTTAAGCCCGCTCAACGGTCTGATGGATTTCAGCTATAGCGAAGCCCAAATCACCAATGCCCTCCTTGAGAATTCGCAAACGCAGATTTTGGCCGCAGACGTCAGCAAGTGGACGCGAAACGCTTCCGTGCGTGTTGCGCCATTCAGCAAACTCGCCCGTTTTTACACCGATCGGCTGCCTGGCGAAGCGGCCGCCACCAATGCTCTCGCCGAGAGCGGCTTGGACGTGGTCACATGCAGCGAGGACATGACATGAGCTACGTAGACCTGGCGCCATCAGCTCGCGAGTTGCGGGATGTGCGCTACCTGTTCACCGACATCGACGATACCCTGACCACCGAAGGCAAGCTTCTGCCGCAAACCTACGAAGCTCTCTGGGATCTCAGCCGGGCGGGAATTGCCGTCGTGCCGGTCACGGGCGGCTCAGCCGGATGGTGCGAACATATCGTCCGCGCCTGGCCTGTGGCTGCCGTCATCGGCGAAAGCGGCGCATATTGCGTCACCCGTCAGGACGGCGAAGTGGTGTTCGACTATTGGGAGGATGGCGCCCTACAGGGTGAGCGCCAGCGCCAGCACCTGCAGACGATCAAAGAGCTGATCTCGCAAAATAGCCGGACGTTCAGAATTGCCCACGACCAGGTCTTCCGGCTGGCGGATGTCGCAATCGACATTCACGGTCAGGAACCGTATGAGGTCGAAGATCTGGCATCCAGCATTAGAGCCATGGGCGGAACGGTGGCGATCAGCTCCATCCACATCAACACGTGGATCGGCGATTACAATAAGCGCTCGATGAGCGAGCGCGTTTTAACCGAGATGTTCGGTATCGATCCCGATCAAACAGCTGCCGTGACCGCCTTCGTCGGTGACTCTCGAAACGATGCACCGATGTTTGGCTTTATCCGCAACTCTTTCGGGGTCAACAACATCATCCCGGTTCTTTCACAATTGCAATACGCGCCGAAATGGGTCTCCTCGCAGCCCGCCGGGCTTGGCTTTGCCGATATTGCCCAAACGATCTTGGACGCGGCTGGCGCAGGTTCTGAGACGTCTCGTCAGCTTTTGACCGAGCCGGCGGTCATGCCTGCCAGGAAGTAGCGTTGAGCAACCAGATAAAGGACCAGGAGGGGAAGGGAACCGAGCACGCTCATCGCCATCATCTCGTTCCATTCGAAGGCGTGCTGGCCCATCAGAAGCTGGATGCCGATCGGGACCGTCCTGAGGTCCATCGATTTTGTCAGCGTCAGCGCGAAGAGGAATTCGTTCCAGGCGAGCAGAAAGGTGTAGACCGCGGTGGCGACGATCCCGGGGATGGAGACCGGAACGATGACGCGCCAAAGCGCCGTCCAGCTCGAACCGCCGTCGACCAGGACGGCCTCGTCCAGCTCTTTCGGCAGCGTGTTGAGATAGCCTGTCATCAACAGGACGGCGTAAGGCAGCGTGAAGACCATGTAGGTCAGGATCAGCGCCAGATAGGTATCGAAGATCCTGAAGGCGACCACCATTCCGAAATAGGGAATGAGAAGGGTAATCGGCGGAACGGTCTGGGTGCTGATGATGAAGATGTTCAAGGTGTTCTTGAAACGGAACTGATAGCGGCTGAAGCCGTAGGCGGTCACGATCGCGACGAGGAGGGTCAGACCGGTGACGACGCCGGCGACAAAGTAGCTGTTGATAAAGAACCGCACTTTCACCGGATCGTTGAAAATCGTCAGATAGGCGGCCACCGTGAAATCATCCGGCAACAGCCGCGGCGGAAGGGCGAAGATTTCCGTATTCGATTTCAGCGAGCTGAAAAACATCCACACGATCGGAAAAGCCGAAAAAACCAGGCCGATCGCCAGACCGAGATAGGTCAGGATGGTCGGCAATACCGAGCTTTTGAAGGAACGCTTTGCCATGACGGTCACCTGCGCTGCTGGTGTTTGATGTAGAAATAGGTGACGCTCATCGAGATGATGAGGATGATCATCGCGCTCGCCGAAGCCAGCGAGAATTCATACTGCGAGAAGGCGAGCTTGTAGGTGAAAGTGGAGAGCACCTCCGTCGAGTAGATCGGGCCGCCGCCCGTCGTCATCCATACCAGCGGAAAAACCTGCATCGTCCAGATGAAATCGAGAAGCGCGATGCTGATGATGATCGGCATCAGCTGCGGAATGGTGATGTACCAGAACTTTTGGAGTCCGTTGGCGCCGTCGATGCCGGCCGCCTCGTAAAGCTCCTTGGAAATGCCCTGGAGGCCGGCGAGCAGGCTGACCATGTAAAGCGGATAACCCGCCCAGATGTTTGCGAAGGTCAAAGCGTGTATGGCGGTGCGCGTCGACGAAAACCACTCGACCTTGAAGTTGATGATATGGAGCGCCATCAGCACACTGTTGACGACGCCGTTCGGGTCGAGCAGCAGGCGCCAGATGATGGCGATGATGACGGCGGTGAACAGCCAGGGCAGGATGAAGAGCACGCGCAGAATGCTGCGAATAAGCGGATCGACGCGGTTGGTGTTCAACAGCAGCGCAAAGGCCAGGCCGATAATGAAGTGGAAGACGACGCTCATGATGGTGAAATAAAGCGTCTGCGCGACCGACTGCCAGAAGACCGGATTTTCGAAGATGGTCACATAGTTCTGGACCCCTGCGAAGGCAGCGGTCTTTTTCATGATGGCGCCGTCCATCAGAGAATATTTGAAGACCATCACCATCGGGAACAGCATCAGCAGCACAAGCAGCAGGGTCGCCGGCGACACGTAGAAATACGGGACCAGCTTCCTCAAGGTGCTGTAACGAAGCCATCCTTTTCTTCGCGCTTTGGCATGCGCGGCGACCAGAGCCGTAGCCGAGTGATTCATGAGCTGTGACTTTCCATTCTGCCGAGATTTGACGACTTGCACCGGCAGCGCAAGGCTGCGCTGCCGGTGATCGTGAAAGCGACGTGCTTAGAACTTCGCAAGCCACGCCTTCTGGGTATTGGCAGCTGCGTCCTTGGCTGACTGCCCGCCGTCGAACATCTTCTGGACTTCGACGTTCATGTCGCGCATCAGCTCTTCGGCAACCGGAAGACCAACGAATTCGTTGGCAGGATAGCCGCTCTGGAAGATTTTGAAAGCTTCCGCGAAAATCGGGTCCGAGGCCACGAAGTCCGGCTTGGCATGGACGTTGCCGGGGAAGGCATTGGCAATCGAGACGAGACGGCCGTTAACGTCAGGGCTCATCAAGTATTCGACCAGCTTCCAGGCTTCTTCCTTGTGCTGGCTGCCTTCGCTGATGCCGATGCCCCAGGAGGCATAGGGCATGCCGCGCTTGCCGGTGTAGCCGTCAGTGGCCGGCAAGGCGGAGATGCCGAAGTTGAGCTTCGGATTGCGCTCGCGGATGAGGTTCACATGGGCGAGGGAATCCACCATCATGCCGACGCGGCCGTTGACGAATTCCTCGACCTTGTCCTGTTCCTTCTTGGCGAAGATGCCGGGAGAAATCACGCCTTCCTTGTTGAGCGAGGCAAGATAATCGAGCGTGCCGACGACGGCGTCATTTTCGAGGTCAGGCTTGCCGTCCTTCAGCATCGAGGCGCCGGAGGCCCAGACCCAGGACATGACGTCGTTCTGGATTCCGCTCGGAGACTGCAGCGATAGCGGCAGAACCCAGCCGTACTGGTTCTTCGAGGCGTCGGTCATCTTCTTCGCGGCTTCAGCAAATTCCGTGCGCGTGGTCGGCAACTTGTCGACGCCGGCGGCCTTGGAGATATCCAGGTTCACGAAGACCGGGTAGACGAAGGATGCCAGCGGGAACATCACGCTCTTGCCATCGACCTTGACGATATCGGTGATCTGGCTCTTGTCGTATTTCGCCTTCTCCATCAGTTCGTCCATGGAGGCGATCGCGCCCTGCTTGGCAAGCCCGTTTACCCAGGCGCCATCGAGGCCCACCACATCGCTCAGCGTTCCGGAGGCTGCGCCGACGACGATCTGGTCGCGCGTTGTGGCATAGGGAC
This sequence comes from Rhizobium brockwellii, assembly GCF_000769405.2. Lineage (NCBI taxonomy): Bacteria > Pseudomonadati > Pseudomonadota > Alphaproteobacteria > Hyphomicrobiales > Rhizobiaceae > Rhizobium > Rhizobium brockwellii. The sequence continues at coordinate 19,800 of NZ_CP053440.1, forward strand.
CGCTGACCAACGTCACCTTGATGCCGGGGTTTTTGGCTTCGAAATCGTTCATGATGCCGCGCAAAGCGCCCGACGGCATTTCGGGTTCCCACCATTGAATGAACTCGATGGTGGTGTCGGCAAATGCCGACGTGGCGCAGAGCGCCCATACCGCCACGGCAGCCCGCATCGTCACGCCGAATTTTCTAATATTCATTTGTGCCTCCCAAAGATTGTCAGTTAATCGATCCTCCTCAAGATCGTAGGCAAAGTAGGTTCCCTGAAGCCCCTATCTGTCAATGAAGAACTGCGATCAGGAAAAGATGTGAGGCCGGCATTCACCGTGCGTGTTGCGTTAAATCATTGATAGAAAATCATAAAATTGATTGACATCATCAGCGTTTTTCTGCAGCATTTGTATTGCTTGTGACGCATTTTTTCTTTACTTTCGTAAACAAATGAAAGTTTACCCAACAAAATGAAAAGCGTGGCACCCGGCTTCTTCACTGCAAATTTTCGAATTTTGGGTGCTGAAACAAGCGCCTTTTGCAACCTCGCGGCGCAGACTGCACAAGTCGCAAATGAAGGGATATTTCGATTTTCGAAAGGGAGGGCAGAACCTGCACAAAAGTGACGGATCACGCCGGTTATGCGTTGATTTTCGACAATCCCGGAAAACGAAGATCGCCCTGTACAAATTGCCGAATGCGTGATTTGGCGCGTCGGCGGATTGCCGTTGAGTGCGAAGTCGTTCCCGATCAGTTGTCGTCGTCCCGCCAATAAGGAATTGAATGGCCAAGAAAAGTTATAAATCGATGGACGACTTCGCGAGCGCCTCCGGCGTATCGCGTCCGACCTTGTCGAAATATTTCGATGATCCCTCGCAGATCAAGGAGGTGACCCGCAAGCGTATCGAGGCGGCTCTCAAGAAGTCGAATTTCGAGCCGAACCTTTTCGCGCGGCATCTCAATCGCAAGCGGACCAGGAATATCGGGATTCTGGTCCCGACTATGTCGGATCCCTTTTATGTGCAGGTCGTGTCGCTGATCGAGCTGGAGCTGCGTGAAAAGGGATTCTGGCCCGTCCAAATCTCGTCGCACACGCGGCCGGAGCTGGAGGCGGAGGCCGTCCGGACCTTGCTCTCGCTGAAGGTTGCCGGTGCGATCGTGGCGCCGCTCGGGGCCGGCTCTCGCCGTTCCGCGCTGGAAAGATTAAGGGATGCCATCCCGGTCGTCTGCTTCGACAATCCTGCCGACGCCGACCTTCCTTATGTCGGCAACGACAACGCGCAAAGCATGGCAGCCATTGTGCAATATCTCTGCCGGTCCGGTGAGCCGCCGATCTTCCTGGAAATTCCGCATATGACCGAAAATGCCGGCGAGCGGCAGGCGGGCTACCGCGCGACCATGGCGAGGGAAGGGCATTCCCCGCTCGTCATCGATTGCGACGCGCCACCTTCCTGGGAATTCGAGCGTCTCGGATACGAGCAGATGCAGAGAATTCTTGCGAATGGCGGTCTTCCCGGCAAAACGCTGCTATGCGCCAACGACCGCTTCGCTTTCGGCGCGATGGCAGCCGCATTCGCGTCGGGACTGAAAATCGGCCGGAACGACGCTTGCGACGTGCGCATCGCCGGGCACGACGATCACCCGCTGAGCCGATATACCTGCCCGTCGCTGACGACCATGGCCCAGAACGCGCCCGAGATCGCCGCGAAGTCCGTGGAGCTTTTGCTGTCGCATATCGAGAGCGAGGATGATGGAACCACCCCTGCGACGAACAAGGTGATCCTCGAAGCGATGCTGGTCATGCGCGAGTCGGCTTGAGACTGGGCGGGTTCCCGCGTCAACGGGCAAGTGCTGGGTCCATGGCGCGCCATGCCGTTGCGATGACTTCGAGAGCCTCTTGCCCCTCCGGAATGGCCCGTCTCTTCGACACGAAGCCATGGATCTGTCCGGGCCAGGTCCGGGTCGTTGCCTTCGCCTCGGTGCTGAGCCGCTCGGCATAAGCGGCCCCTTCGTCGAACAGCACGTCATGTCCGGCAAGGATCACAAGAGCCGGCGCCACGCCCCCCAGCGACGCTACGTTCAGCGGCGAGGCGCGCCAGTCCGACCGGCTCGCGGCGTCCGGCAGATAGCGGTCTCGGAACCATTTCATCGCGGCTGCCGTCAGGCCGAAATCCTCTTCGTAACGTGAGTAGCTGTCGCTTGTCTGCAACTGGTCGGTCACCGGATAGATCAGCGCCTGTCCGATGACAGGCGGCACCTGTCCGTCCCGCGCCAGCAGGGCGACGACGGCGGCCAGATTGCCGCCGGCGCTATCGCCGGCGACGAGAATTCGCAAGGGATCGATGCCCAGCGCATCCGCCTGCTCCGTCATCCAGACGAGTGTGGCGGCGCAATCGTCAATGGCAGCGGGAAAGGGGTGTTCCGGGGCGAGGCGATAGTCGGGCGAAACGACGACGGCGCCTACCATGTTGGCAAGCGTCCGGCAGATATCCTCATGGGTTTCCGGCGCGCCGATCACAAAGCCGCCGCCATGGAGATAAAGCAAGGTGGGTGCGGCCTGGCACGGCGCGGTCCGTCCGCGCCATATCTTCAACCTGATTGCGCCCAAATGCCTTTCCAGGATCTCGGCCACGTCTTCGAGCGGCCGCTGGATGTCTGCGAAACTATCCAGATATTGCTGCCGCGCCAGCGCTGGCGTGCAGTTTTCGACCGGCGTTTCCGGATCGCCCGGCCATGCAAGCGCGCGTTTGGCGGATTCATCCAGTTGTGTCATGCCAGCAAACTCCTCGCTTCGTCTTCCTGCAATTCCCTCGGCTGCGCGACTATACCCGAAATGGTCTGCGCGGCACCGGTTTCGCCGGCACGCAGGATCGCTTCCATGACTTCGAGCACATGCAACGCGAGATCGCCCGAAGCGCGCGGCTTACGGCCTTCGATGATTGCGCGTGCGAGATCGGCAAGACCAAGCATGCGATAGTTGGCACGATCAGGCGCTGTGATCGGCCAATTGACGGCACCGAAAAGTTCGCCTGATGTATCCGTTTCCTGCCAGGGCGCGCCCCGGCCGGAGAGCCCGACGGAGCCGCCGAAATTGTCGGGGTCGGGCAGGCGCAGCGAGCCTTCGGTGCCGTGGAGTTCGATGGGATGGTTGGAGTGGCGAAATACGTCCCAGGAGGTGCCGAAGGTGACTGTAGCACCGCAATCGAATTCCAGCAGCGACAGCACGCTGGTCGGCGTGCCGACCTTGAACGTGGTGCCCTGCTTGGGTCCCTCCGCCGTGATCAGTCGCTCTTCCTGCCCGCTTGTGGTGACGGCCTGCACACGGCGGATCGGCCCCATCAGATTGACCATCATCGTGAGATAATAAGGCCCCATATCCATGAGCGGGCCCGCGCCGGCCTGGTAATAAAAGCTGGGATCCGGATGCCAGTGCTCCATGCCGCGCCCCATCATGAAGGCTGTCCCGGTCACCGGCTTGCCGATCGCGCCGGCTTCCATCTGCCGCCGGGCATGGCGTCCGGCCGCGCCGAGGAACGTGTCTGGCGCCGAGCCGAGCATGAGGCCCTTGGCGTCGGCGGCATCCACCAAGCGGCGTCCTTCTGCGGCCGTGACGCCGAGCGGCTTCTCCGTGAAGACATGCTTGCCTGCCGACAGAGCGCGCATCGAAACGTCAAAATGCGCAGCCGGGATCGTCAGGTTGAGGACGAGGTCGATGTTCCTATCGTCAATGAGGCTATCGACGTCAGCCGCGCGCAAATTGAACTCCGCCGCGCGACGCTTGGCGGCGTCTGCGTTGAGATCTGCACATGCGGTGATTTCGACGCCGCAAAACAGCGGTGCGTTGCGCATATAGGCAAGCGAAATATTGCCGCATCCGACAACGCCGATCCTGAGTTTCATGTCATTGGTCTGTGCCATCTAAGAACCTGATTTTGCCGTTGCGGGTGCGAAGGGTTGAGGAGTGTGTTACATTTTAATCGCAAGGAATAAAATATATTGACGCACGGTAACATTTGACCGTAGGTAGTGGCAAGACGCTGGCGTCGCAATCCCCGCCGAAGAGACCGCCGTTCCGCTCTTCGGCCGCCTCTCCAGGCGGAAGGGGTTTGGCAAGGCCGGCGAAGCCCCCGAGGATAGCCCGCGCGGGGAAGCCGCCGGCTTCGCGGCTGTCATCAACGAATAGGTCAGGATCGCGATATGAAAAATGCTGAGCTGCAGATCGGCTGCCAAACATTCACCTGGGAGATGCTGGGCACGGGTTGGAGCGGCGGCCCGGACGATCTGGTGCGCGCCATTGCCGACGGCGGATATGCCGGTATCGAAATCACCGACACGATGATCGGTCACTACGCGCTCAAGCCTGCCGACTTTGTCCGTACCCTGACGGATGCCGGTTTGACGCTGATCTCCTTTGCCTTCGGCTCCGCCAGCGGCTTCACGGTGGCGGAAAAGATTGCCTCCGATCTCGACGCGGCGCGGCGATGGGTCGATTTCGCGGCGAATTTTCCCGGCGCGATGATATCGATGGGATCGGCGACGGTCGTCTCGGATGGTCCGCGCGATGAGAAATTCGCCATTGCGGCCGAGTGCTACAATCGTGCGACCGAGATCGGACAGTCGGCTGGCGTCGCTGTAGCTGTCCATCCTTCCTCGCACCACAACACGCTGCTGTTCACGCGGAGCGACTATGATCAACTGTTTGCTCTCTTGGATCCACAAGTGGGTTGGGTGCCGGATACCGGCCATATCCTGCGTGGCCGCCAGCAGGTCGGCGATACGCTGGCGGCCCACCGGGACCGGATCCGTTACGTGCATCTGAAGGATGTCGACGCCGGAGGGACCTGGGCTATGCTCGGCGAAGGCGTCTGCGATGTGCCTGCCGTGATTTCCGCCGTTCGGGATGCGCCGAACTTTACCGGCTGGATCGTGGTGGAAGAAGAATCGGACCATGCCGGAACCGATCCTGCCGCGGCCGTTCGAGCGAACCGCGAGACGCTTCGACGTCTGGGATATTAGCCCATCTCGCTTTCCTCGGAATCGACCGGGGCCTTCGGCCCGCGCCAAAGTCTCTCCCGGCTCTCGTCTGAAATGGACAGGTGGACTGCAGGTCACGCGTAGCGAACCTCCACGCCCAGCTTGTCCAGCCGGTGGCGAATGCTGTGCGGCATGTTGCTGTCCGTGATGATCAGATCGACGCGCGATAGCGAGAAGGCTTTGGAGGAGGCGCCGATGTCAAATTTGCTCGAATCCGCCACCAGGACGACACGCCGGGCCATGCGAACCAGGTTGCGCTTGGTCCGTGCCACGTCCTCGGAGACATCGACGACATCGAAGGCCTGATCGATCGCGTGGGCGCCGACAAAAGCCTGGTGGGCGACCAGGCCGCCGACCGCCTTGTCGGAATCTTGTACTATCGTGCTCACGGTGCTTGGAAATACGCGGCCGCCGATCATATGTACATCGAGCCCTGGCCGGTACATCAGATGCTGGGCGATGTTCATCGCCGTCGTCGCAACCACGACGTTGCTGACCGGCGGCATCTGCATGGCCACCTGTAATAGGGTCGAACCGCTGTCGAAGACGATCGACTGATTGTCGATGATCTGTCGCGCAGCCATCTGGGCGATGCGTCGCTTCGCATCGAAATTGCGTTGCATGCGTTCCTCGAAGGCCGCTGCCGGAGAGTCGGACGGCAGGGCGATTGCCCCGCCATGCGTTTTGATCAGCTGCTTCTTGGCGTCCATGATTTCGAGATCGGAGCGGATAGTCACTTCCGAGACCTCGAAGAATTCCGCGAGCTGGCGGGTGCGTGCCTGACCGACCCGTTGAAGTTCCAGCATGATCTGCTGCCGCCTCTGCTCTGCAAGCATATGTGATCCCGACCTGTCGCCCTTTGCGACCGTATGACTTTTGAAAAACGAAAGTTCGCCGCCTTATCCTACGGCTCCTGCTACAAAAATAGACGCATGGTGACGAAAATGCACGTCAAAAATTCATCATTCATGTAAAAACGAAAGAAATCGAAATATTGAATGTTTGTTTGTTTTCGAGTTAGGATTTTTCCAGCATCGGTGCCGGCAATCGCAAGCCTGCAATCACAAAGCCGGCAATCACAAAGGAAGTCTAGCCATGGGTCTCGGAACCAAAATCCGCCTCGCACGCCTGTTCTCGAACCCATCGGGTCATCTGTTCGGAGGCGCCGTCGATCATTTTGTCGGTTATGGCAATGTGCGTGAGGGCGGGCTTGCCGACCTGCCGGGTGCGCTCAGACGCGTCATGGCGGGGGGGCCTGACTACATCAGTATCCAGCCCGGCGCGGCGCGCCACCTCTGGTCGGAATATGCCGGAAAGGCAGCGCTGGTCATCCAGGGCGGTTGCTTTACCGCCGACGACCGCATTCGCCAGCTCATTGCGACCCCGGAAGACGCAGTGCGTTATGGTGCGGACGCACTGGCTGTCGCCATTCCCGTGCGCGGCGCCACCGAAGGAGAGTACATTCGCTGGCTCACCGATACGGTCAACGCCGCCGCCCGCTTCGAGATGCCGGTCGTCGCCCATGTCTATCCCCGTGATTTCTCCGACGGCGGCAAGATCGTGTTCACCCCGGATGAGATTGCCTATGCGGTGCGCATCGGCTTCGAGGCCGGCGTCGACGTGATCAAGGTCGGCTATACCGGCGATTTCGAATCCTTCCGCGAGACCGTTGCGACCTGCCCGATTCCAGTCGTGATCGCCGGCGGCCCGAAGACAGATACGCTGCTCGGAGCGCTCGTCCAGACGTCGGAAGCATTGCGCGCCGGAGCCAAAGGCGCGGTCGTCGGTCGCAACCTTTGGGGTCACGGCGATACCACCATGGCCGCGCGCGCCTTCAAGTTCGTCATTCACAACGGGATGGCGCCGGAGGATGCGCTGGCAGCGGCCGGTGCTTGAGACGTGTCGCACCCTTTCCAGGTTCTGGGCTTCGGCGCTCTGGCAATCGATGACATCATCTATGTCGATCGGGGGCTGACGGCCGGCAAGGGAAAAGTGACGAAGCGTGCCACGGACCATGGCGGCAACGTGGCGACGGCCCTTGTTGCCGTCGCTCGGCTCGGCGGTCAGGCCGGCTTCATCGGCTGGCTCGGTGATGAGCGGGCGGCCGACGTGGCGGGCAGTGAACTCGAGCGGGACGGCGTCGACATATCGCTGGCTCCCCGCCACGCTGATGCCGCGCCGATCCGCTCCGTGATCACGGTTGGTCCCGACGGCGACCGGTTCATCGCTTATGACGACGATGTGCTGCACGGCACGTCAGATGCGCTGCCCGACGACGTTCTGATGAAGGCCCCGGTACTGCTGATCGACGGCTATGCCACGCACTCCGAAAGTGTCGTAGCGCGCGCACGCGCTTTGGGCCTAGCCGTGGTTGCCGATATCGAATGGACGGTCGGCGCCGCGACCGACCGGATCCTGGCTTTCGCCGACCACCTGGTGCTGCCGCTTGCCTTCGGGCGGGAGTACACCGGCGAGGGTGATCCCACGATGATCCTGGACAAGCTCTGGTCCGCGGATCGATCCGCGGTTGTCCTGACTGATGGTGAACGAGGGACTTACCTCCGCCAGAAAGGCGATGCGACCCGGTGGCATGTGCCGGCCTTTCAGGTTCAGGCAGTCGACACGACCGGCGCCGGGGATTGCTTTCACGGTGCCTACGCCCTTGCCCTCGCTAGGGGTGAGAGCCCGCTTGATTGCATTGCCTATGCCACAGCGGCTGCCGCCATTTCCGTGACCGCACGGGGAGGGCGCCGAGGCCTGCCAGATCACCTGATGTGCCTGGCATGGATGGCGGCGGAGGATGCGCCCGCGCCGCTCCCGATTCCCGGACGTCAAGAATGAGCGCGGGCGGCGATGGGTGCCGGCTCCGGTCGACCGCCCCAACAGAGCCTCACGGGTGACGTGTCATTGAATCGCATTCAAACAGCTGTGACTTCGACCGTAAAAGTTACGCGCGATAAAAAATATAATTCCGCAATTGATTTTTAATTTATCGGAAAATATCTATATTTTTCAAATATATATTAAGAGATGTTGGTGATCTATGGCCGGCTATCCTCGATTCTTTTATTGACTTTGACGCTCAGTCCTGAGCTTTCTTGTCGAAAGGATCGGAGACGGCGGGGAGCCGTTTGAAGATGTGATCCGGACTGGTACGGGAGGACGAGACGTGGCTGTGGTTGTACTCGACAAAATCTGCAAGACCTATGGAAACAGCTACCATGCGATCAAGGATCTGAGCCTGACGATCCATGATGGCGAGTTTCTGATTCTGGTCGGGCCGTCCGGATGTGGAAAATCGACCGCTCTGCGCATGATTGCCGGGCTTGAGGAAATCAGCAGCGGAACATTGAGCATCGGCGGTCAGGACGTCGTGGATCTCGCGCCCAAGGACCGGGACATTGCCATGGTCTTTCAGAGCTATGCGCTTTATCCGCACATGACCGTCTTCGACAACATCGCCTTTTCAATGAAGCTGGCCGGAAAGAACAAAGCCGAACGCACCAAGCGCGTGCACGAGATCGCCAAGATCCTGCAGCTGGAACCCTTGCTGGGCAACAAACCCGCACAGCTTTCCGGCGGCCAGCGCCAGCGCGTTGCGATGGGCCGCGCCATGGTCCGCGAGCCCGCGGCATTCCTCATGGACGAACCGCTCTCGAACCTTGATGCGAAGCTGCGTGTTCAGATGCGGGCCGAGATCGCCAGCCTGCAGAGACAGCTGGGCGTGACGACGATCTACGTCACGCACGACCAGACCGAAGCGCTGACCATGGGCGATCGAGTCGCGGTGCTGAAGGGCGGTGTGCTTCAGCAGGTGGATACGCCCAAGGCTCTGTATCACCGCCCGGTCAATGCGTTTGTCGCCGGCTTTATCGGTTCGCCGTCGATGAACCTTTTCGAAGGGCGTCTGGCGGGCGGACGGATCCATCTGCCGGGCTTCTCGATTCCCTTGTCCGGCGGCGCCTTCGAGCGCGCTCCCGGTCTATCTGCTTTCGAGGGAAGGGACGTGATCTTTGGGGTCAGGCCCGAGGACCTCTACGACAGCCGGTTGCCGTCAGGAGCCTCCCATCCGACGATCCCGGTTGTCGTGAAATCGATCGAGGAGCTTGGCTCCGAGCTGATCGTGCATTTGAAGATCGACGCGGTCCGCATCGACTCGGGCGACCCCGATGCCGTCGAGGACCTGAGCGGGGCCGCCAATGCAGTCGCGCGGTTCGAAGCGGTCAGCGCGGTCGAGACAGGCCAATCGATCGATCTGGCCATCGACCCGGCGAAACTGCACTTTTTCCACCCTCAAACGCATATGGCGCTGTGACGTGACGAGGGAGAGCCGGCGCGCGCTGCTGGCAGTCCGGCCAGAAGCCGTCGGCGACGTTCGATGTCTTGAAAGCATTCCGTCCGACGCCGAAACCAGCGTTCAACTTCAGTATCCGACTTAAAGGGCTTATCGATGCCAGCAAAACAGGAACGACGTCTCCGCATCGGCGTATTGGGAGCGGGCCAGATTGCCCAGGCCGCGCATTTCGAGAGCTGCACGAAGGCAGCCAATGCCGACCTCTATGCGATTTGCGACGTTGCCGAAGATCTCCGCGAACGTATGGCCATCACCCATGGGGCGGAAAAAACCTATGACGACTACGATAAGATGCTGGCCGATCCCGACCTCGATGCCGTGGTCATCGCGACCGCCGATGCCTTTCATGTCCCGGCTTCCATTCGCGCCCTTCAGGCAGGCAAACATGTCCTCTGCGAAAAACCCGTCGGTGTCACCATCGAGGAATGCCTTGAACTGAAGGCTGTGGTCGACACGTCGGGAAAGGTGTTTCAGGTCGGGCATATGAAGCGTTTCGACGCGGGGCTGCAGGCTGCCAAATCCTTCATCCGCGATGAAATGGGCGAGATGGTTGCTCTGAAAGCATGGTATTGCGACAGCACGCATCGCTATCCGATGACCGATGCGGTCCAGCCGCTGATCGTCACCAGCGCCAATGCGCGAAAACCCTCCGCCAATCCGAAAGCCGACCTGCGGCGTTACTACATGCTTGCGCACGGTTGCCATCTGATCGACACGGCACGGTATTTCGCCGGCGACATCGTCTCCGTCAACGCTCGCCTGTCCGAGCGCGCCGGTATCTGGTGCTGGTTCGTGGACGTGGAATTTGCCTCCGGCACGCTGGGCCATCTCGATCTTACCGTCCAGGTGCGCATGGACTGGCACGAAGGCTTCCAGATCTACGGCAAGAACGGCAGCATTTTGGGCAAGACCTATAACCCATGGTACTACAAGACCAGCGAGGTGGACATTTTCCGGGAAGCGGACGGCGCGACCTATCGCGTCCTCGGTGCCGACGGCCATTTCTATCGTCGTCAGGTCGAAGGCTTCGCCCGCACCATTCTGGATGGCGCCGTGATGGAAGGCGCCGACATCGATGATGGCCTGGCATCCGTCCGGGCCATGGTCGCCGTCGCGCGTTCCGCCGAAAGCGGCAAGGCGGTTGCGCTGTCCGACGTCACGGGTGGCGTGTGATGAAGCTCGGCATCTTCGCAAAGACCTTCGAGGGAACGGAACCCGCAACCGTTCTCAATGCGGTCGCCGCAGCCGGGTTCACCTGCGCCCAATATAATATGGCCTGCTCGGGCCTTGCGCCGATGCCGGAGACGATTACCGAAGCCCAGGCCCGCGCAGTCGGCGAAGCGGCGCTGAGCAGCGGCGTCGAAATCGTCGCAGTTTCCGGCACCTTCAACATGATCCATCCGGATCCCGCCGTTCGCGAGGCCGGACTTCGCAGACTGGCAACGCTGGCCGATCGCTGCGCCGGCATGTCGAGCGCACTGATCACGCTCTGCACCGGCACGCGCGACCCCATCGACCAGTGGAAGGCGCATGCCGACAACGACACGCCGGAGGCCTGGCGGGATCTCCTCGAGGCCATGGGGACGGCCATTGAGATCGCTGAGCGCTACAATGTCGATCTCGGCATCGAGCCCGAGCTTGCCAATGTCGTCAACTCGGCCGAGAAAGCCTATCGGCTGATCGCGGCACTGAAGAGCCCCCGCATCAAGGTCGTGCTCGATCCGGCCAATCTCTTCGAGGTCGCGACGCTGGATGAGCAGCGGAACATTGTCTCTTCCGCTATCGACCTCCTGGCCGATCGGATTGTCATGGCGCATGCGAAAGATCGCAATCCGGACGGACGGTTTGCGACCGCCGGCAAAGGTGTGCTCGACTACGCGCATTATCTCGGCCGTCTCAAGGCGATCGGCTTCGAGGGCAGTCTCGTGACACATGGTCTTTCGGCTTCGGAGGCGGCCGGTGCGGCGACCTTCCTGAAGAGCAGTCTCAGCGGCGAAGCTGCGGGGGCAGGAAGATGAGACGGGCTCAACCGTTCGAAACCAGCGATGGGACCATTCTCAATGTCGATATGGCGGGCGAGGGCGCGTCCGTCATATTCCAGCATGGCTTATGCGGCGACGCGACGCAGACCGATGAGGTCTTTCCGCTCGAAGCGGGTTTTCGCCGGGTTACGATCGAAGCGCGCGGCCACGGCCATTCCCAAGCCGGCGATCCGGAGCAACTGTCGATCGCGACCTTCTGCGATGATATCGCCGCCTATATCGAAAAAAACCTTACGCCGCCGATCGTGATCGGCGGCGTCTCGATGGGCGCGGCGATCGCTTTACGTCTGGCGGTCAAGCGACCGGATCTCGTCAAGGCTCTGATCATCGCAAGGCCCGCCTGGCTGACGGCATCCACGCCGGAGAATATGGCACCCAACGCCGAAGTCGGGCGGCTTTTGAAAACTCTGCCGCCGGATGACGCAAAGACCGCGTTCCTTGCAGGGCCGGTGGGCGCGCGGCTCGCCGCCGAGGCGCCGGACAATTTGGCCTCGCTTGCCGGTTTTTTCTCCCGCACGCCTTTGGATGTGACCGCCGAACTGCTCACCAGGATTTCTAATGACGGTCCTGATGTGACCGACGAGGACGTCGGCAATCTCACCGTACCGACGCTGGTTATCGGCCATGATCGGGACAGCATTCATCCTCTCAGCTATGCGCGTGCTCTTGCCGAACGGATCGCCGGCGCGCGTTTCGTGCAGATCACGCCGAAGACCGAGAGCCGCCCGCGATACGTCGCCGACTTCCGGCTTGCCATGGGCCATTTTCTGAAGGAGCTCTGAAACAATGACGACCCCCTCCAAGTCCTGGATCACCGATCTTCCAAAGGATCGCCTGATTGCCGAATTCTCGGTCTGGTCGGCCGATCTCGTACGTCTGGCGGATGATCTGGCGCGTGTCGATCCTTACGTCGACATTCTCCACATCGATGTCGCCGATGGCCATTTCGCGCCGGCCATGTTGTTTTTCCCTGATCTTGTTGCCGGCGTGCGCAAAGTGTCCTCGCGCCCGATCCATGTTCACCTGATGGTTGCCGACAGCATCCTTCTGTCGCAGATCGAGCAGTTCGCCGATGCGGGCAGCGACCTGATCAGTCTTCACGTTGAAAACGAAAGCGTCGCCGCCGAAGCTCTCGATCTTCTCGATCGCCGCGGTGTCGCAGCCGGCATGGTGCTCAAGGTCGACACCCCTGTCGAACGCGTCGAGAAATATGCTTCCCGGCTGCGCTTTGTGACGCTGCTCGGCACGGCGATCGGCGTGAAGGGCCAGGGTCTCGACGAAAAAGCCGGAGCGCGGCTTCAACAAGCTAAGCAAATCATCGCCGGTTGCGGTGCGGCGCATCGGATCGTGCTGGCGGCCGACGGCGGTATTCGCGAGCACACCGTGCCGCTTCTGCGCCAGTCGGGTGCGGAAACGGTGGTCTTCGGTTCGCTGGCTTTCAATGCGCCATCGCTCGACGAGCGGATGGCATGGGTGCGCGCACTCTAACTCATGGTCTTCACATGCAGCAGGTTGCCATTGGAATCGACCTCGGTGGGACGCAGGTGCGCGCTGCCCTCGTCGACGAGCAGGGCAGCATCCTGGCGCGCGCAGCCGAACCGACGGATGCGCTGGCAGGCCCCGACCGCGTTCTCGCCCAAATCTGCGGCCTGACCGATGGACTGCTTGCAGCATCGAACCCCGCTTCGGTGGTGGGCGTCGGCGTATCCGCTCCAGGCCCGCTCGATACGGTCGCCGGTGTCGCTTCGAATATCCCGACCCTATCCGGCTTTGTCGACTTTCCGCTGAAGGCGGAGTTGCAGAAGCGGTTTCCGTTTCCGGTCGACCTCGAGAACGATGCGATTGCCGCTGCCATCGGCGAGTGGCAGTTCGGAGCCGGCAAGGGGCTCGATAATCTGGTCTATGTCACGGTGAGCACCGGCATTGGCGGTGGCGTTGTGTCGGATGGTCGCGTCGTGCGCGGCCGCAAGGGCATGGCAGCCCATGTCGGGCACATGTCGGTCGTGCCGAACGGAGAACTTTGTCCCTGCGGCAACAGGGGCTGTTTCGAGGCCTACGGATCCGGAACGGCTTTTGCGCAACGCGCCCAAATGAGAGCGATGGAATCGAGCGGGACGACGATCGGCAGCGATGGCGGCACCATCGACAGCCGCAGCGTTTTTGCCGCCGCCAGAAACGGCGATCGTCTGGCAAATCAACTGATTGACGAGGAAGCGGAAATTCTCGGCCGCGGCTTCACCAGCCTGATCCATATCTTCAGTCCCGATATCATCGTAATGGGAGGCGGGCTTTCCCACGAGTTCGACCGGCTCCAACCCGGCATTCAAGGCTACATCACGCAATGGGCAATGCCGGCATTCAAGGATGTCAGGGTAATGCTGGCGGCGTTGGACCAGAACTCGGGCCTCGTCGGCGCAGCGGCTCTGGCGTTTCTGACAGGGAAGGGCGTTCGGACCTGATCCAGACCCTCGAGGCGACAGGCTTCGTCAAATGCGCCGGTTCAGCTCGTCCTCGCTGATCCCAAAGTGGTCGAGAATGATGCCGACGTTTCGACGATGAGATTTGAAATAGACGTCGAAGAGATCGCCAAGCAGCGGAACCGTTCCGCCGGCGGCGTCGATGCCGAGATTGACGGCCATGCGGGCGAGTTTGTGGGTGGGAATGCCGAGACGTCTTGCCTCATCGATGATGAAAAGACCGATGAGGGATCCGGCAATGTCGCCGATGGCGGGGATGAGGCCGAGAACCGAATCCGCACCGATACGCACGCCGATGACAGGCAGTCTGACCGCGGTATCCATCAGGCGCGCTATGCCGACGGCGCGCCGAATTCTTCCGAGTTCGATGGACGTCAGGTGTTTCGTGCTGGCGGAGGCTGGCATCAGCGACCTTTTGGCGCGAACGGTCGCGTCGTCTTCGAAAGCTTTGCGCCATCATGATTTTCCATGGCCGTGAAACGCCGCAGACCGAAGAAGGTTCACCTGTGGAGTGGTAGGAAGCCGCTGACGCGTCAAGCAGCTTTCTGCGGTCTGGACGTGCTGGCTCCAGCATCGACCTGAAAGCGGTTGACGACTCCCTCCAACGTCTGCGTCTGGCTGCCGAGCGCCCGGCAGGCCGAGGCGGTTTCGACGGCCATGGCCGCGTTGCGTTGGGTGACCTGATCCAGGGCGTTGACGGAGGCATTGATCTCGCCGATTGCTACCGCCTGTTCGGACGACACCGAAACGATGCGGGCGATCAGGCCGGCAACCTGCTTGACCTGTCCTTCGATTTCCAGCAGCGCCTTACCGGTGCGGTTGACGAGGTCCACACCGGTGGAGACCTGGGCAGAGGAGGTGGAGATCAGAGCTCTGATCTCCTTGGCGGCGTTGGCCGAGCGCATGGCAAGTTCGCGTACTTCCTGTGCGACAACGGCAAAACCCTTGCCTGCTTCGCCGGCGCGCGCTGCTTCAACCCCGGCATTGAGCGCCAGAAGATTGGTCTGGAAGGCGATTTCATCGATGACATTGACGATGGCGCCAATCTGGGAGGACGAGCCTTCGATCCTTTCCATGGCGGCGATGGCTTCGCGAACGACGGCTGCCGAATGTTCGGCGCTGGTGCGGGTCTCGGCCATCATGCCTGTCGCCCTGCCGGCATGGTCGGAGGCGTCTTTGGCCTTAATATTCATTTCATCGAGCGCGGCTGTCGCCTCTTCGAGCATCGCGGCCTGCTGTTCGGTGCGCGACGCAAGACTGTCGGCTGCATCGGTGATGCCGGCCGAGGAGCTGCCCACTTGCTTGGAGGTCTGGGCGATCTCCGCCATCGAAGCGCAAAGCGCGTCCATACTGTCGTTGAACTTCGCGCGCAAAGTCTCGTAGGCAGCGGCGAAGGGTGTCTTGATCCGGCAATCGAGATTGCCGGTCGATAGCTGTTCCAGGCCGTAGGTCAGCTGATCGATCACCGCTTCGCGGATCTGTTCCTCGGCGGCCTTTTCGGCCAGCTGGCTGCGTTCACGCTCGAATTCCGCATCGCGAAGTGCGGTCTCACGCTTCTGTGCGTCCTGCCGCTCAAGTGCGTTGCGGCGGAATACCGCGACGGCGTTGGACATGGCGCCGATCTCGTCGGACCGGTTGGCATAGGGAACGTCGGTCGAAAAATCGCCTTCGGCAAGATTGCCCATATAGGCCTTCATGCCATCGAGCGGCACGATCGCCCGGCGTCGCAGGAGATAAAGCCCCACCAGCAGCAGCGCGAACGATCCGAAGCCTGCAGCACCCGCATAGATCGTCCAGGTGACGATCTCCGAGGCCGCATTGCGCTCCTCGCCCTTCAGGAAGGCGTCGGAATTGGCAACGAGTTTCTCGACCGCGTCCTGGTGCGAATGAAAGGCGACGCGCAACTGCTCGATCGCATCATGCGCCTTGTCTTCGTCCTTGGCATTCAGGGCCGGGATGATCTCACGGTTCATCACTCCCCAGAATGCATCGCCTTTGGCGATGACATCGTTTTCAAGCTCGTCCTTCAAAGCCTGCGGCAGCCGGGTGGTTTTCCAATAGGCGCGGCGGTCGTCGTAAGCGGCCTTGAGATTTGCGATCTTGGCAAGATTGGTTTCTGTGAGCTCTGGAAATTTGCTCGCTTCGAAGGACAGCATGTAGGATTCCACCACAAACAGTGGCGGTGGCAGAATATCGGCGATCAGATCCTTGCCGTAGACGACCTGTTCGTACACCGGCCCGTTGACTTTCAGCCGTTCGAGCGCCGATTGCTGCAACCCGATCGACATGAAAAGGCCTGCCGAAACGGCGACACCGAACGCAACCAGACTGCGGGCAATGGTGAATGCCAAGGACTGTCTCCCACATGATACGGCTTCTCTGTCTGAGATGCCTGATCCCTCGTGAAGTATTATGTCGAAAGAACACTGAAATATGGTTAATTCTTTTTGACATCGGAACAAAATCAGGACCGGGAATACTTGTGGTATCCAGCCATCATCTGCCATCTTGATGGCTGGCGGACTGCTGCTACATGCAGATGAAAGGAGGCCGACATGGCCGAACCTCAACTTTCCGTGCGCAGTGCGAAGGCACGCGATCTTGCACATCGGTTTGCCCGGCGCGAAAATCGCTCAATAGCTGACATCGTTGAGCGGGCTCTCGAATCGTATGAAATACGGGGGACCGACTGCGAGGCGGCCACGACCTTCTATGCTTGTCTTTCACAGCAAAGTGGCACGGATATCGACTTTGAATTCAGTCCTCAAAGAGGACAGGCAGGCGCATAGGGGCATCGAACTTTGATCTTCCTCGATACCAATGTCATATCGGAAACCTAAAAAGTCGACCGACGAGGCAGTGATCACATGGCTGGTCCGTCATGATGCAGAATTGGCGTTGCCGGCGGTGACAATTGCGGAAATAGCTTTTGGTATCCAGAAGATCCGACCCGATCAGCGAGGCGAACGCCTCGAACAGGGGGCTCTCCGACTGGCGCCGTCGCTTCGCGGACCGGATTTTCGGTCTGACCGAAGAGCCAGCTCTTGCTTATGGCGACATCAGGGGCCTTGCTGCTCGTCAAGGGCGTGGAATGTCGGCTCCGGATGGCATGATAGCCGCTATTGCTCGGGTTAATGGCGGTCGACTTGCGACGCGAAACCTGGGGGACTTTGCGACCACAGGTCTTGAGTTGATCTCACCATGGCAATTTTGAATTCCCGAAGCATGCTTGGCGGTCGTACCTGACGCCTTTCAGGCCAATCGCATGAGAGTTTCATTAAGGTCGCCGATCTGCCGCAGCAACTCGACCAACTTATCCGTATCGTCTTGGCTGAGCCGGCCCGTTCCGCCGCTGCTCTTCCAGAGATTTTGAAATTGTTGGCTCATCTCGTGCGCGCTGCTCATGATTTCGAGTATTTGCGCGCGGTTTTCCCAGGTTGCAACGACGGATGGTTCGTCCATCTCCATCGACATGTCCGGTTCGCGTTCCAGCAAAAGCAATTCCTGATTCCTCTTGGTGATGACGGTTTGGCTCGGCAGTCAGCAGCGATTGAAAATCAAACGATTGGCTAGCGGGTGTGGGGCGGACACGTTAGCCAATCGGCAAACCCTCCCTGGAATCACCCGAAGCAGAATTCGCACGAACAATAAATGGGAAAGTTTCCCATTTGTCAATGCCGATGACAGCGTTTTCAGTGCGGACCCGGCCCCGGAGGCGGCGGCCCAGGAGGCGGTCCGTCCGGCGGTGGCGCCCCGCCTCTATCCGGAGCGCGAAAATCTCGGTCCGGCCCGCCTCTGCCGAAGGGCGGATGATCGGGCGGCGGTCGATCCGAAGGGCCACCTGGCGGTCGCGAACCGAAGCCGTCCGGAATGCGCCCGTCGGGAAAGCCTGTCATTCTGCTTGAGTCCCGGACGCCGACATCGACGAAGCCATGACCATCAGGCGACAGCGGCATCGAGCCGAAAGGCGCGGAGCCTCTGGGTCCTACGCTCGGCCCGTCCTTATCCGTCGGCCGGAAGGTCTCGAGGTTGACGATGCCCCGTTTGAGGCCCGGCACCACGGGTTCGGCCTGAATGCGCGTGATGATCAAGCGATCGGCGACAGCCTTGAGACGCACGAGCGTTTGCTTGCCGGCCAGGTATCCATGCGTGCTTCCAAGCGAAAGGCCGCCGATCAGGACGCGATTGCGGCTCTTGACGGGGACGCCACGAACATGGGCGCCTTCGGAAACGGAGCGGGGCTCGATGCGTCGGGCAATGATCGCACCGTCAGGTTTGCGGATGCCGAACACGGCGACCCGCTTGCCTTTCTGCAGACCCTTCGTCGCGACACCCGTCGTGTCGATCGTTTGCCCCAATATGGTCATGCCGGTCTTGTCTATCCGGTCGATGCGGCCCTGGACTTCGCTGGCGATGGTGATGCGGGCGGCAAGTCCGCCCGTCAGCAGCACCCGGGCGACATGACCAACCTTCATCGCGCTCGCGCGAACGCGTCGGCCGTCGATTTCGATCGGTGTCGTCGCGCTGAACGGTATGTGGATGTTGTTGACGATGATACTTCCAAAGCCCTGGATGGTCCCGACGATGCCCGTTCCGCCGATGCCGTGATCTTCGTTCTCCCCACCGCCCTGGATGGAAAGTCCGGATCCGCCGATGCCATGATCGCTGGTGCCCGTCGGCTGCGCGGCGGCAATCTTGGGCACCAGGACCTGAAGCGCTATTCCGGCCAGCAGAAATTGCCTTCTCGAGATCGCCGACGGGGTCATTCGCCTGTCTCCGTCTTGGAGGCGGCGTCTGCCTGAAGATCGGCCTCATCCTCCTCGGTCATGACATAGAGTCCAGCGATCCAGCGGCTGTTGCCGCCAGGATCATCCTTGATGGCCTGATGGGCGATCTTGTTGAGTTTCAGAAGCAGCGCCATTCCTTCCTGACGCGCAATCTCGTCGAGCCGGGCCGACAGCTCGGGGGACATCCCGTCGTAGTGAACCGCACGTTCGAAGTAGGGTGGAGGCTCGTTGATCAGGTTCATGACCGACGCCTGCACATGGTCACGGAGGTTGCGCGTAAAATAATGCCGGCGGGCTTCGTCACCTGCATTGGGGACGATCGATAAGAGGTCGAGCTGGATCCAGCCGTTCTGATCGAGAACGACGATGCCTTTATCCAGCCAGTCGTCCAGGATGGAGCGGGGGTGGACGTCCTTGGTGATGTCGCTCACCAGGCTCTCGAATGACGGACCGCCGTCGCTGGAGGTGCGGGGCAGGGCGCTCGGCTGATCCTCCGCATCGCAATAAAACGGATCGGCAAGCCATCTGGCGAGAATACGGCTCGTCTGCGAAACGCCGGTGGTGAGGAAGGATGCCGCAAGCACCTGTCCGCGCAGCCGGTTGACGTCCTTGCGGTGAATGCCGGTCAGAAGCGAGATGCGGCTGTCCGTCTGGTTCTTGTTCGGCAGTGCGAATTCCTTCTCTGCGACCTCGATATAAAGGCGGCGAAGAACGGTCGAAAACGAGATGAAGTTGAAGCCGGAGGCGAGTGCGAGCTTGACCAGCGGGCGAAGCACGCGGATCAGCATGGCCTGCAAGGTCTCTTCGGAGAAGGGTAGCTTCGCGCGCGGCTTCGACATCAAGAACACACTCGGTCTCTGAAAGACCATTGCCGGCAGACCTTCGGCAATCGTCCTCAGTCTCCCCTATGGGAAAGTCCAGACTGCCGCAACGGACAAGCCATATGCAAGACCGGCCTATGCCATGCTTGCTGGCGGCACGGCCGTGGTCGCGACGCCATTGGGAAGATATTTTGCGCCTTCTGTCAATGCGTTACCGGATGCGGTTCGGGTGACAGCACTGCGCCATGGCGCCAGTCGATCAGCCGGTCGATGCGCGCAATCTTGTGGAAAACCTCGAAAACGTCGAATGATGTGCCCTTCTCGATGTGGGCTGCCAGCAGCTCGCAAAGCTCGAATATTTCAGGGGGCGTACCGGTCATCTCGACACCGTCATCCGTGAAGACACCCGATCGCGGCCATGCCCGCGTCTGTTGTTCGTCGAGTTTGCTGCCGACGAAGGGGATCGTATCGATGATGCCGGAGGCGAGCGCGAAGGCCGCCTCCGCCACGATTTCGGAACACGTCGTGTTGGGTTCCCTCGTTAGGGCCGGTATTTGCATCCGCTTGAATTCCCGCATTTTCAATCCGTCAGAGATAGTTGACCAGACTCAGACCCTGGAGTTTCGAGACGAGCGTGTAAGCTGTCTCCAGTTGCGTCTGCAGCTGGTTGACGAGCGTCGAAGCCTCGTAGGCATCCACGCCCTGGAGATCGACAAGGTTTCCCTGAAGCAGAGTGGATTGAGCATCGAGGGCGTCGTTTGCCTTTTCGAGCCGCTCCTGTGAAAGGCCGAGCTCACTTTGCTGCGTCACGATGCCGGCGGTCGCCTGCGCCGCATAGGCGATCGCCTTGGATGCGACGGCGCTCTGCGCGTCGGAGCTGAGATCCTGACCGAAGAGGGCGGAGACGACGACGGAGGCAAGAGCGAGATAGCGCATGCCTTCGGAATTGGCGTTGGTCGACGAGGTGATGGTTTCCGATCCGCTGATCCGGCTCGTCATATCGGTGCTGGAAGCGGTCGACCAGCCTTCGGAAGCGTCCGTCCAGGCGCTCTCGGCGAACATCGGCTCTACCGTGTCGGTGATGAAGCTGCCGATTTCCTCGCCTGTCAACTCGTTGACGTCTTTTCCGAGACCGGTTGCATAGTCGTTCAGAGCCGAAACGATCGTATCCGAGACCGCCGAGGATTGATCGGTCAGAGGCTGGCTGTCGAGGTTCGTTCCGCCGAACAGGAACTCGCCATTGACTGACGTGTTTGCCGTCGAGACCAGCTGCGAAATCGTGGCGCTCGCCGTCTGCAGGGCAACGGCGATGCTCGTCGTATCCTGGCTCGCCTGGAGCGCGGTCAGGTTCGAGACCAGACTGTCCCCGGCATCCTTGAGGCTCGAAAGGGCGGTTTGCGATGCGTCCATCCGCAATTCGACGACGGCATTGCTCGTCTTCAACGAGGCGGCCTGGGCGATGGCGCTGGTGAGATTGATCGACTTTGCAGCGCCGACGCCGAGGGACACGCCTATATCGGCGTAGGTTCCTGTGGTCGCTTCCGTCGAGGCCTGCTGCAGCTTGTTTTGGGACTGGCTGATGGTGAGCCGCAAAACATTCTGCATCGCCGATGATGAGACAAAAGATGCTTTCATGACTAGCTCGCTATGTCGAGGAGCGACTGGAACATCTCGTCGATGACGTTCAGGATCTTCGTCGCTGCTTTGTAGGATTGTTCGATGTCGAGAAGCAGCGTCAGTTCCTCGTCGAGGTTGACGCCGGTTTCGTTGGAATAGGCCTCGTCGGAGCGTGACAAGGCCGCAGCCGTTGTTTCGGAGGCCGACGTGGCATCGCTTCGATATTGTTCGAGCCAGCCGATGGAGGCGCTGGCGTAGTCCGTCAGGCTTTGCGACGTGGAGAGACCGGCGTCGGAAGAGAACGAGCGCTGTTCCGTCAACGCCTGATACAGGGCATCGAGATTGTCCGAGAAGCCGCTGTCTCCCGAGGTGTTGAGATCGGTGATGCCGCTGATCGTTCCATCGCGCAGCTTCGTCGCATCGCCGCCCTCGCTTGTGACGACGGCTAGATTGACCGAGATAGTGGAGGCGATCCCTGTCGTATCGTCGGAATCAGCAGGTGTTGCCCCGGTTACGCCCGACGCCGTCGTCCACACGAAAAGTCCCGGCGCGCTCGTGCTGCCGTCGGTTTCCGAGAAGCTCTGGACGAGCGATTTGGCGATCTCGTCGAGCTGGGCCTGGAATGTCGGGGCGATTTCGTCGCGAAGCTGCAGCAGCGCCTGCAGGCTGCCCGAGGCACTCGTCGTCGATCCTTCGCCGGCGTCGAGTGCAACGCCGTCGATATAGATGGAATTGCCTTCCGTTCCGGCAACGTAGGTTGCCGTCGACGAGAACGTGACGGTGCGGGGAATGGTCTCGAACAGCACGGTACCATCCGAGGTGTAGAGCGCCATATCGTTATTGTCGCGCACGGTTGAGGTGACGCCGACGATCGAGGAGATCTGCTTCAGCAGCTTTTCACGCTCGTCGAGCGCCGAGGATGTATCGGTGCCGGTCGATGTGGCCAGCTTGACCGCATTGTTGGCCGCCTCGAACTGCGACAGCAGCGTGTTCAGGGTGGAGACCTGTGTGGCGATCTCCGCATCCGCCTCGGCTCTGATCGACTGGACGCCGTCGCTTGCTGTATTCAACGAATTGGCAAGATCCTGCGCGGCGGTCACGGCCGATTGCGCTGTTGTCGTGCTGCTCGGGGATGTGGCGAATGTCTGGAGCGCCTGCTGGAATGCCGTGAGATAGGTACTCGGCGAGGTCTCGTAGTCATTGCCGCCCACCAGCGACTTCAGGCTTTCGAGGCCGGTCACCAGCGTCTGCTGGGCGCTGTCCTTGGCATTCGTTTGCAAATACTGGGCAAGCAGCGCCGTTTCCTGCGCCCGGCTGATGCTGACGACCTGGGCGCCGGAAAGAGACGTCGTAACCGACGCCTCCCGTCTCACATAGTCGGAATTTCCGACATTGGCGATATTCGTTGAGATGACGCTGCTTTGCTGGCCGGTAGTGTTAAAGATGCTTTGCACGCTGTTCAAGGCGGAGGTGAGCGACATGCCGGCGCCCTCCCTATCGTTTCAGATTGACGAGGACATCCATGATATCGGAGCCGGTCTGAAACACCTTCGAATTGGCCGTATAGCTGCGCTGCGCCTCGATCATCTCCGTCAGTTCACCGGCGAGGTCGACATTCGAGCTTTCGAGAGCACCGGACTGGATGGAACCAAGCCCGTTCGTCTGTGGGAAGCCGGTGACCGTGACGCCGGACAATCCATTGGCGCTGTAGACGTTGCCGCTGAGCAGCGTCAGATTGTCGGGGCTGGCGACCGTCGCGAGAGGGATCTGATAGAGAGCCTTCGTCGCCCCGTTCGCATAGGAGACCGACACCACGCCGTCCGTACCGATGGAGACCGAGCTCACGGCACTTGCGGCCTGGCCGTCTGCGGAGCCCGTCGCCGAGAAGTCGGAGGAAAGCTGGGTGAAGTCGGAATAGTCCATGGTGATCGTCTTTGCCGTCACCGGATCGACGATGTCGGTGTCGGTTGCGGAGGTCAGCTGGCCATCGGCGTCGAAAGACAGCGTTGCAACGCTCACGGCATCGGAAGAGTAGGGGAAGGACGTCGTGCTGCCGGTAGATGCATCGGCATTGCGGTAAACCGCGACCTCCCAGGTGCTGCCGGTGACCGCACCGCCCGCGTCCGTCGTGACGCCGGTCTTGGTGAAGTAATAGTCGTACTGAACGGTGCCGCCGAGGCTGTCATAGGCAACCAGCGACATCTTCTGCGTGTCATCGGTGACGCTGGCCGTGTTGGCGCTCGGCAGCGTCGTGGTATCGGTGACGACAGTCGCCTCGGAATTCAGGTTGCCGCTGAAATAGGCGCTGCTCGAAGCGACGGCGCTCAAGCCCGATTGGGATACGTTGACCGGCACCAGGCCGTCGAAGCCGTTGACGACCACCGCCGGCACGCCGGAATCATAGGAGTATCCCATGAGCGTGAAACCGGCGCCGTTGACGAGATTGCCGTCGCTGTCGACCGAGAAGTCGCCGGCCCGGGTGAGCACCGGCGTGCCATCGGCGCTTTCCACGATGAAGAACCCATCTCCCGAGATCGCCAGGTCGTAGGCCGAGGTCGTATAGGAAATGTCCCCTTGCTGAGAAATCGCCTGACGCACAGAGGTCTGGACGCCGCCTGAATTATAATTGCCCGAGGAAGACGGCAGAACCAACGACGAAAAGGACGTGGAAACGGCTTTGTAGCCGGTGGTGTTCGCGTTGGCGATATTGTCGGAAACCGTGCTGAGCCGGTTTGCCTGGGCGCTCATGCCGGAGACGGCGGTTTTCATGCTTCCAAAAATGCTCATGGCTCGATCCTTTAAGGTTTGGGAACATGCCATGTGACGAGGGGCTTCCAGGGCCCGGATGGCGGGCGCACGACATCGCTGGCGCCTGGCAAAGGCCGGCACCGGTCGATGATCTGATTGTCTGGGCTGACCCCGTGATGGCGATAGGCGCTTCGGCTCATCCGCGCGCTGGTTATCCGTGCGCCTGTGGACGGCGCACCATTCGAACGTTTCCATACTTCGCAAGCGACCCGACTGAAGGCTCTGCCGGCTCGCTTTAAAACCGTCTCAGTGCAGATCCTCCAGCGACCGCAATGGCGACGGCTTAACGACCGTCAGCTCGTGGACTGTGCAGACAATGAACCGGTGCCTGACGTGTCGAGCAGACTAAAGAGCTGGCTCGCCTGGCTTTCGGTGACGTCGTCCGGCTTACCCGCCATGAACTCGTCCAATGTCACAAGCCCGTCTCCGTCCGTATCGAGATCGGAGAGCAGGGATGCAAACTGGTCATCGTCATCGTCAGCGGACGGCGGCGGTCCTTCGGGACGTTTCGACTGCTGAGCTGACATGGCCTCGGTCAGCGTATCAACCGATAGCGAGCCGGAACTTTCGCTGTCGAAGCTGTCGAACAGCGTGCCGGCCTGGTCCTCGCTCAGATCGGACGGCCGACCTGCAACGAACTCGGCCTTGCTCACCTGCCCATCGCCGTCGGTATCGAGATCGGAGAGCATGGATGCAAGTTCGTCATCGTCGGAAGGTGGCGGGGGTGGCGGCCCCTCGGCACGTTCCGACTGCTGGGCGGACATGGCCTCGGTCAGCGCATCGACCGATAGCGAGCCGGAACCTTCGCTGTCGAAGCTGTTGAACAGCGTGCCGGCTTCATCCTCCGACACATCGGACGGCCGGGCTGCGACGAACTCGGCCTTGCTCACGTACCCGTCGCCATCGCTGTCCAGCTGCGCAACGTCCATGTCTGCGCCGCCGTCCTGCTGCTCGCTGGAAGCGGACTGACCGGCGAGGCCGTTCATCGTCAACGACATCAACTGCGACATGAGTTTCTCGGCGCTGTTGGTCGCGTCTTCGCTAAGCTGCTGGCTTGCGGTTGATTTTTTTGCCGAAACCGTATTACAGGATAGGGTGTCCTGGGATGCTGACGTCGAACTCTTGCTATAGGAATAGGAAGAGATCGACGTTGCGGCAGAAATGGTCGTCATAAGCGCTCCATCGGTAGAGGGTGAGAGATGCAACGCATTACAGAACTGATTAGTTCTCTAAATCGAAATTGCTAATGCCACAACCGAAAAAATCGCCCCTCAGAAATCGTAGTCGCCTTTCTGCGGCCTTTGGCTTGTGCCTCGATGAGGCGGTCTAGATCATCATGGATGTTGTCGACGAGCCCGCAGATGAGCCGCGCAAGCGCGGCCGGCCGAAAGTCTCAAGTGACGATGACAAGCGGGTGCATATCGTTGAAATTGCCCGCCGTGTTTTTGTAAAATACGGTTACGCCGGTAGCACGACCGCAGTCGTCGCCAGCGAGGCGGGTGTTTCAAAACAGACGCTTTACAAGCTGTTTCAGAGCAAGGAAGAGCTGTTTGCCGCCGTGGTCGGCGCACATCGGCGCCTGATGCTCGACCTGCCGCGGCCTGCTGAAGATCTCTCGATCGCCGAGAGCCTCGAACGTATCTTCATGATCGATATGGATGAGGACAAGGATGCGGACCGTGCCGGTTTCCTGCAACTCGTCTTTCGCGAAGCGGGGCAGTTTCCCGAACTCGTCGACATTCTGCAGCGTGAAGGCATGCTTGCCAGCCGGCAGGACCTTGCCGACTGGCTGAGCGACCGCAGGGCGGAAGGCAGGTTGTCGCTTGATGATCCGGCCAGCGGAGCCCGGATGCTGATGGATATGATCTTTGGCGGCATGGGTCCGCCGGAAGGGCGCGCTCAGGCCTGGCCTGACCGGGCGGCACTGCTCGCCCATCTCCGGCGCTGCATTGCAATCTTTGCCGCAGGCGTCGGCGCCGCGTGACCTGGTAAGGCGGCGATCCCTCGACTTTTGACGTCCAATTGCATTTTGCAAGAATTGCAGTACCATATAGTTCCATTAAGTTGATTCGGCCGCATGAATGCGGTCCGCATGCGCCATGAGCGGCGGCAACATCTCAGCAAACACCAGAAGTTTCACCCGTGGCTGCCGGCAGGCTTTCGCGCGCGGTGCCGTGCTCATGAAAGGGATAGAAGTTGGTTTCCACCTATGTGAGCTATCTCGCGGTCGCGCGAAATCTGGGCGCCAGTCTCTCGAACGTGGCTTCACAGGCAACGGTTGCCCGCGACAGCAGCTATTACAAGGAAAACATTGGCAAGGTCACGACAGTCGATGAATTCATGGGCGATTACAAGCTCTATTCCTATGCCATGAAGGCCTACGGCCTTGAAGACATGACCTATGCCAAGGCCTTCATGAAGAAGGTGCTGGAGAGCGACCTCAGCGATTCTTCGAGCTTCGCCAACAGCTTGAGCGACACCCGCTATGCCGAGTTTGCCGCTGCTTTCAAATTCGCCGGCGAGACGAAGACGGCGCAATCGGACGTCCAGCGGGACAATCTGCTCGATGCTTATGAGGAGTCATTCGACACCGAGGCGGACGACATTGCAGACGCGACGGACTATTTCGAAGAGAATATCTCGTCGATCACCTCGGTCGACGATCTCCTGTCGAGTTCGAAGCTGAAGAACTATGTGCTGACGGCTTTCGGTCTCAGCACCGAATATACCTCGAGCAGCTTCCTGAAGAGTGTTTTGACGAGCGATCTCGACGATGCCGATAGTTTCGTCAACCAGCTCGACGACGCGGTCTATGTCAACCTGGCGAAGGCCTTCAACTTCACCGAGGACGGCTCGACCGACGGCGACGTGATGTCGGAAGATCAGATGTCGCTGGTCACAAGCGCTTATGCGGTGGCCTCGGCGACGACAGCTTCCTCGGAAACCGGGGAGGCCTATGACACCTATTTCGCGACGCAAATCGGCAACGTGACCTCCGTCGATGAGTTGATGAGCGACGACAAACTGGTTTCCTATCTGAGAACTGCCTATGGGCTTACCGATAGCGAGACCGATAACTTCATTTCCGCGGCGCTGAAAAGCGCCGACGTCGCCGACGCGATCGGCTTGTCCGACCTGCACGACGCCTTCAATTTCGATGAGGAGGGCGCGCTTGCCGATGGCGACACGGCCCAGACATCGGATCAGATCACCGCGACCACGGCAGCCTTCGATGAAAATTATGAGGTGTTGGTCGCCAATACCAGC
This sequence comes from Rhizobium brockwellii, assembly GCF_000769405.2. Classification (NCBI taxonomy): domain Bacteria; kingdom Pseudomonadati; phylum Pseudomonadota; class Alphaproteobacteria; order Hyphomicrobiales; family Rhizobiaceae; genus Rhizobium; species Rhizobium brockwellii. The sequence continues at coordinate 46,994 of NZ_CP053440.1, forward strand.
ACGGAAGATGCCACCGACAACTATACGACGCGCATCGCCAGCGTTACGTCAATCGACGATTTCCTGGTGTCGAACGATGACGACGACGATGACGACAACGACGATCTCCCTGAACTGTGGGAAATGGCGTTGCGAGCCTATGACATAGACCCGGACAGCGTTTCCAAAAGCGAGGTCCGGAAAATTCTCGAGAGCGATCCCTCCGACTCCAAAAGCTATGTCAACAGCCTCAAGGACGACCGGTTCGTCGCCTTTCGCAAGGCCCTCAACTTCGACAGCAGTGGCGACGTGACCGTTCCGCTGCAGGCCATGTCGGAATCTGTCGTCGACGACTACGCTGCCTATTACAAGCAGAACAAGATCCGGTACCTCAAGGGTGACGAACTTACCGAAGCGACCGATGCGGCGGATGAGGAGATCACCTATTTTCGCGAGCAGATGGCGACGATCACCACGGCCAGCGAATTTCTGGCCGACGATCGCCTGGTTTCCTTCGCGCTCGAGGCGAAGGGGCTCGATCCTGATGATGTCACGTCTGACGCGTTGGAGAAGATGTTTTCTTCCGATCTCGACGACGAAGACAGTTATGTCAACAAGCTGGACGACAATCGTTTCGCCGAACTCGTCGGCGCGTTCAATTTCGATCAGGACGGCAATATTTCCGCTGATCCGACCGGGACTGTGCAGCAGCGCGGCGATGTGCTGGAGACGATCGACGCCTATGTCAGGCTGACGCTCGAAGACGACCAAGGCGACAACAACACCGGCGTGCGCCTTGCCCTCTACTTCCAGCGCAAGGCGCCGGAGATCTCGAACGCCTATGACATTCTGGGCGACAGCGCGCTCTTCGAGTTCTTTACCACGACCTTCAACCTGTCGAGTTACGTCTCGAACATGGACGTCGACAAGCAAGCTGAGATGATCGACAACTTCATCGACATCAAGGATCTGTCGGATCCTGACAAAGTCGATGATCTGATCAAACGCTTCACCGCCATGTATGACATGGCCAACGGCACAGGCACCACGTCGACGGCACTTTCGATCCTGACCGGCTCGGCGACGATAAGCGCCGATACGCTGCTTGCTATGGCGCAATTGAAAAGCGGTTGAGTGGCCGATAGGCCGGCGGTCCGGGAGAACCTAACGGAAATTCCTTATCGCCCAATGCATGACAGGGATCGGCCCGTTGCGCCCACGCGCGTCGTCACGACCCGGCTTACTGATACAATGCTCATTAGAAACGAAAACATACCTGCACGTTCATTCATAATTAAATATCCATTAATGATGATAAGCGAATATTCGGGGCATGGCTGGATACACAGCAGTGAAATCTAGGGGGATTGCCAGTGAATATTCTTGATCGTGGTGCAAATGCTGTCGCGGTTCTTGCCGCTTTGTCGAATTCGCAAGCCATGATCGAGTTTGACTTGTCGGGCCGGATCCTCACTGCGAACGAAAACTTCTGCAGAGCGCTCGGCTACGAGTTGAGGGAGATTGTCGGAAAGCATCACAGCATGTTTGTCGAACCTGCCTATGCATCCTCGGCAGAATACAAGGCTTTCTGGACGAAGCTGTCAGCCGGGAAATTCGATCAACAACAATATAAGCGGGTTGGAAAAGGCGGGCGCGAGGTCTGGATAGAAGCATCTTACAATCCTGTGTTCCGACGCGGGAAGCCGGTCAAGGTCGTCAAGATTGCCACCGATACCACCGCGCAGAAGCTGAAATCTGCCGAGGATGCGGGCAAGATTGACGCATTGTCTCGGGCCCAGGCGATAATCGAATTCACGCCGGCCGGCGAAGTCTTGACTGCGAACGATAATTTCCTGACTGCGCTTGGTTATTCGCTGGCTGAAATCCAGGGCAAACATCATTCGATGTTCTGTGAAACCGACTACTCGAGGTCGGAGGCCTACAAGGAATTCTGGCGGAAACTTGCGGGCGGCCAGTTGGTTGCCGACGAATTCATGCGTGTGGGCAAGGGCGGACGGAAGGTTTATATCCAGGCTTCCTACAATCCGATCTTTGACCTGAACGGAAAAGTGTTCAAAGTCGTGAAGTTCGCAACCGATGTCACGGCGCGCGTCGAGAACGTCGAACAACTCGCCCGTTGCCTGACGAATTTTGCAGACGGCGACCTGTCGCAGACGATCCAGAAGCCTTTTATTCCTTCACTGGAAAGGCTGCGTGCTGACTTCAACAGCGCCTCGGAGAAGTTGAAGGGCGCGATGGCAACGGTTGCCGAAAATGCCAAGGCGATATCGGCCGGTTCCAACGAAATCCGCACCGCGGCTGACGACTTGGCAAAGCGTACCGAGCAGCAAGCGGCATCCGTCGAAGAGACGGCGGCCGCCCTTGAGGAAATCACGACGACGGTCAAGGATTCGAGCCGCCGCGCCGAGGAGGCCGGTCAACTCGTGGCGCGCACCAAAGATCATGCGGAGCATTCCGGCCAGGTGGTTCGTGACGCGATCGGTGCGATGGACCAGATCGAAACCTCGTCGCGCGAAATTTCGAACATCATCGGTGTCATCGATGAGATTGCCTTCCAGACGAACCTTTTGGCGCTCAATGCCGGCGTAGAGGCGGCACGAGCAGGGGAGGCCGGCAAAGGTTTTGCGGTCGTTGCCCAGGAGGTCCGCGAATTGGCGCAGCGGTCGGCGAAAGCTGCGAAGGAGATAAAGAGCTTGATCACGGCGTCCGGTTCTCATGTCGCAAACGGCGTCGCCCTCGTCACGAATGCCGGGTCCGCACTTCAGGAAATCGCCGGTCAGGTTCACGAAATCAATGCCAACGTCACGGCGATCGTCGAGGCGGCGCGCGAGCAATCGACTGCACTCGGCGAGATCAACCAGGCCATCAACACCGTCGATCAGGGGACGCAGCAGAATGCCGCGATGGTCGAGGAGCAGACCGCGGCAAGCCATGGGCTCGCACGAGAGGCCGCCGCGCTTTTCAAACTTCTTGAACAGTTCCGTTTTGACGATGCACCGAGATCGAGGTCGTCGTTCGCGCAGACGGATCACCACGCCGCCGCACCGACGGCTTTGAAAGTCGTTCGTACCTCACCTGCCGCGTCCGTCCAGCGCGGATCGGCGGCCGCCGCGCTCAAGTCTGATTGGGAAGAGTTCTGATCAACGCAGGAAGTTGCCGTCGGCGGCAAGTTCGTCCGCTTCCATGATCCATGAAGGGTCTCACTCCGCGTCACGCAGCACTGCGAGGAGTAAGGTCGGATGTCCCTTGCTGAAGATGAAAGATTAAACCTTCTCTACCAGGCAAGCATTCTCGATACACCGCCGACGACAGAGTTCGACGCTATCGTGCGTCTGGCCTGCAGTATATTCAATATGCCGATGGCATTGGTTTCGTTCGTCGACGAGGATCGGCAGTGGTTCAAGGCCCAGCAAGGCTTCACTTTGAAAGAGGCGTCACGCGAGCATTCCTTTTGCGGCCACGTCGTGGAAACAAGATCACCGCTCGTCGTTGAAGATGCCGGCAAAGACTTCCGCTTTAGCGAAAGCACATTCGTGAACGAGTGTTCCGTCCAATTCTATGCGGGGGTTCCGCTTTTGGAAGGAGAGACTTGCTACGGCAGTTTTTGTGTCCTCGACACGAAGACCCGCTGCTTCGGCGATCAGGATCTCGAACAGCTTCGCAATTTAGCAAGCGTCGTCGTGGGCCTTATTCGGGAGCATCGTCAACAAAGCCTGCTGAAAGAGCAGCAACGTGAGCTGGAGCTGAAGCAGGCTCGGTTCGAACAGACCGAACGCTCTGCCAAAGTCGGTGGCTTTGAGATGGATCTTAGCACTGGCACGATCATCTGGTCGGACCAGATTTACCGCACCGTCGGATTGCCGGTCGGTAAACGGATGACCTCGGAGGATGTGATCGGCTGCTATGCTCCCGAAGAGCGTGACAGCGTCAGACGCAGGATTCGCAACCTCCTGAATGGCTCGGAGACCGGCATTGACAAAGAGTATCGCATCATAACGCCACAAGGCGAGGAACGATGGATTCGCGTGGTCAGCGATATTGAACACCTGCACGGCGAGCCAAGACGCTTGTTTGGCATCGTTCAGGATGTTTCCGAAAAAGTGCGCTATGAGCAACGTCTGCTCCAGGCGGCAAATGCCGATCCGCTTACCGGACTTGCCAACCGGGCAGCATACAATGCTCATATGGAGAGGCTCGCAGCGACGGACGCCGCCTCCATCGGTTTGTTGCTGATCGACGTCGATCGCCTCAAGCAAGTGAACGATATCCTTGGCCATGCGACTGGTGACTTGCTGCTGAAAGGCATAGCGTCACGTTTGGACGCGCGCTTGGGAAGGCGCGGAAGGGTGTTTCGCCTTGGCGGCGATGAGTTCTCAGTTGTTCTGGACGCACCTGCAAACTCGCGGGGAATGCGTTCACTCGCGCGACATTTGATTGAATATATCGGCCGCCCTCTGGAGGTGGCGGGATCAAAGATAAGTCCGACGATAACCGTGGGAGGCGCGATTTCAGAAGGTGAAATAGATGCGGCGACGCTTTCGCAAAACGCAGACTTCGCCCTGTATCACGCCAAAGAAACACGGCGCGGCAGCTACGTTCAATATGAGCCCAGCCTGCGTTCGAGGATAGCCCATCGCATTCAGATCGTTCGAGAGGTGGAGTTGGCACTTACCGAACAGCGAATGGTGCCGCACTATCAGCCAATCGTTAGTTGCGCCGACGGTCAGGTATGGGCGTTTGAAGCGCTTGTGAGAATGCAACGTTCCGATGGATCAGTCGTATCGGCGGCGCAATTTCATGAGGCCTTCACAGACTCAAGCGTTTCCCATCACATTACGACGCGCATGCTCGATCATGTCGCGACCGATATCCGTAAATGGATGGACCGAGGGCTGAAGTTCGGACGGGTTGGCCTCAATGTCAGCGCCTCCGATTTCATGAGGGGCGACCTGGAAAGCCGGATCGTAGGAGCGTTCGCTTCGAGAGGTATCCCGCTTGATAAGCTTGTGCTTGAAGTGACGGAAACTGTCTTCCTGCAGGGCTTGGAAGACACTGTTGCAACAACGCTGCAACGTTTGCGAAAAAAAGGTTTGGCCGTGGCGCTCGATGACTTCGGGACGGGCTATGCGTCGCTGACACATTTGCGGAGCCTGCCTGTCGATATCATCAAAATCGACAAGAGCTTTATCGACACCATGCTCGTAGATGAATCGAGCCTCGCAATCGTTGAACTGGTGCTCAATCTGGCGCGGAAGCTTAATATGAAGGTCACTGCCGAAGGTGTGGAAAGCCATCGGCAGGCAATGTGCTTGCTGAACATGGGCTGTACCACCCTCCAGGGCTATTTGTTTAGCAAGCCAATGGACCGCGAACATGTTGGCGGATACCTATCTGCATTCAATCCACCTTGTGCGGAGAATTCGGAAGATCCACAGAAGGGCCTTCGCTCTTTCGGATAGTAGTCTGGGCGGCGCGCTGCCGTGAGGGTCGCAGTCTTCCGCGGTCGATCCACTGTTCCGTGGTTCGATTTCCTCCAAGGCGAACGCTTTTAAAGCCATTTTGATGGACAGAAATCGACCACCTGGCTGTCCGATCGGGCACAAGGGCGATTTCTACAATGTCGTCGGGCCGCTCAACGTGCCTCGCGACCGGTAGCGATGCGCGCCCATATAGGGGCAGGCGGAGCCTCTGGGGCGGACTCGATTTTGCCGCGACATGTGGCGAGGGAAGCCGTAGGTAAAGCAGCCGGAGCCTGAGGCGCCGGCTCTGAGGATGGCATCTTCCACCTCGCCCACCGGCGGGCACGTCATCAGCCCACCGAAAAGGGGGTTCGGCGTGGCCCCCAAATCGCTGAGCGGGAGGCCATGATGTTGAGCCTCCGAAACAAAAGGAAAAATGCTGCACTGCCGAAAAAATCGCCACGCGCGCTACTGCGCGTTTTTTCGGCATGACCCATTGACAATTCACCCATGATGGCACTTGATAACATTGTTCCAGTAAAACAGACACGCGTCCATTATACTGGAATAATAGGAACCATCCATAAGGGGAACGCCATGACCATTTCCTTTCGCACCGGCGTGATGTCGCTGGCCGTCGCCGCTCTGTTGTCCACCCCTGCGCTGGCCGACGGCAGCAAGCTCGATGAAGTGCTGGCCCGCGGCCATCTCGTCCTCGGCACGGGCAGCACCAATGCGCCCTGGCACTTCAAAAGCGCCGACGACAAACTTCAGGGCTTCGACGTCGACATGGGCCATATCATCGCCAAGGCGCTCTTCGGCGATCCTGAGAAGATCGAATATGTGAACCAGTCCTCCGACGCCCGCATCCCGAACATCACCACCGACAAAGTCGACATCACCTGCCAGTTCATGACCGTTACCGGCGAGCGCGCCCAGCAGGTTGCCTTCACCATTCCTTATTATCGCGAGGGTGTCGGCCTGATGCTCAAGGCGGACGGAAAATATGCCGACTACGCAGCCCTCAAGGCGGCCGGTTCCTCCGTCACCATCTCGGTTCTCCAGAACGTATATGCCGAGGCGATGGTGCATGCGGCGTTGCCGGAGGCGACCGTCGACCAGTACGATTCCGTCGACCTGATCTATCAGGCGCTGGAATCGGGACGCGCCGATGCAGTGGCCACCGACCAGTCGTCGCTCGCCTGGTACATGACGCAGAATCCGGGCCGCTACAAAGATGCCGGCTACGGCTGGAATCCGCAGACCTACGCCTGCGCCGTCAAGCGCGGCGATCAGGATTGGCTGAACTTCGTCAACACCGCCCTGCACGAAGCCATGACCGGCGTTGAATTCGACTTTTACGCCAAGTCCTTCAAGACCTGGTTCGGCAAGGATCTGGCGCCGCCGCAGATCGGCTTCCCGGTCGAGTTCAAGTAGCAGCCATGCGGAGCGGGACATGTTTCCCGTTCCGCATTTAAAGAGTGAGAGCATGATGCCGTCCGAAAACCGCTCATATTTTTCGGCCTCATGCTCTGGTCTGAAAGGGCGGCCCGTATGGGTTACACGTTGAATTTCGCTGCCGTCTGGCGCAACTTCGATTTTCTTTTGAGCGGGCTCACGCTCAGTCTCGGCCTTGCGGTGATCTCGATCCTGATCGGGGCCGCGATCGGCCTTGTGGTGGCCTTCGCGCTGACGTCCAAAAACCGCTTTGCGGTCGTGCCGGCACGGATCTATGTCACTGTCATCCGCAACCTGCCGATTCTCGTCCTGGTTCTTTTCGTCTTTTTCGCGCTGCCGCAAATGGGTTTGCGCCTCGACAAGATAAAAAGCTTCGTCCTGGTTCTGTCCCTCTATTCCGGCGCCTATCTGGCCGAGGTTTTCCGCGCCGGTCTGTTGTCAATTCCGAGAGGATTGACGGAAGCGGGGCTTGCCATCGGCCTGACGGGGATGCAGATCCGCAGCTCCATCATCGCTCCGCTGATGCTGCGCAACGTGCTGCCATCACTGTCCTCGACGATCATCTCGCTCTTCAAGGACACCTCGCTCGCCGCTGCCATCGCCGTGCCCGAACTGACCTTTGCTGCCCGCAAGATCAATGTCGAGAGTTTCCGTGTCATAGAGACCTGGATGGTCACCTCGGCCCTCTATGTCGCGACCTGTTTCCTCATCGCCGCCGTGATGCGCTTCGTCGAGCGCCGTCTGGCCCTGCCGAGATAAGCCGATGTCCCACACTTTTCTCGAACAACTCTGGATCGCCCGATACGTCATCATGAACGGCATCGGCGTGACCGTGTCGATCTCCCTGCTGGCCATCCTCGCCGGTTCCATACTCGGCGTTTTCGTCGGTTTGGCGCTCGTCTATGGCGGCGTTGTTTTGCGTCTGGCCGTGCGCGCCTATACGGATATCATCCGTGGCACGCCGGTGCTCGTGCTCGTGCTGGCGAGTTACTATGTCTCCGCCGCCGTCGGCCTCGATCTTGGGCCGTTCTCGGCCGGCGTGCTTGCCCTTGCCATCTTCTGCTCCTCCCATGTCGGCGAAATCGTGCGCGGGGCGCTTCAGGCGATCCCGAAGGGGCAGACCGAAGCCGCCAAGGCGATCGGCCTGACCTTTACCCAGACCTTCACCTCGGTGCTGTGGCCGCAGGCCATGCGCCAGTGCCTGCCGGCCTGGGTGAATACGGCGGCCGAGATGGTGAAAGCCTCGACGCTGCTCTCCGTCATCGGCGTCGCAGAGCTTCTCCTGCGCACGCAGGAGATCATCTCCCGCAATTTCATGAGCCTCCAGTTCTATTTCCTGGCTGGCGGGCTCTATTTCATCATCAACTACGGCATCGAGCACTTCGGCAAATATGTCGAGCGCAAGACCGCCCTGCCGTCCTGAGGAGTTCCCCCGATGGCCAAGACCATTCTCGACATCCAGGGTCTGCGCAAGACTTACGGCATCCACGAAGTCCTCAAGGGCGTCGATTGCGCCGTGCTGGAAGGTGAAGTCATTTCCATCATCGGCTCGTCCGGCTCCGGAAAGACCACCTTGCTGCGCTGCATCAACATGCTCGAGGAATTCCAGGGCGGCACGATCAGCCTCGACGGCGAGGAGATCGGCTACCGCGCTGAAGGCGCGACGCGGCGCCGCAAGAGCGAGAAAGAGATTGCACGCCAACGCGCGTTGACCGGCATGGCGTTTCAGCAGTTCAATCTTTTCCCGCATATGAGTGCCGCTGAAAACGTCATGCTCGGCCTCGTCAAGGTGAAGAAAATGACGAAGCCGGATGCTCGTGCTATCGCGGAAAAGTGGCTCGATCGTGTCGGCCTTTCCGCCCGCGCGAACCATTATCCCGGGCAGCTTTCCGGCGGTCAGCAGCAGCGCGTCGCGATCGCCCGCGCCATCGCCATGTCGCCGAGGCTGATGCTGTTCGACGAAGTGACCTCCGCGCTTGACCCGGAACTGGTGGGCGAAGTGCTTCAGGTGATCAAAGGACTTGCCGCCGATGGCATGACGATGCTGCTCGTGACCCACGAGATGCGCTTTGCCTACGACGTTTCGTCACGGGTCATTTTCATGAACCAGGGCGTCATCTGCGAGGAAGGCGATCCGAAGGACATGTTCGTGCATCCGAAGACCGAACGGCTGGCGGAATTCCTCAAAACCTCGAGTTTCAACTAGACGAACAGAGAGATCCCGTGACCGTCCGCTCTGCGGATCGTCACGGGCGCTCGGCCCAAGGGTCGACAAGCTCGATCCCAAAGCCCTCGAAATCCTTTATATTGCGGGTGGCGAGGGTGAGATCATGGGCAATCGCGGTGGCGGCAATCAAGCCGTCCATTGACGACAAGCCGCGTCCGCTTCGCTTTGCGAGCCCCATCAGGTCGCCCCAGGCTATCGCAACCGGCTGGTCCACAGGGATGACGCGCTGCTCGAAGCGCTGCGGCAGGTCCTGGGCAAGCCATTCAGCCAGCGCATCGCGCTTCCGACCGCTTTCCATCAACGCAACACCACGCCGGATCTCGGCGATCGATACGACGCTGATGAATGAGCGATCCTCGTCGAGACTGTCCAGCCATTGTAGGACATGGGCATCGGGACGCGGCCTTGTCACCTCGGAAAGCACATTGGTGTCCAGCAGAAGTCTCACAGCTGGAAATCACGCGGTTCGTCGCGCTGCCGTTCGAGGTCCAGATCGGCGCCACGCAGCGGCGATTGCATCAGAAACTCTGCAAGGGTGCCCTTGCGCGCAGTCTTCCGCTGCCATTCCTCGGCCGAAACGACGACGACGCTTGGTTTACCATTGCGCATAATCGTTTGCGGTGTTGCTTGCGCGCGTTCGATAACCTCAGACAGCTTGGCCTTCGCACTGGCGACGGTCCAACTTTTATCCTCTGGTCGTGATGGCTGCATTCGCTATATCCTGACTATAGTGACTATCATGACCATATAAGCCGAAGTGGTCTAACCGCAAGCAACTTTTCGAGAGGGAAGGGGCTTTGTCCGCTTTGGGCGGCCGACGCTGATCGGGGTTTGCAAGGAATTGCGGGCACTCGCTCAATTTGTTCGCAGTCTGCATTCCCAGCGTGCAAATTTCAGGGGGAAGGGATCGGAGACATCTTGGAAATCCTGAACGCAGAATTTTGGCACGAGCTTTGCCTTCCTGTCTTGTATGCAAGATAGCCAGACATCTGAGACCACGCAGAAGACCATCGAGGAGACGATCGTCTCCGGGATTCTTTCAGCCAAAATTCGGCCCGGGACGCGTCTCAGCGAAAACCAGCTGGCGGCGCTCTTCGGTGTGTCTCGAACCCGCGTTCGTGAAGCCATGATGCGCCTGGAAACACGCGGCATCGTACATGTCAGTCCGAGACGTGGCTGGTTTGTCGTCGAGCCGTCCGCTGAAGAGGCGATTGCGGTCTATGAGGCGCGGCGCGTCATCGAGGCCGGATTGCTGCGCAGCATGCGCGTGCTGACAGGCGAGGGGCACGACGCGCTCGACGCGCATCTGAACGAGGAAAAAAGCGCAATGGCAGCGGGCGACCGCCAGCGCCTGACCTATTTGATGGGTGATTTCCACATCCGCATCGCCGAATTGAGCGGGAACGCCATCATCGTCGATATCCTTCGCGATCTCACAGCGAGGACGATCCTCATCTCGATGCTCTATCAGTCTGAATTTCATGCCGCACAGTCCCATGACGGGCACTGCCGCATCTTCGAGGCCATGCAAGCGGGCGATTTCGTCAGAGCTGCGGAACTCTCTGTCGAACATCTGGACGAAGTGGAAATGGGGCTCGACCTCACCACACGCCCGGACCCGCTCTCGGAACTGCGCAGTTCCCTGTCACTTCCTCCCAAGACTGTGTCCCCAACTCCCGGACCCCAAAAACCACAACTTCAAAGGAGCAATTAAAACATGCTGACAAGACGAGTCTTCTTCGCAATGGCGACCCTGGCTGCAACCTTCGGCTTCGGCTCCGCGTCTTACGCCGATGCTCTCGCCGACATCACGGCGCGCGGTACGCTGCGGGTCGCCGTCCCACAGGATTTCCCGCCCTTTGGCAGCGTCGGCACTGACATGGCGCCGATGGGCTACGATATCGATGTGGCCAATCTCATTGCCGAAAAGCTTGGTGTCAAAACCGAACTCGTGCCGGTCACCAGCGCCAACCGCGTTCCCTATCTGCAGACGAATAAGGTCGATCTGGTCATATCAAGCCTCGGCAAGAATGCGGAGCGCGAAAAGGTGATCGATTTCACCACGGCCTACGCCCCCTTCTTCAATGGCGTGTTCGCGCCGGCCGATCTTTCGATCGCCAAGGTGGAAGATCTCGCAGGCAAGAGCATCGGTGTTACGCGCGGCGCCGTGGAGGACCTCGAACTGACGAAGATTGCGCCGGCCGATGCGACGATCAAGCGCTACGAGGACAATAATGGCACCATCTCGGCCTTCCTGTCCGGCCAGGTCGACACCATCGCGACCGGCAATGTCGTGGCCGCTGCGATCCTCGCCAAAAATCCTCCCAAGCGCCCTGAGATGAAATTCCTCATCAAGAACTCGCCCTGCTACATCGGTCTCAACAAGGAACAGGCGGCTCTTCTGGAGAAGGTAAACGGCATTATCGCTGCCGCCAAAACCGATGGATCCCTCAACGCCATCTCGCAGAAGTGGCTCGGCGCCGATCTCCCGTCGGATCTGTAAGGGACTCGGTCTCACGGACGTCATCCCGCGCCTGCGCGCGGGATGACGTGACGCTCCGTCGCCAGAAGAGGGGACAATTCCTTGAGCTATCATTTCGAATTCGGCTGGCTGCTTGAATATTATCCTGAGATCATCAAGGGCATACTGATCACCCTGGAGCTTATCGCGATCGGCGGCGTGCTCGGCATTTCGCTCGGCATCTTCTGTGCCTGGGTGCGTGCGCTCGGCCCGGCCTGGTTGAAGCCTGTCGTTGCGACCTATATCGAACTGATCCGCAACACGCCGTTCCTGATCCAGCTCTTTTTCATCTTTTTCGGTCTGCCGTCGCTCGGCCTCAAGCTTTCCGAATTGACGGCCGCCAACCTCGCGATGGTCGTCAACCTCGGCGCCTATAGCTGCGAGATTATCCGCGCTGGCATCCAGGCGACTCCGAAGGGTCAGTTCGAGGCAGGCGAGAGCCTTGCCATGACGCGTTTCGAAACCTTCCGGCATGTCGTTCTCGTGCCGTCGCTGCAGCGCATCTGGCCGGCGCTGTCGTCGCAAGTCGTCATCGTCATGCTCGGCTCATCGGTGGTGTCGCAGATCGCCGCCGAGGATCTGACCTTTGCTGCGAATTTCATACAATCGCGAACCTTCCGCGCCTTCGAGGCCTACATCGTCTCGACAGCCATCTATCTTGTGCTGGCGATCCTGCTCCGGCAGGTGCTGGCGGTGGTCGGCGGGTTCATTTTCCCGAGGAGGGCGGCGCGATGATCGAGTTCACACTCTGGGACATTTTGCGCAACCTGCTGCTCGCCACCCGCTGGACGATCCTGCTTTCGCTCGTCTCGTTCATCGGCGGCGGCGCGGTCGGACTGGGGCTGCTGTTTCTGCGTATCAGCAAGCGCAAGGCATTCAGGACACTCGCGAAATATTATATCGAGCTCTTCCAGGGCACGCCGCTGCTGATGCAGCTCTTCATCGCATTTTTCGGTCTCGGCCTCTTCGGGATAGATGTGCCGGCCTGGCTTGCTGCGGGATTGGCGCTCACCCTGTGGAGTGCCGCCTTCCTTGCCGAAATATGGCGAGGCTGCGTCGAAGCGGTCGCGAGGGGTCAATGGGAAGCCTCCGCCAGCCTCGGCATGGGCCGGTTGCAGCAGATGCGTTACGTCATCTTGCCCCAGGCGCTGAGGGTCGCCATACCGCCCACAGTCGGCTTCTCCGTTCAAATCGTCAAGGGAACGGCGCTGACCTCGATCATCGGTTTCGTTGAATTGTCGAAAGCCGGCACGGTGGTCACCAATGCCACCTTCCAGCCCTTCACCGTCTACGGGCTCGTCGCCCTCATCTACTTCGCCCTTTGCTGGCCTTTGTCGAAAAGCAGCCAGATCCTGGAAAGGAAGCTCAATGTCGCTCATCGAAATCACTGAAGTCCGCAAGAGCTTCGGCACCACCAAGGTGCTGAAAGGCATCAATCTCGATGTCGAGGCTGGCGAAGTCATCGCTATTATCGGCAAGAGCGGTTCAGGCAAATCGACCCTGCTTCGCTGCATCAACGGCCTGGAGACCATCACCGACGGCTCCATCTCCGTAGCCGGCGCGCAGCTCCTTGATGACGAAGTGCATCTGAAGGCATTGCGCCTCAAGGTCGGCATGATCTTTCAGCAGTTCAACCTCTTCCCGCACCTGACCGTCGGCGGCAACGTCATGCTGTCGCAGACCGTGGTCAAGAAGACCCCGAAGGCCGAAGCCGAGGCTACCGCCCGCAAGATGCTGGAGCGGGTAGGGCTGGGCCACAGGTTCGACGCCTATCCCGACGAGCTCTCGGGCGGCCAGCAGCAGCGCGTCGCCATCGCCCGCGCGCTCGCCATGCAGCCGACCGCACTTCTCTGCGACGAGATTACCTCCGCGCTCGATCCGGAACTGGTCGCCGAAGTTCTGGCCGTCGTGCGCGAGCTTGCGGCCGAGGGAATGACGCTCCTGATGGTAACCCACGAGATGAAGTTCGCCCGCGACGTCTGCAGCCGCGTCGTCTTCATGCATCAGGGCCGTGTCCACGAAGTAGGCCAGCCGGAGGACGTCTTCGCCAATCCGCAGACGGCAGAGCTGAAGCAATTTCTCGGCGTCAGCTAGAGTATCCGTGTGCTTTCCTTGCGAGCGACAATCGCTGTTATCTATCGCAAGTCGCGCTTCAAACTAGAACCCACCCCGGCTACATCCATTGCAACTCTTTCTACGACATGGTGATCATAAAGGACATGACGACTCCGACCGCTCACGGTCTCGACCAGACTGGAGGTCGTCATCCTTGCTCCCGACGTTGGCATTGACCAGAACGTCGAGAGGCGAGACTGTCGCATCTCTAACTGGCCCAACTGTCGCATTACTAAATAGCCCTTACAAACAAATATCGCATAAGATAGCTTATGGAACTAAGTGTTTGTACAGGCGTACGCGCGCTCGGCGAACCGCAGTTCGTTAGACTATGTTTTTCATTGCGATCACGCGACCGTCCTGGTCCCCCGGAACACGCGACTATTCGGCGAGTTCGCGCATGACCTTGATAAGGTCAGACTTGCCTTCGAAGCCTATGCCTGGCAACTCCGGCATCGTGATGTGCCCGTCGATGACATTCACGCCGTCCGGGAAGCCGCCGTAAGGCTGGAAGAGATCCGGATAGCTCTCATTGCCACCGAGACCGAGGCCGGCCGCGATGTTGAGCGACATCTGGTGACCGCCATGCGGGATGCAGCGGGACGGCGACCAACCGAACTGGCGCAGGACGTCGAGGGTCCGGAGGTATTCGACGAGACCGTAGGACAGGGCGCAGTCGAACTGCAGGAAGTCGCGGTCGGCGCGCATGCCGCCGTAACGAAGCAGGTTGCGGGCATCCTGGTGGGAGAAGAGGTTCTCGCCGGTTGCCATCGGAGCGTCGTAGAATTCGGAGATGGCCGCCTGCAAGGCGTAGTCGAGCGGATCGCCGATTTCCTCGTACCAGAAAAGCGGGTAGTCACGCAGCATCTTGGCGTAGGCGATACCGGTCTCCAAATCGAAGCGGCCGTTCGCATCGACCGCGAGTTTCGCCTCGGAACCGATTTCTTCCAGCACGGATTCGATGCGGCCTCGGTCCTCGTCGATCGAGGCGCCACCGATCTTCATCTTCACGACATTGTACCCGCGGTCGAGATAGCCGCGCATCTCCTTGCGAAGCGCGCTGTTGTCCTTGCCGGGATAGTAGTAGCCGCCGGCGGCGTAGACGAAGACCCTGGGGTTCGCCTCGCGGCCCTTCATGTCGGCCAGCATGCGGAACAGGGGCTTGCCCTCGATCTTCGCAACAGCATCCCAGAAGGCCATGTCGATGGTACCGACAGCCACGGAGCGCTCGCCGTGACCGCCAGGCTTTTCATTCATCATCATGGTCGACCAGATCTTGTGCGGATCGAGGTTGGTGCCGGCGTCGTTGATCAGGCTGTTCGGGTCTGCCTGCAGGATGCGGTCCTTGAACCGCTCGCGGATCAGGCCGCCCTGGCCATAACGACCGTTCGAGTTGAAGCCATAGCCAACGACACGGCGGCCGTCCCTGACGACATCGGTCACGACAGCAACGAGACTAGCCGTCATCTTCGAAAAGTCGATATAGGCGTTGCGGATGGGCGACGCGATGGGCTTAGTAACTTCGCAGACGTCTAAGATACGCATTTTGCTCTCCGGTTTCTGAACATTTGGATGTCTGGCTAGTGCTGGGCTTCGTGAGCGACAACAGTGATCCGGTGGGGAACCTCCCCGCTTGTTCGGCGATGACGGCGTCGACGGCGGCCCGGTCAAAAGCCCCTTCCCACTTGGCGATGGCTATTGTTTCAACCCCGTTGCCGATGAGTTTCATGAAGCGATCGACGCCGAGCAGGAGGATGAGACCTGCGGTGGGAATGGCATGAAAGCTGGGCAGCGTGGCAGCAAGGGTAACGAAGCCTGCGAGGTGACCGAGATCGATGGTGACTTCATTTCTTCCTCCCATTGCCGTCGTCTCCAACAACGGCGTTCCTCAACATTCGCGAACAAGCGATTGACGGTCCAATGCCGTTTCGGCTTCAATTGATGCCGTAAGTGAGAGGGTGAGATGGATACTGCCTGGCTTTTGGATTTGCGAGCTATCGCCGAGACCCTTAACTTTTCGAGGGGCCTCGCATAGAAGGAAACCGAGCGCAGACCCGTTGTCCCAATCACGTGGGATAACAATGATTTATGGATGCCAGCTCATTTGAGACGCGGTACATTCCTGGCTACATGAACCCGATGCAACTGTGCTTTTGCTCTCAAGCGGCGAGGCCTAACCAGGATCGCCGGCCCAGTCTTCATGTCCATGGCGTATTCGGATCACGAAAATGGCTCCGTTCTCTTCGATCCGGTAGACAACGAGATGCGCTTTGAACGGATGGATCCTAACGTGCGGCGAAATTATCTCGCTCACGCGCCATTCGCGGATTCGCGGCGATCAGGTCAAGCACCGCGAACAGCTCGTCATGATACCTCCTAGCCTGTGCGGATCCGAAAATGCGGACACTTTGCTCGGCGATTGCAATAATGTCCTCTTCCGCTTCGACAGAAAGGCTAAAACGCATTATCTGCTGCCGCGGGTAGGTTCCGCGCGCGCGACTGCCGCTGCAAAGAGTTCGTCCTTCGAACGACCGCCAACACCACTTTTGAGACCGTCGTCGACAAAGCGCTGCATGGCAGCAATCTTATCACTGCGTGCTTGGTCCCTGCGAATCAAGTCGCGCACATAGTCACTGGCATTGGAATATCGCCCGGTCCTCGCTTGAGCCTCGACCCAATCTTTCATTGGGTCTGGTAAAGATACGTTCATAGTAGCCATTCGAGCCTCCATACTGCGCACAAGCTAACTGAAATTGGCAAAGTTTGTCAAACTAGTTCCTCATTCTCTATCGGCGAAAAGCGACGCACCTGGTTTGGACCAAAGGAGATGTTGGGAGGCTTGATGTGAGATAGCCCCACGAACCGCGCGCGGTTGCATCGACCGATCCTGCCCGAGGAAGGCAGCAAGTTCGGCTTGAAACACGTTGCACGCAGGCCTCGTCCGGCACGAGCACATGGTTCTTGCTCTCAAGCGGTACGAAGCTCGCGTTCGAAATCGCGGCGGCAAGCTTGCAAGCTTGATCAAACGGCAAGCCACGTCACCGCGGCTAGGCAAATCGCGCCGGTCCCTAAGATCACCTTCTCCGACGCATTCCCTCAGAAACTAGTTTCGATCTTAGACCCTGTGAGATAGACATCCCCGGTCCATACGCGCGTGTTTTGCTTCGACGCGTCAATCCTCGGAGTTGCATCATGAAAATCGCGCCGCAGCAGCGGATCTATGTCTGCTTCTTTCTCTTCGCTGTTTCGCTGGGGGCGCTGTTGTCGAGGATGCCGGATTTGCAGGTTGCACTTGGCGTCAACAAGTCCGAGCTTGGGTTGACGCTGATAGGGGCTGCGATCGGCGCCTTGATTTCGTTGACTTTATCTTCGCCCTTGATCGCCCGGCTCGGCGCGCGTACGACGGCATTCATTACTGTTCTCGGCACGTCTGCGCTCCTGTCGCTGGTGCCGTGGATCGGTGCGGCGCCGGTCGTGTTCTGTGTGCTCTTCGTCGAGGGGCTGCTCGCCGGGGCGCTGGAGATCAATCTCAATGTTGAGATCGACCGCATCGAAGCGCAGCTAGGACGCGGGGTGATGAACAGGGCGCATGGTTTCTGGAGCCTCGGCTTCTTCGTCACAGCGCTTGTCTCCTCGGTCGTCCGCCAGGCCGGCATTTCGATGGAAGTCCATCTCGCCGCGACCTTTGTCACGGTTCTTGTCATCGGCATCTGGGCGATTTCCGGCATGCGGAATGCACCGGCGCGGATCGCGTTGCATGAAGGCAAGGCACCGCTGGTAGCGCTTCCCACCTGGGGCCTAATGCCGCTCTGCGTGATCGGCATCGCGGCCTTTCTCGTCGAAGGCGCCGGGATCGACTGGTCGGCGATCTATATGCGCGATGTGTTTTCGGTCGAGCCCTTCATTGGCGGACTGGGATTGACGCTCTTTACCTTCTGCATGGCGCTGGCGCGCCTGTTCGTCGATCCGCTGGTCGATCGGTTTGGCGCGCGGGCCGTCGCCACGATGTTGCTTGTTCTTTCGGCCATCGGCATCTGCGCCGTGTCGGGGGCGCCGCATCCCTATGTCGCGCTGGCGGGCTTTGCCTTGATGGGCGCCGGCTGCAGCGCGGTCTATCCTCTCGCTGTCTCGGCCGCGGCCCAACGCACAGATCGCGCGGCGTATCTCAACGTCGCCGCCCTCGGCCAAATGAGCTTTGTCGTCTTTTTCCTGGCGCCGCCGCTGCTCGGTTTCATTGCCGAACATGCTGGCATCCGGACATCCTATCTCGTTTGCCTTCCGCTGATCATTTACGCGCTCTTTTCGGCCAAGGCGCTTGCTTCGCGCCGGGCTGCCGGCGGCGGTAGCGCTGCGACTGCTCGGAGCGTCAACGGGTAACGGACCGTGCTGCCGTTTTCCGGCCGCGCGATTGGTTTAGCGAAAAGCCCAAACGAGCACGTCGTAGCGGCGTGCTTGGTGCTCTCCCTAAGTAATACGGCCGGCTCTGCTGGTCGAAATAGATCGCCTTGCGAGATTGAAGATCGGTCGCGCGTTCTGGTCGGGACAAATCCGGGCGCAGGGCCGAGGCCACTTGCTTTCCGCCGAGTTCGTTGACGGCAAAGCTATCTGGGCCGGCGGGCTCGACCACGTCGATTGGGCGATCGCCCTCGCCATCGTGCCCCATTGATCACCTGTAAAACAGCTTGGCGGTGGCTCCTTGTCGAATTTCAGACGAACGGTGGTCTGAACGGGATCGAACGGGCGTTGGCTAATCGTGAAGCACCTGATAGGTCATAGACCGCCGAGTATGAGGTCTTGGCACCATCTTCAGAGACAACCCTCGGACCCGACAGGAGAGCTTTTGATGGGCTGGAAAACACCGAAGTTCGAATACGTGAACGGCTATAAGATCGTTGAAGTTGAGGGGCCTGCCTTCAAAGTCTACGATGGCGACCGTCAGCTCGGGGACGATTTCCCCTACCCCGGCGAAGCTGCCGCTTACGCAACCTCGTTGCCAAGATCATCCACGCAGCTAGGCGAAACGCCACGGAAGATCATTTAAAAACCCTTTATGGCAGCCTTACTGAAAGTGGAACAAGATTTGACCAGCTCCCAACTTTCTTCACCATTGGAACTGCTTGGGTGGTCTGAATTCTTCGCGGACCAGGTCCAGCCCAGCGAAGCGGATTTGATCCCCCGACGCATCGCTTCAGTTCACCGGGCACGCATCGAGGCAATCGATGTCACCGGGCCGGTCGGACTCGAATTTCCATCCAATACCAGTACTGGTGATTACGCGGTGGGCGACTGGGTTCTTGCCGATGCACTGACTGACATGCTTATCAGACGTCTCGATCGAAAAAGCGTCTTTCAACGACGCCCGGAAGGCGGGCGTGGCCAGCAACTTGTTGCCGCCAACATCGACACCCTGTTGATCGTGACCTCGTGCAATGCCGATTTTAATCTTGCTCGGCTGGAACGTTACCTGATCATGGCCAACCAGGCCGGGAGCAATCCGGTGATTGTGCTGACGAAGGCTGACACCGCGGAAGATGCCGGCATATTCCAGGCGCAAGCCGAGGCTTTACAGCGCAACCTGCCTGTCATTGCCTTGAATGGGCGCTCCGCGGACGCCATTTCCCTGTTAAGGCCCTGGTGCGGCGTTGGCGAGACGGTTGCGCTGGTGGGATCTTCTGGTGTCGGAAAATCAACGCTGGTGAACACCATGACCGGGCCTGAATCTGACACACAGCAAAAGACAGGCACCATCCGCGAATATGACGCGCAGGGCCGACACACCACCACGGCGCGATCCCTGCATGCAATTTCAGGCGGCGGCTGGGTCATCGATACGCCGGGAATAAGAACGCTTTACGTGAGTGATGGTGCCGACGGTATAGACACCCTCTTTGCTGAAATAACTGAACTGGCGCCGCTTTGCCGCTTTCGCGATTGCACCCATGCCCATGAACCTGGGTGCGCGGTCCAGGCAGCTGTCGCAAGCGGTGCCCTGGTCGCCGATCGCCTGGAACGCTGGCGGAACCTGCTTGCAGAAAACCGCGACCGAACACCGGTCGTGAGCGGGCCCCGCGGCAACAAGATCGTTCGCAAGAAGAAATATTGAAAGTGTTGAACGTTTGCGACGGTGCTCATCGGCGTCAGCCACGATCCGCCACCTGAATTGGCTGGGCTGGGGGATAGCGTGAGCGCTCAATGATTGGGATTGCGGTCAAGAAGAAGACCCTGCAAGCGACCGTTCCCGCCTGTGAGGGATATGTCTTTGAACAACCGCGATATGAGGCGCGGTCGCAATCCTTGCCTCTCATCGATGAGGAGGAATGACATCCTCTTTATCTCGATCGTGATCACGCCTGCATTGTCATGGCGACGATAATTCCCGGAATCCATCGCATGGAATCCATTTTCCACCGCCCAGGCGGCTATCATATCCGCGTTCATCAAGGTCCTGCTTTAGGAGATGCGGACGTGCTGTCTCCAGCTGTCCCGCTCGCGCAAATCGCTTCGCAGTCCTACGGATACCGTAACTGAATCGCTCTAATCCAGCCAAATCCGTCCAAGATTACAGTTCCCGCTCAGGTGTTGCGAGAAAGACTCGAAGCAATCGTTGTAAACCGGTACGACTCAGCCGAGGCCCCGCCCGTTTAGTGCTCTTGAAGGGATGTGAACCGGTGACGCCACCGCGGGGTCGAGGTGGAAGCAAAACCCTCGAAAATCTACAGACGGTAGCGCCTGCGCCGAAGGTTGGGGTGTTACCGCGGGTGCTGAACCGCCACAGCCGGTTTCAGAGTGCAGCGTCTAGGACGCAATCGTGGTCACAGTCAACATTGGCGCGGGGGCCGAGCTACTCATCTCGGTTGATTGGCAAACGTGCATCGATGTGATCAGGATGCAAACTTGGCTGACCGATCCCGAAGAACGCACGCGCGGTCAAGCAAGCGCCGTCCCCTGGGACGCAGGCGCGGCAGACGTCAGACCGAAGATCGTACACTTGACAGGATGTCTCTGAACCGACGCGACCGATCAGTGCGGAGCAGCGCGCACCGTCGCAACGCATTCCTTGCTGGTTCGCGGCCACGAAATGCGCCGGCAGCAAAGCGAGAGCAGCGTCTGTTTCGGTGGAAAATCTGGGCCAGGTCGGCGAAAAGGAGCAGCAGCCTCCGCAGCTTCGGCAATCGAAATCGATCGATGATGTCATGACCCGCTCCAACCAGACAGCCTGCCAATGATAAAGCTGCCGGCTAACCGCTTCTCTTGGAGCAAGCGCAGCCATTTCATCAGGCTCCTCGTCCTGACGTTGGGTCTCAACGCGATCTTGCCGAGGGTGTCGAGCGCCGCCGATCGCTCGACGATTGACGCCTACCGGAGCGGTGGTTCGTGCGTCAGGACCATGTCGATCGGCTTTCGGGCCGATACCGGCACGCGAAAATCCTCGCGCATCTCACCGAAACCGATCAGCGTGATGATGATTTCGTTGTCGGGGATGCCGACGCAGGTCCGCATCTTGATATCCTGCTCGCGCGCCGCACTCCAGTTCAGCATGCAGGCGCCCAGTCCCTCCGCGTGGAGGCCAAGCGCCAGCGTCATGGCGAACATGCCGCCGTCCACCCATCCCTGGTTTCGTTCGCCGACCGTATTCCAGTGCGACAGGTCGACCGTCACGACGAATACGCCGCCGAGCTGCTCGCCGAAGCCGCGATTGCCATCATGATGGGCGAGAACGCGGGCGATCGACGGCTTCTCGGTGAAGGCGTAGACGCGGCATGTCTGCCGGTTGCAGCTCGAAGGCGATTGTTGGGCCGCACGGATGGCTCTTTCGATCTTCTCGAACGCGACTGTCCTGTTGCCGTCATACTGGCGCACGCTGTGGCGTGCCTCCATGAAGGAGACAAAATCCATCCGCGCGTGCCTGACGATCTCGGCTGCACTGACCGCTTCGCTGCCGCCGGGCCGGATATTGTGCCCGGCGCCGGCGACGACGAGCAGATCGTCCAGCAGTGCCTGTGCCTCGCTGACATCGCCCTGCTCCGCATTGAAGGCGACATAGGCCGAGAGCACGGAAAGGCCGATATCGGCCGAGGCGTCGCGGCCGTGCTGCTCGATATAGCCGCGCGTCTCCGCCGCCAACAGTCGCACCTTGTCCATGCCGAAGCCATTGCGCGGATTGGAAAGGGACATTCCGTATTCCAGCATATGCGCCAGGAGATGGATATGTGCCCGCCGGTTTTCGCGCGACTGTGCGCCATCGATGAAGGAGGCGCGGCGGAAACGGCGATAGTCATAGGCGAAATTCGCAAACAGGCGCCACGCCGTTCTGGCGCGGTTCTGGAAGGATGATGCGGAAGGCGCGGCTTTGGCCGAAGGCATGGCACGATTCCCCCGTGATGAGCAGGCGGTCTTGAATCTGCTGTCGTCGATGCAGGGTTATTCGTCTGCTCGGCCTCGTCAAACCCCCTGATGGCGGCAGATTTTCACACTGGAATGCGATGCTTCTGGAATCGGTGGGTCGAGAAGTATTTGTTTTAAAATCATTTTTTCTAGAGCACCCTATCCATTCGGATTGGTTCGCTGCCATCCGTACCGGCCGATGACCCATCCGAATCACTTCCGCACCTACTCATTTCCGAACTTCCAAGCCGGGGCGGACTGCGGCACCGTAAGCCCATGAATTGCCCAGAGCGAATTGCGCATCAAGGAGGCCGGCCGTGCAGGATAGCGTCGTAGAAATTCGCGTGGTGTCACCGATCGTCACCAAAGGATTTCGCAAAGTCGCCGATCTCCGGGCGTTGGAATATCCCGGCATCAAGGTCAGCCACGCGCAGATTACGGCCGGACCGGGATCGATCGAGAGCGAATTCGAGGCTGCCCTGTCGGTGCCGGGAACGATCGCCGAAGCGATCAAGGCGCAGAATGAAGGCGTCCATGCCGTCATCATCGACTGCATGGGCGATCCGGGTCTCAGGCCGTCGCGGGAAGCCGTGACAATCCCGGTGCTCGGACCCTGCGAGACCGGCATGCATCTTGCGGCGATGCTCGGCCATCGATTTTCCGTCCTCACCGTCATGCGCCGGCTGCGGGCATCCTTCGAAAACACCGCGGCAGTCGCCGGCCTTTCGACCAAGCTTGCCTCGGTGCGCAGCGTCGATATTCCCGTTCTGGAACTCGAGGAAGACCTCGACCGGACGAAGGCGATGCTGATCAAGGAAGGCATCCGGGCCGTCGAGGAAGATGGCGCCGAAGCGCTCGTTTTCGGCTGCACCGGCCTGATGGGTTGCGCCTTCGCCCTGCGCGAGGGGCTTCTGGCGCACGGGATCGACGTGCCTGTCATCGACCCTATCCCTGCCGCCGTTTCCGTTGCCGCTGCGCTTGTGCGTTCGAACCTTGCCCACAGCAAGCTGACCTTCCCGCAGCCGCCCGAAAAACAGTTGCTCGGTTACGACTATATTCATCTGCCCATGCCGCTTGCGGCCGAATGAGAGAACGCTGGACGTTCCATTGAGAGGACAGAGATGGCGATTGCGCAAACGGGCACCATGACACAAACGGAAAAGCGGAAAGGATCGACCGCCGCCTTTCAGGATTTCCGCCTGTGGTGGCTGGTCATCCCGGCGTTCCTTGTCTTCCTCGTCTTCTTCGTGATCCCGACCGCATCACTGTTCGGGCTCGCCTTCAACAAGTCCGTCGCCGGCGTCATCGCCCTCAACAGCCAGATCACCTTCGACAATTTCGTCCGCATCTTCACACGGGCGAGCTATTATGAATCGATCCTGCGCTCGATCTGGATTTCCGCCATCGTTGGCGCCGCCTGCCTGTTCTTCGGCTATCCCCTCGCCTACGTCATCGCAAAGACGGTGAAGCCGAGCCGCGCCACGCTGTTGATGATCCTCGTGCTGTCCTCGATGCAGCTCGACATGGTCATCCGGATGTACGGGCTGATGGTGCTGCTCGGCGATAACGGCCTCATCAACGGATTTCTCTTGAGGGTCGGGGCGATAACGACGCCGCTGCCGCTGATGTACAATGTCTTCGGCGTCATCGTCGGGCTGGTGCAGATCACCCTGCCCTTCATGGTGCTGTCGCTGATCGGCATCATCAAAGCCATCCATCCCTCACTGGAGGAGGCGGCGCGCAGCCTCGGCGCCTCGCGCTGGCATGCCTTCGTCACCATCGTGCTGCCGCTCTCCATGCCCGGCATCCTCGCCGGCACGCTTCTGGTCTTTGCGCTTTCGATCAGCTCCTACGTCGTGCCCGCTTTGATGGGCGGCTGGAAGGTGATGGTGCTGCCTATCCATATCTACCAGCAGATCGCCGAGGTTGGGCGCTGGCAGTTCGGCGCCGCCATCGCCGTCGTGCTCTTCGTGACGAGCATCGCAGCGGTTGCGATCTATCACCAGGCCGCGGTCAGAACCTCGGGAGGGCGTACCTGATGCGTGAAGAATCCGCCATCCCCATTGCCTTCAAGGGCATTTCGCTGCTGTCGCTGGCGATCCTCCTGGTGCCGGTCTTCATCGTGGTGCTCGCCGGCCTGAACTCGGGTGACTACCTGACCTTTCCGCCGGAGGGTCTGTCGCTACGCTGGATACAGGCGTTCCTGACCTCACCGGTGTTCCTCTCGGCCTATGGTGTCAGTTTCATGATCGCATTGGTCTCGACGCTGATCTCGACCGTGATCGGCACGATGGCGGCGATCTATCTGACACGCTCCCAGAGCCGTACCTCCAGCATCCTGCGCGGCTTCTTCATGCTGCCGATCGTGCTGCCCGGCGTGGTACTCGGCCTTGCCCTCTATGTCTTCTACGTGACCACCGGCATCGGCCTTGCGCGCACCATGCCGGGGCTGATCATCGGCCACGTGATCGTCACCTGCCCCTTCGTCATCGCGACGGTGACGGCGGCGCTGGTCGGCTTCGACCGCTCGCTGGAAGAGGCCGCCCGCAGCCTTGGCGCGTCGCCCTTCACCGCCTTCCGGCTGGTGACGCTGAAGATCATCGGACCGGCGATCTCGGCGGGCACGATCTTCGCCTTCATCGTTTCGTTCGGCCAGTTCGAAGTCACGCTGTTCCTGTCGACGCCGAACCTGCAGACGCTGCCGATCGCGATGTATGTTTCCATGCGCTACCAGTTCGAGCCGACGGCTGCCGCCGCGGGCATCTTCGCCATCGCGCTCGTCATTCTCTCCACCGTCCTAACCTCAAGACTGGTCAACCTGAAACGCACCTTCGGGGGATGAATACCGCTACGCCTTCACATCAATGATAGAGCAAAAAGGGGAACTTCATGACTGAGAAAACGACAGGGCATACCCGCCGCACGATCCTGAAGATGGGCGTCGCTGCCACAACACTGCCCCTGTTCAACATCAATCACGCCTGGTCGCAGGATGTCGCCTTCGACGGCAAGGTCTTTGATGCCGGCGGCGCGGTGCTGCGCGTCGGCGAATGGGGTGGCCCCTGGGGTGAGCTGGTCAACAAATATCTGCTGACTGACTTTCAGAAGGAGTTCAACTGCAAGATCGAGTATGACTCGACCTGGCCCTGGTTCCCGAAATTCGTCGCCGGCGGCGCCGAGAAGCCGCCGCTCGACATCACCAACTGGAACCTGCCGGAGATGTTCAAGACGGCAAAGGCCGGCGATTTCTTC
Organism: Rhizobium brockwellii; assembly: GCF_000769405.2. NCBI lineage: Bacteria > Pseudomonadati > Pseudomonadota > Alphaproteobacteria > Hyphomicrobiales > Rhizobiaceae > Rhizobium > Rhizobium brockwellii. The sequence goes on from NZ_CP053440.1 coordinate 72,411, forward strand.
TTGAAACTCGACGAACTGCTGCCGAACGTACCGAACGCCAAGAACCTGTGGCCCTTCGCCACCGCCAACGGCGTCGGCGTCACCTGGGCCTTCAACCAGTATGGTTATGCCTATCGCACCGATCTGGTTTCGCCGCCGCCCTCGTCGTTCAAGGATCTCTGGAAGCCGGAATTCGCCGGCAAGCGCGGCACCTACATCACCTCGAACACGCTGCAGATGGACTTCTTCCTCGTCGCCTGCGGTATTTTCGGCAAGGATCAGTACGATCTTGACGCCGGCTACGAAGCGATGAAGGCACTGATGCCGGCCAAGATCTCCGATTTCACCGGCAACATGCAGACGCTGATGGACCGCGGCGAAGTAATAGTCGCCGTGCTCGACGATGCCGAGCCGATGCAGGCCCGCGACAAGGGCGCCCCCTTCGCCTTCTGGTATTGGACCGAACAGCAGCCGATCCTGACGCAGACCTATACGATCAGCCGCTACGCCGAACCGATGCAGAAGAAGCTCGCCTTCGCTCTTCTCGACCGCGCCCTCGATCCGACCTTCATCGGCAATATGGGCAAAGAATTCTACCTGCGCCCGACGGTCAGCAACGCGGTCCTGCCCGACAACCTCGCCAAGGCCGGCGTCGTCAACAGCGCCGACGCCATCAAGGGTTTCTGGGTGCCGGACTGGAATTCCTACCTCGAAAACGAAGACGACATCGTCGAAACGGTCAACGGCATTTTCGCCAGCTGATACAGCGGCAGCGGACGGCTTCCACGCCACCCGCTGCTCATCTTCATAACAGGAGAGCCTTCGCCGCATGTCCGATATCCATCTGAAAAAGCTCGCCAAATCCTACGGCGACAGCGTCGCGGTCGCCGGCATCGACCTGCACATCGCCGAAGGAGAGTTCTTTTCTCTTCTCGGCCCATCCGGATGCGGAAAATCGACGACGCTCCGGATGATCGCTGGTTTCGTGCCGCCGAGCGGCGGCGAGATTCTCATCGGCCGCGACGACGTGACGAGATTGCCGCCGGAGAAACGCGACATCGGCATCGTGTTCCAGAACTATGCGATCTTCCCGCACATGAACGTTGCCGACAACATCGCCTTCGGCCTGAAGCTTCGGAAGCTGCCGAAGGAGGAGATCCGCAAGCGTGTCACCGCCGCGCTGCGCCAGGTCGGGCTTTCGGGATATGAAGAGCGTTTCCAGCGTCAGCTGTCGGGCGGCGAGCAGCAACGCGTCGCCCTTGCCCGCGTGCTGGTGACGGAGCCCCGCATCCTCCTCCTCGACGAGCCGCTGTCGGCGCTCGACAAAAGCCTCAGGGAGGAAATGAAATACTGGATCAAGGATCTGCAAAAGAAGCTCGGCATCACCACCGTCTATGTGACCCACGACCAGGACGAGGCCTTGACGATGTCCGACCGCATCGGCGTCATGCAGAAGGCGCACATCGTTCAGGTCGGAACGCCCGAGGAAATCTACGAGCGACCGAAGACGCTGTTCGTCACCACCTTCATCGGTCATTCGAACGTGATCGATGTCACGGTCGACGCCAATGACGGGCAAGGCATGACGGTGCTGCTGGAGGGAGCCGTGCTACCGACGCGCGGTCCTGAAGGCCTTGCCGCCGGACAGGCGGCAAAGCTGGTGGTTCGCCCCGAGAACGTCATCATCGGTCCGGACAGCTCATCCGGCGTCAGCCTTCCCGCAACCGTTCTCAGCGAGACGTACCAGGGTGCGCTGGTACGCTACCGGCTGGCAGTCGGCTCGCAGGAGATCGTCGCCGAGCGCCAGAACCAGTCCCGCACCGAACGATTTTCCCCAGGCGCTGCAGTCACGGTCGGGTGGGACCCCGACCGATCCGAGGCGCTTGTCGCCTGAAGCAACACGGAAACAACGATCATCGCCAGCACCGGAGCCATCCGCTCCGGTGCCACGGCCAGGCATATTCTCACGGAGGTCATGATGCGTATTGGAATAGATGTAGGCGGCACGAATACCGATGCTGCCCTGATGGACGGCCCGCTGGTGCTCGGCGCTTGCAAGAGCCCGACCACCAGCGATGTCGGTTCCGGTATTGTCGCCGTGCTGAAGCAAGTGCTGTCGATGACCGGCGTTTCGGTTGCGGAAATCCAAGCGGTGATGATCGGCACGACGCATTTCACTAATGCCGTCGTCGAGCGCAAGCGGCTGCTCGAAGTCGCGGCTATCAGGCTTGGCCTGCCGGCGACCAAGGCACTGCCGCCGATGACCGACTGGCCGAAGGATCTGGCCGACACGCTCGGCCGCCACACTTTCATGGTGCGCGGCGGCAACGAATTCGACGGCCGCAAGATCGCGCCGCTCGATGAGCCCGAAATCCTGCGCATCGCGGGTGAAATCCGCAGCCGCGGCCTCACGGCGGCCTCGATCACCTCGGTATTCTCGCCGGTCACACCCGACATGGAACTGCGGGCTGCCGAGATTCTCGGTAACGAGATCCCCGGTCTGTCGATATCGCTCAGCCACGAAGTCGGCCGGGTCGGTTTCCTCGAACGCGAAAACGCCTCGGTGATGAATGCATCGCTCGCCGACCTGTCGCGCAAGGTCGTCAACTCCTTCCGCAACGCGCTGAAGGAGCTTGCGATCAATGCACCCTTCTATATCAGCCAGAACGACGGCACACTGATGGTGCCTGATTACGTCGAGCGTTATCCGGTGCTGACGTTCGCCTCCGGCCCGACCAATTCGATGCGCGGCGCGGCGATGCTTGCCGGCGAGAAGGAGGCGATGGTCGTCGATATCGGCGGGACCACGTCGGATGTCGGCATGCTGATGCAGGGCTTCCCGCGCGAATCCGCCGTCGCCGTCGATATTGGCGGGGTCAGAACCAATTTCCGCATGCCCGACGTGCTCGCCATCGGTCTCGGCGGCGGCTCGATCGTGCGCGACGACGGCGCCCGCATCGGCCCGGATTCGGTCGGCTACGAAATCACCTCGCGCGCCCTGATCTTCGGCGGCGATACCCTGACCACGACAGACATCATCGTCGCGGCCGGCCTGGAGGATATCGGCGACCGTTCGCGTGTCGCTCATATCCCGGCAAGGACGATCGAGACGGCGCTCGATACCATCCACCGCATGGCCGACGAGGCCGTCGACCGGATGAAGACGAGCGCCGAACCCCTGCCTGTCATTCTGGTTGGTGGTGGCTCGATCCTGATCTCGCGCGACCTGCCCTCCGCGTCGCGCGTCATCCGTCCTGAGAACGCCTCCGTTGCCAATGCGATCGGCGCTGCGATCGCGCAGGTCGGCGGCGAGGTCGACCGCATCTTCTCGCTCGAAGGTACCTCCCGCGACATCGTGCTCGGCGGCGCCAAGAGGGAGGCCGAGGAGCGCGCAGTCAAGGCGGGTGCAGAGGCCGGAACGGTCAAGATCATGGATATCGAGGAGGTGCCGCTCGCCTATCTGCCGGGCAGTGCGACGCGCATCCGCGTCAAAGCCATCGGCGATCTCGTGATCGGATGAGGACCCTATGAAGCTCAACAGTCAACAACTCTGCGACCTCGCCGTCGGCGCGGCATTTCTCGGGACCGGCGGCGGCGGCGATCCCTATGTCGGCCGGCTGATGGTCCAGCAATGCCTCGACGAAGGGCTCGAGGTGAACATCATCGACCCCAAGGAACTGGCCGACGATATGCTGGTCATTCCAACTGCGATGATGGGGGCGCCGACCGTGCTGGTCGAGAAGATACCGAGCGGCGAGGAGGCGATGTTTTCGCTACAGCGGCTCGAACGCCATCTCGGTCGCAAGGCGCAGGCGACCATGCCGATCGAGATCGGCGGCATCAACTCGACGATCCCGCTCGTCGTCGGCGCCCGCCTCGGCCTGCCGATCGTCGATGGAGACGGCATGGGACGCGCCTTTCCCTTTCTCGAAATGGAAACCTTCGGCGTCTACGGCGTATCCGGCAGCCCGATGGCCGTCAGCGACGAATATGGCGATTGTGCCGTCATCGAAGCGGTCGATAACCGCCAGATGGAATGGCTTTCGCGCGCCGTCGCCATCCGCATGGGTGGCTGCGCCTATATCGCCGAATATGCGATGTCGGGCGCCGACGTCAAACGCACCGCCATCCCGAACACGCTGAGTCTTGCCATCCGCATCGGCGAAGTCCTGCGCAAGGCGAAGTCCTCGCACGAGAACCCGATCGAGGCGCTGCTCGGCTTTCTGCCTTCGACGCTCTATCGCTACGGGCGCATCATCTTCGGCGGCAAGATCACCGATGTCATGCGCGCGACCAAGGCAGGATTTTCGATCGGCCGCGTCACGATCGGCGGGCTGCCGCCCTTCGGCTCGACGATGGAGATCGAGATCCAGAACGAGAACCTGATCGCCCGCGTCGACGGCAAGGTGAAGGCGATCGTGCCCGATCTCATCTGCATCATGAACACGGAAACGGCCGAACCCATCACCAGCGAAAACCTGCGCTACGGACAGCGCGTCACCGTGCTTGCCGTTTCCGTTCCCGAAATCATGCGGACACCGGAGGCGCTCGATGTCTTCGGCCCTGCCTGCTTCGGGCTGAAGGAACCCTTCATTTCCATCGAAGAGATCGGCTGAACACATGGCAATCATCACCAACGAGGATATCGACGATCTGGCGGTCGGCGCGGCCCTTCTCGGCACCGGCGGCGGCGGCGATCCCTATATCGGCAAACTCATGGCGAAAGCGGCGATCGAACGCCACGGTCCTGTCGATCTTCTGCCGCTCGACGATGTGCCTGATGGCATCGAGGTCGCCGCCTGCGGCGCGATGGGGGCGCCAACGATCCTGATCGAGAAGATGCCGAGCGGCGAAGAGATCGGGCTTGCGCTCAGGGCTTACGAGAAGCGTGTCGGCAAGGCGATGGGGGCGATCATCCCCTTCGAGGCCGGCGGCATCAACTCAATGGTGCCGATCATGCTGGCGGCGGAATGCCGGCTCCCGGTTATCGACGCGGACGGCATGGGCCGTGCCTTTCCGCAGCTCGAAATGGAGACCTTCAACGTCTACGGCGTGCCTGCCGCACCCGTGACCGTCGCCGACGAGCAGGGCAACGTCGTCATCATCGAGACGGAAAGTGCGGCCAAGGCGGAATGGCTCGCTCGCGGCGTGACGATCCGCATGGGCGGCCAGTCCTACATTGTCAATTACGGCATGGATGGCCGCACGACCCGTCGCGTATCCGTTCCCGGAACGATGTCGCTTGCCATCGGCATCGGGCGTACCATCCGGCTGGCGCTTGCCGCGCATCGCGATCCGCTCGCCGACCTGATCGAATTCTTCTCCGGAACGCATTACGAGACCGCGCGCCTTCTGGCCTCGGGAAAGGTGGTCGACGTCTCGCGGCGCGAGCAGAACGGCTGGTCGGTCGGCGTCGTGACGATCGAACCTTTCGACACAAGCCGCAGGCCGGTGCGCATCCAGATCCAGAACGAGAATCTGGTAGCTGAGGAAGACGGCAGGGTGCTGGCGATCGTGCCGGATCTCATCTGCATCCTCGAAGCCGATACTGCCGAACCGATAACCACCGAACGCCTGCGTTATGGCCAGCGGGTCAACGTGCTTGGCGTCAAAGTGCCGCCGATCATGCGCACACCGGAGGCATTGGACGTCTTCGGGCCCGCCGCCTTCGGCCTGACGCAGAATTACGCACCGCTCGAAGCCGGTTAGATCTGGGCTGGCACGGGATATGCTTCTTAAAGCTCGCTAGTTAGGATGGTCGAATGAGCGAGGCGTTTTTGGATGCATCACAGTCGTTCCGAAGGCAAAACTGCAAGTCGCCCCGGCGGCGGCGAACTGAAGACGCTAGGTTCCCGTTTTCGCCCGCCGCGCATGCTGTTCACGGCCATCGATCGTCCCTTTCCCCTTTCGAAGATCCGTGACGGTCTGGCGCGCCAGATCGTCGTCGTCCATGCACCGTCTGGCTTCGGCAAGACGGCGCTGCTCAAGGCAGGATATGAGGCTGTCACTTCCGGCTCCGAGTATTTTCAGTCGTTGTTCGATGGTGGCGTCGGGCATTGCGGCTGGATCACGCTGGACCCCTCGCATGGCCGGCCTGCCGAACTGCTAGCCGATCTTTGCCTGGCGCTCGGCATCCGCGCCCCACAGCCTCCCGCCTCCCTGCGGGAGCTGTTCGACATCGTCGCCGACGGGGAAAGCGGCGCAATCCTGTTTATCGACGAGCTCGATATCGCTTCCTCACCCGACGTGCAGGCTTTCCTCGACGGATTTTTCTTAGGTGCCCCCGACAATCTGAGGATCGTCTGCGCATCGCAGCAGAAACTGCCGCTGCCGCTCGCTCGCCTCAGGGTGCGCGGCCTTGTCACGGAGATCAACGCCGTCGACCTCGCCTTCAGCCGCAACGAGATCCGCAGCTTGTTTCCACGCAACATCAACACCGGTGACGTCGCAAACTTCGTACGCGCTACCCGTGGATGGCCGGCCTTGACGCAGATCGCGCTCGGCGTGATGGAGAGCGGCGGTACAGACGAGCGCGACAGGCTGCTGGCCGGCGAACATGCCGATCTTTTCCGCCATATCGACGAAGCGATCCTGCGTCCGCTGTCGCCGGCGCTTCGCCGAACGCTATGCGTCACGTCGATCCTGGAGGAATTCCCGCTGGAGCTGGCAAGCCATCTTTCCGGCACCGATCTGCAGGCAGATGACCTTCGACTGCTCGAGGATATGAGCCCGCTGATCGAAAAGAGCCAGACCGGTGCGGCTTGGTACAGGCTTCATCCGATCGTGCGGAAGTGCCTGACGACCGAGCTTGCCGGTGATCCCCAGACCGACGAGGCAAGGCTGCACTCCATCGCGGCGATCTGGTTTGCCGAGCGCGCGTTCCTGGAAAGGGCCGTTTCGCATGCGGCGCGTGCCGGCAACTTTTCGCTCGCCGCACAGACGATCCGGCAGGCCGGCGGCGTCAATCTCTTCATCCGGGCCGGCCACACAGTGCTCGAACATCTGATCGACGACCTGCCCGCCGGCGTCATCCACGAATCTCCGAGCCTGTCACTGTGTTATGTGCTGGTCCTCGCGAAGAAGGGGCACATCAAGGCGGCTCGCGAGCGGATGGAAGCAATCAAGCAAGGCCGGGCCTTGCATGGTGATGAGTTCCTGACGATCGAGGCATCGACGCTCGATCACATCGACGGGCTGGTCGATATCTATGAGGATCTTCATCTCGACGATGCGCAGATCTTGCATCTCGAACGAATGGCGTCAGGCTTCTCGCCGCAATCGACCTGGGAGCTCGGCTGGATCTACAACCATCTGTGCATCGCTTATACCAGGCGCGGCAATCTCGACCTCGCCCGGCTGAGTGCCTTGAAGGCATTGGCCTACTATCGCGAGGAAAAGACGGCCTATGCCCAGATCTTCATGCTGATCCATCTGGGGCTGGTCAATACGCTCGCCGGCAACTTCTCGGCGTCGCTGACTTTCTGCCGGGAGGCGCAGGACCTGATCCAAAGCGCGCAGTGGACCGACGTCAATCTCGAAGCGATCTGCCGCGTGGCGACGGCGGATGTTCTCTACCTCCAGGGCGAGATAGCGCTGGTGGAAAGGAGCCTTGGGGAAGCCGTCAATGCCGTGGTCCAGGGCGAGGGCTGGGTCGATATCTATTCCCGGATGTTTTCGCTGCTGGCCCGCAGCCGGCTGCGGCTGAGCGGTCTCGATACGGCAATGGCAGCGATCGACAAGGCAGAAGAGGTCGCCGTCGAACGCGCGCTGCCGCGCCTGAAGATTGCGGCCGACATCATGCGCGTCGATATCTTCTCGAAGACCGGCCTGATTGAATCGGCGGTGCTTCTCGCCGAGCGGTTGGTTTCATCGTTGCGCGATCCCGAACTCGGGCGCTTCTGGACGTGGCGCGAGGAAAGCGATTTCCTCGTTGCACAAGCGCGCCTTCTCAAAGCCCAGGGACGACCGGGCGAAGGGCTCGCCAATCTGGAGATCGTGATGGCGCGAAGCCGCGCGAACGGCAGCGGTTATCACCTGCTGGCGGCGGAAATCCTGGCAACGGTTGCCGCCTGGAACGACGGCCGGCATGCCCAGGCGCTCGAATATTTCCAGCTGGCGATCGCGCGTGCCCGCTCGCACGAGGTGACCCAGCTTTTCCAGGACGAGGGACTCGAATTCTCCACGGTCGTTCGGGCGATCGTGCGGCGTTTCGGCCTGAAGGTCTTCAGTGCCGATGCCGTCGACTTCATCGGTCGCATAATTGGCCAGGGTGAAAAAAGCGCCTTCGGCAAACCCGCCGATAACGGCCGCCGGATCAAGGGTCCTCTTGCCGGCGGCAAAAATCTTCTCAGCCAACGCGAGCAACAGGTCCTGCTCTGCCTGCACGAAGGTAAGAGCAACAAAGAAATCGCCCGCGCGCTCGGGCTTTCCGAGCCTACGGTGAAATTCCACCTTAAGAATGTGTTTTCTAAACTGGGGGTCAGTCGCCGGGCAATGGCCCTGGCAGTTTCGGCTAAATTGAACCTTAGATAGCGACGGAATGCCGACACTGTCAGCAGAAACGATCTATAGTTCCACATGAACAATCCGAACCGGGCAATCATGAAATTCTGCCAGCTGGTGATGGTCGGCCAGTGGTATCGCTGCGTTGAGGGTCACGAGATGCACCCTGCTATATCATGAGGGTGTTAGAACAGCGGCAGCCTGATCGGCGGCCCGCAACCCGCTTTCCCATGCGCCATGCGCGGTCGAAAAGTCGGACTGGTGCGTCGCCTCGCCGGCGAAAAACAGTCGGTCGCCGACCGGACGGGCCAGGACTGCACGTGCGTCCGCATGGCCGGGCAGCGCATGGCTGTAGGAGCCGCCTATCCAATCGGTACGACACCAGGAAGAGGCCGCCAGGGGCCGCAGGTGGCGGCGGATGTTGCTGCCGAGCAGTGATGACAGCTGGTCGAGTGCGAAGGCAAATGCCTCCAGCAAACCCGCGCGTTCGATGACGACAGCGCCGTTTCCGCCAAAGAAGCCTTCGATGACCGGCCGGCTGAGCGGCCGGATGTAATAGCTGCCGGTCTCGGCATTTTGCGGGTCGCCGAGCAGATGGGTTTCCGGCTCTAGACCATGATTGCCATGGAGCTCCAAAAACAGCTTGTCTGCGAGGCCGAGCGGCAGCTGACTTGCGGCATGGAGGTGATCGTCGGCCTCCGGGTCGAAGATAATGGCTCCGCGGGCCAGAACGGTGGTCGATGCGGTGATGATCGCGGCACCTGATGTGACAGGACCGCGGTCGGTCTCCAGTCGGACGCCGTTTGCGGTCATTGCCACGCGTCGAACGGGCGTCGAAAGGCGCAAGGCCACGTTCGGAACCGATGCTCCGATCAGACTTCCATAACCTTCGTGCACCCGCCAATTGGCGTCGGTCGCCGCATTGTCATAGGCAAGAAAGTCAGCGATCGACAATCGATCGAGCGGTACGCCGTTCAGATATCCGCTCAAGGACTGGCAGTAGGCGTTCCATTTGCCGCCGGGCTCCAGCGCGTCTGACGCCCTGTCGCTGGCGGGGGGGCTGGCCCGCATCCGCTTCTTAAGTGCGTTCCAAGCCGCCGCCGCCGCCGCGCGCTCATCCTGCGTGAAGCCGAGATCGCGCCACTGCCTTTGCCACGCCGTCGGCCCGCGCTCGATATGGAACCCGGCCCCACGGCCAATGGCGACGAGAGGATTGCGCTCGGCAGAGTGCAGCCAGCCGCAACCCATATCCAGCGGCATTCCGGCCAGTTCGATTGTCCAGGCCCGTCCACCCACGCGGTTGCTGGCCTCCAGGATGATGACCGAGCGCCCGGCATCGGCCAGGCTTTTTGCCGCTGCAATCCCGGCTGCGCCAGCGCCGACAATCGCAACCTCGTAGTCCATCGTCGCCCTCCGCGGCTGCGTCAGCAGCTTGATACGACACAAGCTTTACATCGGGGCTGCACCCGCTTCAATGTGCCCGAAAGCCTGCTAGTATGCTCAAATGACGTTCTTCGAGACACTTGTCGCATTGCTGGCGGTTGCCATCCTGTTGCTGCAGGTGACCCGTCGCACGCGCCTGCCCTACCCCGGCATCCTGGCTGCCGCTGGCGTCGCCGTGGCGATGCTGCCCGGCGCGCCCGCGATCCCGATCGATCCACCGACGGCGCTCGCCTTGTTCATCGCGCCCGTCCTTGTCGACTCGGCCTATGACTTCCCGGTGGGTGCGGCGCGGCGCATGCTGCTGCCGCTGTTCTTCTATGCCGTCGTCGCCGTTCTCGTCACGACAGGCGTGGTCGTGTCGATCAGCATGCTGACTGTCGGGCTTCCAATTGCGGTTGCGGTCACGCTGGGCGCAATCGTTGCGCCGCCCGATGCCGCGGCCGCCACGGCGGTCCTTTCCAATTTGCCCGTCGCCCGCCGTGTGGATGCCCTGCTCAAGGGAGAAAGCCTGTTCAACGATGCGACCGCACTGCTGCTTTTCGGGGCCGCGCTCACTGTCCAGGCGCGGGGTGGGCTGGATGCCGGGACGGCACTTCAGGTGGGGTTCGCCGCACCCGGAGGAATCCTGTTCGGTATCGCCTTCGGCTTTGTCGTCTCGCGGCTTCGACCGATAACCGAAAACACGGTCGGCGGAACCCTGCTTCAATTCGTCTACGCCTTTTCGACCTGGCTGATCGCCGAGCATCTCCACTTGTCGGCTGTCCTTGCCACCGTGGCGAGCGCAATGACCATCGCTACTCTTTCTTCGGTCGAGGATTCGCCACGGATGCGGGTGCATTCCTTCGCGGTCTGGACGACGGTCGTCTTCCTGTTGAACGTGGTGGCTTTCCTGCTGATGGGGCTGCAGGCGCGCCGCATCCTTGAGGGGATGTCGGCTGAAGAGCTTCAGCGGGCGATGGGATTTGCCGCCATCGTGGTGGTCGGCGTCATCCTGGCGCGTATGGCGATGGCGTTCCTGCTTCACGCCGTCGTCGCGTCTCGCCACCGAAGCGGCCATGAATTGGCGCCTTTCACATCCGGGGAAACCTTGCTGGTAGGTTGGGCCGGTATGCGCGGCCTCGTTACGCTGGCGACGGCCTTCGCACTCCCCGCCGACTTTCCCGAGCGAGACCTGGTCGTGCTCACGGCCTTCACGGTGGTGCTCGCGACCCTGGTCATTCAAGGGGCGACCTTGGCGCCGATGATCCATTTCCTGAAACTCGGTCGGCAGGCAGAAGTCCAGGATGAACTCAAGGCGGCCCGAAAATCGCTCGCCGAAGCGGCCTTTCAGCGGCTCGAGAAGGAAGGCGGCACTGAGGCCGAAGCGATCCGGACGATCTGCAAGGATCATTGGACCGCATCAACCGATGCAAACGAGACCTCGCCGCTCGATCGCCGCCGTCACCTGACGATCGCCGCCGTTCTTGCCCAGCGCCAGCGGCTGGAGGAATTGCGCGACACAGACCAGATCGGCGCGACGCAATATCTCGAGCTGCAGGAAGACCTGGACTGGAAGCAGCTTTCCGTCGGCTCCGATGAAGATCGCCGCATCACAGAAAGCTAGATCCGAAAAGGCAGTTGTCGATACCAACGCGATCGGCATGAAAGAGTCTGTTGCTCCGTCAGCCCAGCTTTTCCAACGAGGCGAGACGCATTACTCGATATCTTTCAGCGCATCGAGTGGGCCGGTCAGCGCCGTGCGCGGTGGGACGAGGGTCGGCCGCACCAGATGCGTGATTGGCGGTCCGCGGTCCGCATCGAGGATCGCAAACCCCTTGGTGATCATCGCCTCGCTGTCCTGCCGGATCATGAAGACGGGGAAAGGCAGGAAGGAGCCGAAGGGATCGTAATCGTAACAGCCGACGATGATGTCGGCGAAGGTCTCATGCGGGTGCAGCGCGAGGAAGCGCATCAGCCCTTCGAGATTGATCGAGGAATTGACGAAGAATGCGCGCGGCAGCTTTCCGTGGCCTTCGTAGAAGGTTTCGAAGGCGCGCGCCGTCATGGCAGGGGAATAGCCGGTCGGCTGGATGCAGACGTCCGGATCCGCGCCCAGCAATGCGCGCTTTACGTCGCGGAAACCGCGAATTCGCTCATGGCTGGCATGATCGTTGCGGCCGCCGAAGAGGTACAGATCGTCAGGCGAAAGTGGTCCATCCTTCTGCGCGCGCTCGATGATCGCCTGTGTCAGCATGCGCGCACCTTCATAATTGTCGCTGATGATCGACGGCGCCAGCGTGCCGGGCAGATCGATGTTGACGTGTTTCAGCCCTGCCTTTTCGCAGACCTTGTGAACGCCGTCCGGATCGGTTGCGCCAGCGATGAAAAGTTCGTCGATCGAATAGGAGATCAGTGTCTCGACGACCTGGCGCTCCTCCTCCGGGTCGCGACAGGCGCTGACGACGAGGGGGCACTGGCCGCGGCTTCTGACCTGCGCCTCGAAAGACTGCGCCATGGAGGAGAAATAACGGTTGTCGTGCACCGGCAGCAGAAGACCGACGAGGCCGGAGCGGGACGAACGCAGGCCGCGGGCCTGCAGATTTGCCGTATAGCCGTGCTCGTTTGCCAGCTTCTGAATCAGCTGCGCCGTCGCCTCCTTGATACGCCGTTTCCGCCAGCTTCCGTTCAGCACGGCGCTCACGGTGGAAGGCGACGCACCCGATAGGATCGAGAGATCGTAGATCGTCGCCTTCTTCTTGCTGATGTCGGTCATATATCGCCTTTCCGTTGTCGCTTCCCTTAGAAACAAACCCCTCTTGACGAAAGCCCCACCTTGATCGATAGTCATTGCACCATCGATTGTGCAAAAAAGAAAGATCGATTGTGCAAAAGATGGTTCGCCGGAGGAGGCGGGACGGGAGGCAAGGGTATTCCCTCGCCAAGAAGCAACCAGGAACAACCTGCCGCAAACCGGCCGGTGGTCGTCGTTCGTATGAGCGACCTTGAGGAGGAGTGAAGATGAGGAGACTTATCGTAGCGGCATTTGCCGCATCGCTGTCGCTTGCCGGGGCGGTGGTCGCGTTTGCAGAGGACGCACCGAAGGTCGGCGTTGTCGTCAAGATCGGCGGCATTCCATGGTTCAATGCGATGGAAGCTGGCATCAAGGAACAGGGCCAGAAACTGGGCGTCGATGCCTTCATGATCGGCCCGACCAGTGCCGACCCGGCGCTGCAGGTGCGCGCCATCGAAGATCTGATCGCCCAGGGCGTCAAGGTCATCGGCGTGGTGCCCAACGATGCCAAGGTGCTCGAGCCCGTGCTCACCAAGGCGCAGGCCGCCGGCATCAAGGTCATTACGCATGAAATCACCCTCGCAGAAGGGCGCCGACTGGAATTTCGAACTCGCATCGGCCACCGGCTTCGGTGAAGCGCATGGCAAGCTACTCGCCGAGAAAATGGGCGGCAAAGGCGAATATGCCGTCTTCGTCGGTTCGCTGACCGTGCCGCTCCACAATGCCTGGGCGGACGCCGCAATCGCCTATATCAAGGCAAACTACCCAGACATGAAACTCGTCGGCGAGCGCTACGGCGTGGCGGAAGACGTCGACAAGAGCCGCTCGACGGCGCTCGATCTCATCGCTGCGCATCCGGATCTGACCGGCTTCCTCGCCTTCGGCAGCCAGGGTCCGATCGGCGCCGGGCGCGCTATCGAGGAACGCCGCAAGACGGGCAAGATCTTCGTGCTCGGCCCGTTCTCGCCAGGCCAAGGCCAGAAGCTGATCAAATCAGGTGCAATATCGGGCGGCTTCATGTGGAATCCGAAACAGGCCGGCGAAGTCTTCGTCACGCTCGCCGATCGCCTGATCAAGGGCGAGAGCGTCAAGGAAGGTGATGACATTCCGGGTCTCGGCGTGATCAAGCCTGTTGGTAACGACATCATCGTCGATCAACTGCTGCCGATCAACAAGGATACGGTCGACGACCTGGCAGCAATGGGCCTCTGAAGAGGCCCCCTCCCCGGGTGTCGGGCCGGTCGACATGGACCGGCCCGACGTTCGGGAAAAAGAGCGGTATCCGGCCATGGCTGGACCATTGACCTTTCATGGCATTCGACTGGACAGGCAACCGGCATGAGCATGGCATCGGATGATGGTGTGAAGGCCCAGCCGCTTCTTACGCTTCGCGGCATCAACATGACATTCGGCGGTGTGAAGGCGCTGAAAAATGTCTCCTTCGAAGTCTTGCCTGGCGAGGTGCATTGCTTGGCCGGCGAGAATGGTTCCGGCAAGAGCACCCTTATCAAGGTGATATCAGGTGTCTATCGGCCCGCAGACGGCGCCGAGATCGTCTTCGACGGCGAGACGATATCCCACATGACGCCAAGCATGGCCCAGTCCCGCGGCATCCAGATCATCTGGCAGGACCTCGCGCTCTTTCCGGAGATGAGCGTGGCTGAGAATATCGCCTTCCAGACCCTTTCCGGTTCGCGCCCGCGCTTCGTCAACTATGCCGCGATCCGCGGAATAGCCGAGGAGGCGCTCGCCCGACTTGGCGTCACACTCGACGTCGACAGACCCCTCAAGGACTTCGCCATCGCACAGCGCCAGATCGTCGCCATTGCCCGCGCGCTGGTCGGAGAGGCCCGCATCGTCTTCATGGACGAGCCGACCGCCTCGCTCACCCAGTCCGAGACCGATCATCTGTTGGCGATCGTGCGCACACTGTCGACCTCGGGCGTTGCCGTTGTCTTCGTCAGCCACCGCCTTGCCGAAGTGCTGGACATCTCCTCTCGCATTACGGTGCTGCGCGATGGCGCGCTGGTCGGGGTCTATCCGGTGGAGGGCATGACCCAGTCTAAGATCACCGAGCTGATGACCGGCCGCACCTTCGACCAGAACGTTCGCGCCCGCAACGTATCGCAGAACCCGGTCCTGCTCTCCGTCAGCAAGCTTTCCCGGCCTGGCGAGTTCGAGGACATTTCCTTCGATCTGCGCCGTGGGGAGACGCTCGGGATCACCGGCTTGCTCGGCGCAGGGCGCACCGAACTTGCGCTGACACTGTTCGGCATGCGCCGGCCCGGGGCCGGAACGATCGTGTTGGAGGGAAAGCCGATGCGCTTTGCCTCCAACCGCGAGGCGATCACATCAGGTGTCGCCTATCTCTCCGAAGACCGCCTTTCGCTTGGTCTCAACCAACCGCAATCCATCGCCGATAATCTGGTCATGGCCTCGCTCAACCGTATCCTGAGTGGCCGGCTCATTTCGCCGGAAAAGAAGCGCTCGCTCGTCGCGCGCTGGATCGCCGATCTCGGCATCAAGATTGGCAAGCAGGGCGATGCGATCTCGACGCTTTCGGGCGGCAACCAGCAGCGCGTCGCGATCGCCAAATGGCTCGCCACCGATCCAAGGGTCTTGATCCTCGATGCGCCCACCGTCGGCGTCGATGTCGGCGCGCGCGCCGGTATCTTCGAAATCGTTGCCCGCCTCGCTGAGGCGGGGCTTGCGATCATCCTCATCTCGGATGAGGTGCCGGAGGTCTATTTCAACGCCGATCGGATCATCCATATGGAAAAGGGCCGGATCGCCGGCTGGCACGATCCCCGCGCGACCACACTGAAGGACCTGGAGGCAGCGGTCTATGCGTAAGCTGTTCCTGGCCTATACGACTGAATTCGTGCTGTTTGCCGTCATCATCGCGATGAGTGTTGTCCTCGCTTTTACGACCGACCGTTTCTTCACGCTCGGCAACGCCTTTGACCTGCTCAATATCAGCGCGGTCAACATCATCTTTGCCGTCGGCCTGCTCGTGGTGCTGATATCAGGCGGGATCGACATCTCCTTCGCCGTCGCCGCCTCGATCGTGCAATATGTCACCGCACTTGCGCTCGAGCGGATCGGCGGGGGTGGATGGCTATCCGGCTTCCTGATTGCGGCCGGCATCGGCATCGTGCTCGGCATGATCAACGCCTTCCTGATCCATCGCTTCCGCATTATCTCGATCGTCGCGACGATCGCCACCTTCAACGTCTATTTCGGCCTGCTGATGTTCTTCACCAAGGGCGTGTCGATCTACAATCTGCCCGACTGGCTGACGAGCCGCGTCATTATCTACGAGCGCGAAATGGCCGATGGGAGCTGGGCTGAGATCACCTTGCCGGTCGTCGTCATGGCCGTCTGCACGCTCGCCACCTGGCTCTTCATTACCCGCACGACGACCGGTCGGCAGCTCTATGCCTTCGGCGACAATCCGGAAGGCGCGCGCCGCTTCGGGATCAATATCGGCGCCATGCAGTTCATCGCCTTCGGCTGGCTTGGATTGATGGCAGGCATCGCCGGTCTCATGCAGGCGCATTATGCGCAGGAGGTCGTGCCGAACGCACTTTATGGCCGCGAGCTCGATGTCCTGGCCGCAGTGGTGCTCGGCGGCGCGCGGCTGGGCGGCGGCAAGGGCTCCGTGCTCGGTTGCGTGCTGGGCGTGCTGCTCGTCTCGATCACCCAGAACGGACTCAACCTGATGGGCGTCTCGCCCTTCGCCTTCAAGATGATCGTCGGCGCGATCATCCTCGTTGCGATCACCTTGTCGAGCGCTCGCATCGGCAATCTGGTGCCGGTGTTTGCGACCCGCAAATCGACCGGTAACAGGCCCGCAGACAGGGTAGAGGGCTGATGAACGCGCTCGCCGCCCGCTTCAACGCCATCTTCGGGGCCGACATGGCCGGTCCCCTCGCCGCGCTGGCGGCGGTGCTTGTCGTCTTCGGTTTCGCCTCGCCGCATTTTCTGACAGGCGCGACCTTCGGATCGGTCGCCTTTCAGCTTCCAGAGCTTGGCGTCCTGACGCTTGCCATGCTGATGCCGATCCTCACCGGCGGCCTCAACCTTGCGATTACCTTCACCGCCAACATCGCCGGCCTGACGCTCGCCTGGACGCTGCAGGCCAATGGCGGCATCGATGCCGGCCCGGGCGCTTTCCTGCTCGGCTCGGCTCTGGCGCTCGCCGTCGGCGCGGCAAGCGGCCTGATCATGGGTCTCGTCATCGCCTTTACCCGCGCCCATCCGATCCTCGTTTCGCTGTCGATGATGATCTTCCTGCGCGGCCTCGGCGAGTTCCTGACGCGCGGCGGCGACATCTCGGGCTTCCCCACCTTCGTCGCTCCGATCGGCCACGGCAGCATCCTCGGCATCCCGGTACCTTTGTTGATCCTGATCGCCTGCGTGATCGCCAGCCACATCCTGCTCTCGCGCTCCAAGCTCGGCTTTTCCACCTACATGATCGGCTCCAATATCGAGTCTGCCCGCTATTCCGGCATCAACACCCGCAAGGTCCTGGTGCTGGTCTACATGCTCTCCGGCGTGGTGGCTGCGGTTGCCGGCATCATCATGCTTGCGCGCTTCAATTCGGTGCGCGTCGGCCACGGCGAGTCCTATCTGCTGATCACCGTGCTCGCCTGCTTCCTCGGCGGCATCAATCCATTCGGCGGCTTCGGCCGCGTCCTACCCGTCTTTGTGGCGCTCGTCGTGTTGCAGCTTCTCTCGTCGGGGCTCAACCTGCTCGGCGCCAACCAGCACCTCACCACTGCCGTCTGGGGCATCCTGCTCATCGTCGTGATGGTGCTGCGATGGTTCTCGGCCAAGTTCATCAGAATCGTGAAATAGGAGATACGACCATGGAAGGTTTCGGCGTTCACACCAGCATGTGGACCATGAACTGGGACCGCGCAGGCGCCGAGAAGGCGATTGCCGGAGCCGTGCACTACAAGATGGATTTCATCGAGATCGCGCTGCTGAATGCGCCTGCCGTCGATGCCAAACACACCCGCGACCTGCTTGAAAAGAACAAGCTGCGCGCCGTCTGCTCGCTCGGCCTGCCGGAACATGCCTGGGCCTCGGTCCGCCCGGATGCGGCAATCCAGCACCTGAAGGTTGCAATCGAAAAGACCGCAGAAATGAACGCCGAGGCCCTGTCCGGCGTCATCTTCGGCGGCATTGGCGAGCGCACCGGCGTGCCACCGACGCAGGGCGAATACGACAACATCGCCAAGGTGCTCGATGCCGCGGCAAAGCATGCGAAGAAGCATGGCATCCAACTCGGCGTCGAGGCCGTGAACCGCTACGAGAACCACCTGATCAACTCGGCGCAGCAGGCCGTCGACATGGTGGAGCGTGTCGGCGCGGACAATATCTTCGTTCACCTCGACACCTATCACATGAATATCGAGGAGAAGGGTGCGGCAAACGGCATCCTGATCGCCCGCGATCACCTGAAGTACATCCATCTTTCCGAAAGCGACCGCGGCACGCCGGGCTACGGCAACATCCCGTGGGATCCGATCTATGCCGCGCTTGCGGCAATCGGCTTCAAGGGCGGACTTGCGATGGAAAGCTTCATCAACATGCCGCCTGAGGTCGCCTATGGCCTAGCCGTCTGGCGCCCCGTTGCACGCGATATGGAAGAGGTCATGGACAAAGGCCTGCCGTTCCTGCGCAATAAGGCGGAACAATATGGTCTCATCTGACCCGGTGCCGGATATTCCAAGCGGCCGCACGGGTGTCTGTTGAAGAGTTCTCGCCATCACCGGCAAGGGGCATGACGCCTCATCTCTTCAGCATAGGCACTGAATTTCATTCGGCTCGTGCATGCGAAATGACTCTTGAGAAATATCATACTGTTTGTGATATTGTTATTGCCGCTTGTTACATTCCTCCTCCTATGCCATTTTGCCTATTAAAATAAGACGCTTGAACGGCTCACGCCCGGGCTCTAGTTTCGAAAAGATGGCGGCGTTTCGATCGACCATCGATATGGGGGAATCTTGGATGGCACGCATTACGCTGAGGCAACTGCTCGACCATGCTGCGGAGGAAGGTTACGGCGTTCCCGCTTTCAACATCAACAACATGGAGCAGGCGCTCGCCATCATGGAGGCCGCGGACGCATGTCAGGCGCCGGTTATCATGCAGGCGTCGCGCGGAGCCCGCGCCTATGCCCATGACATCATGCTGAAGCACATGATGGATGCCGTCGTTGAAATCTATCCGCATATTCCGGTCTGCGTGCATCTCGATCACGGCAACGATCCGTCCAACTGCATGACGGCGATCCAGGCGGGTTTTACCTCGGTGATGATGGATGGTTCACTGAAGGCGGATGCCAAGACGCCCGCCGACTGGGCGTATAATGTCGGCGTCACCAAGATGGTGACTGATATGGCGCATTTCGGTGGCATCTCGGTGGAAGGCGAACTCGGCGTTCTCGGTTCTCTCGAGACCGGCATGGGCGAGGCCGAGGACGGCCACGGCGCCGAGGGCAAGCTTTCGCATGACCAGCTGCTGACCGATCCGGACGAAGCGGTGAAGTTCGTGCGCGAAACCAAGGTCGACGCGCTCGCCATCGCGATGGGCACATCGCATGGCGCCTACAAGTTCACCCGCAAGCCGGACGGTTCGGTACTGGCGATGAACGTCATCGAAGAAATTCACCGTAAGCTCCCGAACACACATCTCGTCATGCATGGCTCGTCGTCGGTCCCGATCGAACTGCAGGAGATCATCAACAAGTATGGCGGGCAGATGAAACCGACATGGGGAGTGCCGGTCGAGGAAATCCAGCGCGGCATCAAGAACGGTGTTCGCAAGGTCAATATCGATACCGACGGCAGAATGGCGATGACCGGGCAGATCCGCCGCGTGCTGCAAGAGGACCCAAGCGAGTTCGATCCGCGCAAATATCTGAAGCCGGCGATGACGGCGCTGACCAAGCTCTGCAAGGAGCGCTTCGAACAGTTCGGCACTGCCGGCATGGCCGGCCGCATCAAGCCCCTTCCCGTTTCGGAAATGGCGAAGCGTTACAAGTCCGGTTCCCTCGATCCGGCTTTCTCCTGAAACTCGGTTAGCCCGACGCCGGGCGCGGTGTCTTTTCCGGCTCGGCGGCAACCTTGCCTGTCAGCGCTTGGCCGTGGAAGCGGCTCAGCTGGCTGACAACGTCCTGAATTTCGCTTGCCGTTCGTTCGCCGTCCCAATCGAGCGTTGCCCCGGCAACGCCGGCGATTTCCCGCAGGCCTGCCAGCGTCAACCGCCCCTCGATCGCAAGCGTCGTGCGGCGCATCACGATGTCCGACAGGTGGACGACGATTTCGTTCCGGACGATCCAGTCGATTTCCCGGAGACTGTAGCGCGGCGCACCCGTCAGGCGGTGCTCGTCGGTATAGCCTGAAGCAGAAGAAAGCAGGGTTGCGGCCGTCGTGCCGTAGCGGCGGAGCAGTTCGTCGGCACGCTCGGCGGCAACGCCGCTGCGTGACGCGGTATCCTTGATCCAGGCGCTACGTTGCTGGGCATCAGCCGGAAAGGCCTTACCGCCGCCGATCGCCAGATAGCGTGTCGACTGGCTGCGGCTGCACTGCAGCCGGGTGAGAACGGTGTCGGCGACCTCTTCCGCAAAGCCGCGGAACGTCGTCCACTTGCCTCCGACCAGCGAAATGATCGGAAACGGTCTGCTGCTCTCCGGCTCCTTTACCGGCGCAGAGTGATCGCGGCTGATCAGCCCCGGTGCGGCCGCATCCGATGCCGGTAGCGGGCGGATGCCGCTATAGCTGTAGACGATCTGATCGCGATCGAAGCGAAGCGTCGGCAGCAGCGAGCGCATGCTTTCGAGGAAATACTCCGTTTCCGGCTCCTCGCAGGAGACATTGTCCGGATCACCTGCCGGAATGTCGGTCGACCCGACCAGTGCCAACCCGAGATAGTCGTAGACCAGGCAGATGCGGCCGTCGTCGGCCTCGAAATAGATCATGTGGCCGTTGAGGCTTCGCACCAATTCGGGATGGTCAAGCAGGATATGGGAACCCTTCGTGCCGCCGATCAGGTGCGATGGAGCGCCGAGCAAAGTGTTGACCTGATCGATCCAGGGACCTGCCGCATTGACGACCAGCTTGGGAGCGACGCTGAACTCGCGACCATCGGGCTGCCGGAAGGTCAAGCGCCCTTCTGAAACGGCAGCCAGTGTCGCGAAATTTGTCGCGAGGCTCGTCGCATTCGCATCGAGACCATCACGCACGAGCTCATAGACGAGCCGCTCCGGCCTGCTGATCTTGGCATCGTAATAGATGCCGCCGGCGACGATGGTGGGGGTAATATGCGGCATTTCCCTGCGCGCCTGTTTCTTCAGGATCAACCGGTGGCGCGGCATGACCTGGTCGCGCGAACCGAAAAAGTCGTAGAGCCGAAGCCCGATCTTGATGAGAACCGCGCCACGGCTGCGTGGCGCCGTCTTCGACCCAAGGAGCGTCCGGATCGCTGCCCAGATGCCGCGCGTCCAGGAAAAGACCGGAATGAAGGTCGGCAGCGGCTCGACGCAATGCGGCGCGTTCTTGAGCAGGAGGTTGCGCTCAAGCGTCGACTGCGCAACCAGTCCGAACTCACCCGTTTCCAGATATTTCAGGCCGCCATGAATGAGCCGCGATGGTGCGGCGCTGGTGCCGGAGCCAAAGTCGGCCTTGTCGACGATCAGGCAGTTGACACCCTGTAGCGAGAGGTCGCGGAACAGGCCGGCACCGTTGATCCCCGCCCCGATGATCAAAACGTCGATATCGTTCTCGCCGAGGTTCGAGAAGCGCTGCTGCAAATCGGGGGTCATGCTCATCGTCCTAAATCGCCCGCCGCAGCAAGCATTTGTTTTTTCAGTTTGCCGATTGCTCCGGCGCAAGCGCGGCAATCCTAGGCCAAAGGGGGATCATCGCGTCGGCAATCTCGCGGAATACCTGGTAACGCTTTTCATAATCCGCGCTACGCGCCGCATCCGGCCGGCAAGTCTTCGCAATGGAGGCGGTGTCGCGTGGATCGCTCTGCGGATCGACAAAGATACCGGCGCCCGACCCGGCACAAAGCGCAGCGCCCCAGGCGGCCGCCTCATCCGTCTCGGTTACCGTGACCGGCATGCCAAGCACATCGGCAAACATCTGCACGACGGCAGGATTGCGCGAGACGCCACCGGCGAGCCGCGCCTGATCGAAGGCAAAGCCGTCGCGAAGCGCGTCGACATGGATGCGATGATTGAAAGCGATACCCTCTAGCACGGCGCGCAGCATGTCGCCGCGGTCGTGCCATCCACCGAGCCCGAAGAAGCCGGCGCTGGCTGCTGCGCCATAAGGCGAGCCGAACAGATAGGGATGGAAGAGCGCCGTCGAGGGGCGCTCGAAGGCGGCGTCGATCTCGGGCGCCAGCAGGGCGTGGATCGAGTTGCCTTGCACCTCGCCATTCGTTCGCTCGGCAGCGCAGAGCGTATCCAGAAACCAGTCGTAATTCGCTGTCGATGCGGGGGAGATCGACATGCTGTTCCAGATGCCGGGCGCAATCCCGTTGCGGCAGAACCAGCGCCGGTCGACACGCGGTTCCGACGAAAGCGTCTCGTTGATCGAATAGGTCCCGGCAATGACCGCGACAACGCCCTTGGCATAGCCCCCCGCCCCGAGCGCCGAGGCCGTGACGTCGTGCAGACCGGCAACGACAGGCGTTCCCTCGGCAAGGCCCGTCAGCTGCGCGGCTTCACGGGTCACGCGTCCGACGATCTGGTCGGAGCGCGAGGCCGGCGGCAGGGCGTGGACGAGATCCTGCAAGCCAAACAGCCGCAGGGCGTCCTCGCTGTAGTTCTGGGTTTTGACATTGGTGAAGGAGGTGCTCGCTTCGGTGCGGTCCGTACCGATGATCCCGGTCAGGCAGAACCGCAGCCAGTCCTTGCAGCTGAAGAAATGGCCGATGCGCTTGTAGCGCTCAGGCTCCATGTCGCGAATCCAGGCAAGTAATGCCGATGGCGCGGAGACGTGCGGGATCTGTCCCGTCAGTTCGATCGACCGGTCGGCGACCTCGTTTTTCGCCCACCGGTCGACGATCGCCGCTGCCCGGCTGTCCAGCGAGAGAATGGCCCGGCCGAGCGGCTTCCGGGTGTGATCGAGCAGGTAGATGCCGTCTCCATGCGCGGTAGCGGCAATGCCCTCTATGTCGCTTGCGGGGCGCCCGCTAAGGGAAATCGCTTCGCGGATGGCATCGGCCGTCGCGTTCCACAATTCATCCATGTCGCGCTCGATATGGCGGGCCTTCGGAATGAACTGCGTGACGCGGCGCCGAGCGGCTGCAAGCGGCGTGCCGTCGATATCGAAGATGACGGCCTTGGTGACTGTCAGACCACTATCGATCCCGAGCAGTGTCGGCATTCAGGTTTACCTCACGAGGGCAACGGGCCCGCGCCGTCAGGAGCGCCCTCCGGCGCCCTTGGCGATGACCACGTTGATATCTCTGGACCGCATGCGGTCGATATGCACCGGCTGGGTCTTTTCGTCGACGATGACGACGTCGAACTCATCCAGTGCTGCGAAACTGTGGAGTGCACGCCGTTCGAACTTGGTATGATCGGCAAGCAGGATGCGTTTTACGGAACAATCGAACATGGCGCGCTTGGTATCGACTGTCTCAGGGGACTGGTGCAGCACCGTGCCGTCGCTGATCGCAGACATCGAGATGAATGCGACATCGGCCCTGAGAGCCTTTATCTCGTTGATGGTCATGCGGCCCATGAAGGCATTGCACCAATTGTAATATTGGCCGCCGAGGGCGAGCAGCGTCACGTCGTGCAGGCCCGTTAGCGCATTCATCAGCGTCAGGGAATTGGTGATTGCGGTGACCGGCGCCTTCGAAGGCAGATGTGCCGCCATCTGAAGAACCGTGGTCGAGTCGTCGAAAAAGATTGCCTGCCCCGGTTCGACGAATTGCATTGCCGCCTCGGCGATCAGCTTCTTTTCGGCTGACTGACGGTTGGAGCGGTAGACGTCGCTGGATTCGATGAGATTGGTCGCCGCCGCAGTGACGATACCGCGCGTCTTCCTGAAGAGGCCGCGGCTGACGAGTTCATCGACATCGCGGTGAGCCGTCATCAGGCTGATCCCAAAGCGGTCCGTCAGGTCTTCAATCCGCATCGAGCCTTCACCCATCACGGCCTCTGCAATCATGCGGCGGCGCGCGATCTGGCGCGTCTGCCGGCTGTCGCTGGTGAGCTGGTCCAACAGATCGTCGTCCCGGCTGGTCTTCTGTGTCACGGGTCACCCCTGTCGCTGAATTATGGATCCCAGCTTCGTACAGTGATTGCCGCGCCAAGGCAAAAAGGCGAAGCGCAACCGGCGGTGGATCGTCGGCCATCGCTTCCAGCATGAAAATGAGGGCGCTCTTGCGAGCGCCCTTTACCGTTTACTGCGCCAGGACGAACGGGCCGGTGTACTTGTCGATGTTGTCCTTGGTGATCAACAGGCAATCGAAGAGCTGCTTCTCGCTCTTGGCACCCGTGTTACCCGTCTTGATCAGGCTGTCGGCCTGCTTGACGGCTTCTTCGGAGAAGACGGCAACCGGTTGGAGGACGGTGTATTGGAGTTCGCCCGCCTTGATGGCAGCAACGGCATCCGGCGAACCGTCAAAGCCGCCGACCTTCACATTGGCGAGCTTGCCGGCTTCCTTGAGTGCGGCGATCGCACCGAGCGCCATTTCGTCATTGCCCGAGATGACGCCGACGATATCCGGGTTGGCCTGCAGCATGGACTGCATCTTGTTGTGGCCCTGGGTGCGGTCCCAGTTGGCAACTTCCTTGGCGACCTTCTTCAGATCCGGATACTGCGAAAGGACAGTCTCGTAGCCATTCGACCGCGTCGCGGCGTTGTTGTCGGACGGAGCGCCGAAGAGTTCCGCATAATTGCCCTTGTCGCCGATCGCTTCGACCCATTGCTGCGCGCCGAGGGCGGCACCCTGGGCGTTGTTGGAAACAAGCTGCGCCTTCGCCAGGCCTTCCTGGTTGATTTCGGCGTTGACGAGGATGACCGGGATGCCGGCAGCAACGGCCTTCTTGACCGCACCGACGGAACCGTCGGCATTTGCCGGGTCGAGGATGATCGCCACCGACTTGTTGGTGATCGCCGTATCGATCAGGTTGCTTTCGGTGTTGGTGTCACCCTTGTGGGCGTTGACCGAGGCCGTGTAGCCCAGCTTTTCGGCAGTTGCCTTGGCGACATTGCCTTCCGTCAGCCAATAGGGATTCGACGGATCGTTGACGATGATCGTCATCATGCCCGCTGCCCAAGCCGAGCTTGCAAGAAGCGGTGCTACGGCCGCGGCGGCCAGAAGTATGCGCATGCCTTTCTTAAACATAGTCTCTCTCCCATTCGTGAGCTCAGTTATTGCCGGTGATCCGGCGTTGCTTTCCCCAATCGGCTTTCCTGGACTCCAGCCTGCCGTCGTGGATAAGTTTCGGTCTCAGCCGTCAGGACGATTTGACCCGGCGGCCGTATTGGATGCTGTTCATGAGGACGGCGAGAACGATCACAGCGCCGGTAAATACGGTCTGCCAGTAGGCCGAGACGCCGATGATCACGAGGCCGTCCGAAAGGAAGCCGATGACGAAGGCGCCGAGCATGGTGCCGCGAACCGTACCGCGGCCGCCGGTCAGCGCCGCGCCGCCGATGACCACGGCTGCGATCGCCGTCAGTTCGTAGGTTGTGCCTGCCGTCGGACCGGCGGAGGTCAGCTGCGAGGAGAGGACCAGGCCGGCGATCGCGGCACAGACGCCCGAAAGCACATAGACGATGATCTTCACGCGCTTGACCGGGACGCCGGAGAGGTCGGCGGCACGCTCGTTGCCACCTGAGGCGTAGAGCCAGCGGCCGAAGGCGGTGCGGCTCAGCACGATGCCGCAAACGATGGCGAGAACCGCAAGCACGATGACCCCGATCGGAATGCCTGCTAGCCGGTTGAAGCCGAGCCAGTCGAAGCCGGTATTGCCGAGTTCCGGACGGCCGCCGAGATTATTGTAGGTCAGGCCGTTGGTCATCAGCAGCGCGATACCGCGGGCCACGTAGAGCACGCCGAGTGAGGCGACGAAGGCCGGCACCTTGAGATAGGCGATCAGCACGCCGTTGACCGCACCGACCAGCGCACCGAGCGCACATGTGATGACGACGACGGCCCAGACCGGCGGATAGAGGATGACGCCGAAATAGGTGAGCGTGACGCCGTGCATCAGGAAACCGGCGATGCAACCTGCAAGCCCCAGCGTCGAGCCGACCGACAGGTCGATGCCGCCATTCAGGATGACGAGCAGCATGCCGATCGCCAGAATGCCGAAGATCGCGACGTGCGACGCCATGATCAGGAAGTTGTTCAGCGTGAAGTAATAGGGCGACAGGAACGAGAAGACCGCGATGATGACGATCAGCGCGAAGAAGGCCCGGCCCTCCAGGATGAGACGCACGATATTGGTATTGCGCTTCGGCCCGCTGGAAACTGATTTCTTTTCGGTGACGTTCGTGACTGACATAATCAGTGCTCCATAATCCAGGCTAGTGCGCGATCACGGCTTCGCCGGAGGCGGCCATGATCTTTTCCTTGGTGACATCCGAGCCGAACTCGGCCGATATCCTGCCACGGTGCATGACGATGATGCGGTGTGCGATACTCAGGCATTCATTGACTTCGGACGTCGAATAGATGACCGCCAATCCCTGCTTGGCGCGCTCCGCGAGCAATTTGAAAACTTCCGCCTTGGCGCCGATGTCGATGCCGCGGCTTGGCTCATCGAGCAAGATGACCTTCGGCTGGGTTGCCAGCATCTTGCCGATGACGACTTTCTGCTGGTTGCCGCCGGAGAGCGAGCCGATCGAAGCCGCACCGCCATCGGTTTTCACATGCACCCGCCGGATCGCGTCATTGACGAGATCGCGCTCCCGATGGCCGGAGGTGAAAAGCCCTTTGGTGAAGGCGCGGATACTCGCAAGCGACAGATTGGAACCGACCGTCATCGTCTGGACGAGGCCGTCTCGCTGGCGATCTTCGGGAACAAGCACGAGACCGCTGGCAATGCGCCTGGCGATGCTGAGCCCACTGACGTCCTGTCCTTCGAGCAGAACTTGTCCGCCACTTGCGCGCAAACGTCCGGCAATGCATTCGAGCAATTCCGTGCGCCCGGCGCCCATCAGCCCGTAGATGCAGACGATCTCACCGGCACGCACCTTGAGAGACAGACGATCGACTGCATTATAGGCAGCGCCGGAGGGGCCGGGGACACTGAGGTTTTCGATGGAAAGCGAGACGTCACCGAACGGGTGACCTTGCGGCGGGCTGCCAAGGTCGAAGTTCTCGCCGACCATGTTGCGGACGATCCATTCGAGATCGATATCCTTGCGCTCGGCATAGGCCGTCATGTTTCCGTCGCGCAGAACGACGGCGTGATTGGTGATCTGCAGCGCCTCTTCCAGATGATGCGAGATGTAGACGATCGACACGCCGCGGCTCGTCAGGTCGTGGATGACCTTGAAGAGCACTTCCACTTCCGTCGCACTCAGCGCCGAGGTCGGCTCGTCCATGATCAGGATGCGGGAATTGACGGAGAGGGCTCGTGCAATCTCGACGATCTGCTGCTGGCCGAGGCGAAGATCCTCGACGCGCGTCAGCGGATCGATGTCTTCCTCGAGCTCTTCCATGAGCGCCCGGGTCTGACGCTCCTCTTCAGCGAAGTCGACGACACCGCCCTTGATGATCTCCCGGCCCATGAAAATATTGTCACGAACACTGAGATTGGGGGCGAGACTGAGCTCCTGGTGAATGATCGAGATGCCGCACTCGCGCGCATGGGTCGACGAGCTAAAGCTGATCGGCGAGCCGTCGAGAATGATCTCGCCGGAGCTTGGCTGCGCCACACCCGAAAGGATCTTCATCAAGGTCGACTTGCCCGCGCCGTTCTCTCCGAACAGCGTTGTGACCTGGCCGCGATGGATGTCGAAGTTCACTCCCTTGAGGGCGTGAACGCTGCCGTAGGATTTTGCGATGTTGCGGGCAGCGAGAACGACCTCGCCTTTCGCCCCGTTGCTGCGTTGCGGCTGGCTCATTTGAGCTCGACCTTCACCGGCGTGACGAGCCAGTTCTTCGGGTTGATGAGCTTGAAGACGCCGACCACGGTCGCCTGCTTTCCGTCCAGGGCGTCAGCATCCAGGCCTGCGAAAACCGCCTTCTTCATCTCGTTATTGATGGCCGAGCCGGCATCCTGATACTGGATCTGGTTGGTAAACTGGCCGAATTCGATGGTGCCGGTTGCATCGCGGAGGTCCGTGCCGTTGACCGCAGGGCCGGTCTGGACACGGACCACCGTCTCGGGAGGCAACCCATCGATCTTCATTTCGTTGGTGTTCGACTTGCGGGCGCCGAAAACGCCCGTCAGCGTGACGGGAATGACCGGTCCGGTGCTCGTCGCAGTGCCGTATTTCTCGGCCGCCGCCTTCTTGTCGGCGGCAATGGCGGCCGCGAGATCGGCGGCCGCAACGGCCCGCTCCTCGACATTTGCCTTGATCTTCGGGAACTGCTCGGCGCCGAAGGTTTCTGGAGAGAATGCCTGCTGGCGGACATCGTTTTCGGAACCGATCTTGACGACCGTCGTATCGAACGCGATCGCTGCAACGACGACCACCGCCAACGCCGCGCTGACAAGGAGCCCGCGATTGCCGCTGCTCGGCTTTGATGCTGCATGATCGGGCGAGGTACTCATGTCTGGACGGCCTTTGGCTTGGAATGGCAAGATGGAGAGCGCTAGCGCGATGATGATCGCAGGCGCGCTGAAGCATTGCGCCGCACCGGAACAGAAACCGGCGGGCCACCCGCAAGAGCGCAACTCTGGACGAAAATTCGCATTGGAAGCCTCCTCAACAAGACCGGCGGGTGTCTCCTCCAACCGCCTGAGCCTGCAAATTCTCCATCAGGAAGCGCACTTCCGTGATAGAAGTATGTTACTTATGCCGTAAATGATGTTATATATTTTATAAACTGTCAACGGCACTTTCGCGGCAACTCGACTGAAATGCACGACCTCACATCTTGTTCATCACGCTGCGGTGCAGCAAAAAGTGACAGCAAATGCAGACGACTTCACGCTTGTCATTCTACCGAATTATGGCAACATCTCTCTGTTTTAAATGCAAAATTTTACAGATCGAGCATTGCGCGCATTACCGTTTTCGATGCTGCACGCCGATAGCCAGGTGGCGCGGAAGTAAACTCCTCGCTCTCTCATTTTAGATGAAAAAAATTACATCGCCAGAAAAATCTTACTGGCATTGTGGTATCTTTATGTTATGTTTTCGAGCGAAGTTAGGGAGGTTTCGGCTGCACGCCAGATCTGGGATTTGCCAAAGGCGGCGCGCTTGCCGCTACCCGTTAAAGGACCGAGGTTGGCAGCCGGATGACATCCCAGAGTTTAGGGATCGGGAGGACTTCAGATGAATTTGATGTGCGTATTGCCTGCCGCGGCGCTTGTGATGGTGGCGAGATAGGCCTGCAATGACATCGACCCAGAAGATCATCATTGGCATAGATGCCGGCACCTCGGTCATCAAGGCCGTCGCCTTCGATCTGTCCGGACGCCAGATTGCCACGGCCTCCGTTCGCAACAGATACACCACCGGAGACGATGGCTCGGCAACGCAGTCGCTCGATCAGACCTGGCTCGATTGCGCCAGTGCGTTGCGTGGTCTCGGCGAAAATGTCCCTGATCTTGCGTCACGCACCGCAGCCATCGCCGTCACCGGACAGGGCGACGGCACATGGCTCGTCGGCCGCGGCAATAGGCCGGTTGCCGATGCCTGGCTGTGGCTCGACGCGCGCGCCGCGCCGACAGTCACGTCGCTTGCCGGCGGAACCCAGAACCGTGCCCGCTTCGAAGCAACCGGCACCGGCCTCAACACTTGCCAGCAGGGCGCGCAGCTTGCCCATATGGACCGCTTCACGCCGGATCTTCTCGATCGGGCGGAGACGGCGCTGCACTGCAAGGACTGGCTCTATCTCAACCTCACAGGCGTGCGGGCAACCGATCCATCGGAGGCGAGTTTCACCTTCGGCAATTTCAGGACGCGCCAGTATGATGCCGTCGTGATCGACGCGCTCGGCCTTGACCACAGACGCAGGCTCCTGCCCGAAATCATCGACGGCAGCGAGATCAGCCACCCGCTGGCATCGGAGGCGGCGAAGGCCTGCGGGCTTCTTGCCGGAACGCCGGTCTGTCTCGGCTATGTCGACATGGTGATGACGGCGCTTGGTGCAGGCGTGCGCAGCGGCGCTCGCAACGCCGCCTGCTCGACGATCGGCTCGACCGGCGTGCACTTGCGCGCCAAGTCCGTTGCCGACGTTCAGTTCAATCGTGAGGGCACCGGCTATGTGATCGCCCTGCCCATCCCCGGCATCGTCACTCAGGTCCAGACGAATATGGGCGCCACGATCAACATCGACTGGATCCTCGACGTCGCCGCCTATCTGATGGCCGAGGCCGGCAAGCCTGCTTCGCATGCAGACCTCATTGCGCGCATCGACGGCTGGTTTGCAGAAAGCCGACCGGGGTCGGTACTTTACCATCCCTATATTTCCGAAGCGGGCGAACGTGGGCCTTTCGTCAACGCCAATGCGCGCGCGGGCTTCACCGGGCTTTCGATGCGTCACGGCTTCCCCGACTTGCTGCGCAGCGTGGTCGAAGGGTTAGGGCTTGCCACGCGCGACTGCTACGCGGCGATGGGTGCGATGCCCGAAGAGCTGCGGGTCACGGGTGGGGCAACACGCTCCATCGCTCTTCGCCGTTCACTCTCGGCCGCCGTTAACGCACCGATCCGCCAGTCGCGCCGCGAAGAGACGGGGGCGGCCGGCGTGGCGATGATGGCCGCGGTGGCTGTCGGCGTCTATTCCAGCATGGACGATTGCATAGCCGACTGGGTGACGCCGCTGCTCGGCGATCCGGAGACAACGGACGCCAGCGAGGCCCATCGGTTCGACCGGCTCTTTTCCGCCTATACCGATGTGCGCCAGGCAATGGCGCCCGCCTGGGATAAGCTTGCCGAAGCCGCGACGACGTCGCCGCTGGGCGCGTAATTCTGATGCAGCAGGATCGAAGGAGCATGACATGACTGAACTCGAACTCCTGGATCTCTTCGTCATCGGCGGAGGCATCAACGGCGCGGGGATAGCACGCGATGCTGCCGGCCGCGGCCTGAAGGTCGTGCTGTGCGAAAAGGACGATCTGGCCCAGGGAACCTCGTCGCGCTCGGGCAAGCTGGTGCATGGCGGCCTGCGTTACCTCGAATATTACGAATTCCGCTTGGTACGTGAGGCGCTGATCGAGCGTGAAGTGCTGCTCAATGCCGCGCCGCATATCATCTGGCCGATGCGCTTCGTCCTGCCGCACAGCCCTGAGGATCGCCCCGCATGGCTCGTGCGGCTCGGCCTTTTCCTCTACGATCATCTCGGCGGCCGCAAGAAGTTGCCTGGGACGCGCACGCTCAACCTGCTCCGCGACCCGGAAGGCACGCCGATCCTCGATCAATACACACGCGGCTTTGAATATTCCGATTGCTGGGTCGACGACGCCCGCCTCGTGACCTTGAATGCGGTCAGCGCAGCGGAAAACGGCGCTCTGGTACTGACCCGCTCGCCGGCCGTGTCGGCCCGTCGCGAGAATGGCGGTTGGACCGTGGTCACCAAAAGCAACGCCACGGGAGAGACGCGAACCTTCCGTGCCAAATGTCTAGTGAACTGCGCCGGCCCCTGGGTGATGGACATCATCAATCGCGTCGCTGGTTCGAACTCCGGCCGCAACGTCCGCCTCGTCAAGGGCAGCCACATCATCGTGCCGAAGTTCTGGGCGGGCGCCAATGCCTATCTGGTGCAGAACCACGACAAACGCGTCATTTTCATCAATCCCTACGAGGGCGACAAGGCGCTGATTGGGACGACCGATATCGCGTACGAAGGCCGGGCCGAGGATGTTGCCGCCGACGAGACGGAGATCGAGTATCTGCTCAAGGCGGTCAATCGCTACTTCAAGGAAAAGCTGCGTCGGCAGGATGTGCTGCACAGCTTCTCCGGCGTGCGTCCGCTGTTTGACGATGGGAAGGGTAATCCGTCCGCCGTTACCCGCGACTATGTCTTCGATCTCGACGAGTCAGGCGGCGCTCCGCTGCTCAACGTCTTCGGCGGCAAGATCACCACATTTCGCGAGCTCGCCGAACGCGGCATGCAGCGCCTGAAGCACATCTTCCCGAACATGGGAGGCGACTGGACGGAGAAAGCGCCGCTGCCCGGCGGCGAAATTCCGAATGCCGATTACGAGAGCTTTGCCAATAGCCTGCGCGATATCTATCCCTGGATGCCGCGCAAGCTCGTGCATCACTACGGCCGTCTCTATGGCGCCCGCGCCAGGAATGTGGTTGCCGGCGCGACGGGCTTAGAAGCGCTCGGGCGGCATTTCGGCGGACAGCTCTACGAGGCCGAGGCCCGCTATCTCGTCGCCACGGAATGGGCCGAAACGGCCGACGACATCCTCTATCGCCGCACCAAACACTATCTCCATCTGAACGAAGCGGAGCGCGCGGTCTTTGGCGAGTGGTTTGCTTCCACCCGCCTTGCCGCCGCCTGAAGGATGCCGCCATGCCGCTGACCCTTTCGCTCAATACCAATCCGCTGGTGAATCGCTTCGCCGACCCAGACGACCTCATCGACACGGTGGCGCGTGATTTGCGGATCCGCGACCTCCAGCTTACCCACGAATTCATCAATCCGAGCTGGCAGGCGCCGATCATCCGCCGCCTGACGCGCACGATGAGCGCTGCGCTGAAGCGCACGGGGGTACGGGTCACCTCGGGCATGACCGGCCCCTATGGGCGTCTCAACCATTTCGGACATCCGGATGCCGATGTGCGCCGCTACTACATCGATTGGTTTAAGACCTTTGCCGACATCACCGCCGATCTCGGCGGCCACTCTGTCGGCACGCAATTTGCGATCTTCACCTATAAGGACTTCGACGATCCGGCCAGACGCGAGGAACTGATCAAGATCGCCATCGATTGTTGGGCTGATGTCGCCGAGCACGCGCGCGCCGCAGGCCTCTCCTACATGTTCTGGGAGCCGATGAGCATCGGCCGCGAGTTCGGCGAGACGATCGGCGCTTGCCTGTCGCTGCAGGAGCGGCTGACATCGGCCGGCATGGCCATTCCGATGTGGATGATGGCGGATATCGATCATGGCGACATCACCTCCGCCAATCCCGACGACTACGACCCCTATGCCTGGGCGCGCGCCGTCCCGCCGGTGTCGCCGATCATGCACATCAAGCAGAGCCTGATGGACAAGGGCGGGCACCGGCCCTTTACCGCCGAATTCAACGCTAAGGGCCGCATCCAGCCGGCACCTCTGTTGCAGGCGCTGGCCGAAGGTGGAGCAAAGGACAATGAGATCTGCCTGGAACTCTCCTTCAAGGAACGCGAGCCGAACGATCGCCAGGTCATCCCGCAGATTGCCGAAAGCGTCGCCTTCTGGGCGCCGCATATCGACACCGGCGTCGCCGACTTGAACATCTGAGGCGGAGATCTTTAAAAGGCAGCACTGCGATACGGCGGAATCGCCGCAGGACCTTCGAAAAGGAGCCGTGATGACGGACGCCGATGATACGCTTGCCGTGCGTGCTGCCTGGCTTCACTATGCCGGTGGTCTGACGCAGTCCGACGTTGCGCGCCGCCTCGGCGTGCCGTCGGTGAAGGCCCATCGCCTGATCGCAAGAGCGGTTGCCGATGGCGTGGTCAAAGTCACCATCGACGGGGATATCGTCGAATGCGTCGAGCTGGAGATGCGGCTTTCGGAACGGTTTGGGCTTCAATATTGCGAGGTCGCACCCGATCTCGGCGAGGAAGGCTTGCCGCTGCGCGCACTCGGCCATGCCGGCGCCGGTTATCTCAAGCGCGAGATCGAGCGCGGCGACAATACGGTCATCGGCCTTGGTCATGGCCGCACGCTTTCCGCCGCCGTCCAATATATGCCGAGGGTGAGCGCGAAGAACCTGCGTTTCGTCTCCTTGCTTGGGGGGCTGACACGAAACTACGGCGCCAATCCCTATGACGTGATGCATCGCATCGCCGAAAAGACCGGCGCCCATGCCTATGTCATGCCGGTTCCCTTTTTCGCCAATACCGGCGAGGACCGCGAAGTGCTGAAGGCGCAACGTGCCGTCAAGGAGGTCTTCGACCTTGCCAACAATGCCGATCTGAAGCTCGTCGGCCTGGGAACTGTCGATGCCGAGGCGCAGCTCGTCTTGTCCGGCATGGTTGAACCCGGTGAAATCGACGACATTGCCGCGGCAGGCGGCGTCGGCGAAATCCTCGGACATTTTTTCGACGCCGATGGCCATATCCTTGACACCGCGCTGACGGCGCGCACGCTCTCCGCGTCTTTTCCCAAGACCAAGAAAGAGCGGCTCGTGGCGCTGGCGGGCGGACAGTCGAAAGTGCCGGCCATCCAGGCAATTCTGAATAGTCGGCGTCTTTTCGGGCTGATCACCGACGAGCGAACCGCGCAGGCATTATTGAAGTAGCGATCGAAAGCAACAATATTTGATCGCAAAATAACATAAGTGATGTTGATTATCACGTGTGTTCCGTTATCTTAACATCAAACGAGGGTGGAGAGCGGGCATGAGGCGGGAAGAGCGGCAGCAGTTGATCGTCAACCTGCTCGTCGAAAACAAGACCGTCGATCTCGACGACCTTGCCGATCGCTTCACCGTGTCAAAGATGACGATCCATCGCGATCTCGACGATCTCGAGCAGGCGGGCGTCCTGCGCAAGGTTCGCGGCGGTGCGACCATTGATGCCGGAACGCAGTTCGAAAGCGACTTCCGCATTCGCGAGCGCCAGGGCAACGAGGCCAAGCTGGCCATGGCGCAGACCGCACTGGAACTGGTCGAGCCGGGGATGACGGTGATGGTAAATGACGGCTCGATGGCGGCCGTGCTTGGCGAAATGCTGCTGCAGAAGCGGCCGCTGACGTTGATCACCAACAATGCGGCGATCATGGAGCGGCTGAAAGGCGAAGCCGGCATCACCCTGATTGCGCTTGGCGGCATCTACTCGGCGAAATTCAACGCCTATCTCGGCGTCGTCACCGAGGAGGCATTGTCGCGGCTGAGGGCCGACATTGCCTTCATTTCAACGCCTGCCGTCAGCGGCAGGCTGGCCTATCACATGGACGACAACGTCGTGCGCGCCAAGCGGGCAATGATCGCGTCCTCGACCAGGACCTGCCTTCTGGTCAA
Organism: Rhizobium brockwellii; assembly: GCF_000769405.2. Lineage (NCBI taxonomy): Bacteria > Pseudomonadati > Pseudomonadota > Alphaproteobacteria > Hyphomicrobiales > Rhizobiaceae > Rhizobium > Rhizobium brockwellii. The sequence goes on from NZ_CP053440.1 coordinate 107,450, forward strand.
TCATCAGCGCATCGGCCACACCGCCCTGCATGTCATGGCGGATCTGGCCGATTTGGACGCGATTATCACCGACAGCGCACCCGATGCTGCTGTCTTGGAGGAATTCGAGCAGGCGGGCATCACGCTCACCATTGCATCAACGCAGGATCCGACATGACCGAAACGCCGCGCTTCTGGATTGGCACCAGCTGGAAGATGAACAAGACGCTTGCTGAAGCCGAACACTTCGCCCGCGGTCTCGAAGCTGCCGATGCCGCACGCGACCCGCGCATCCAGCGCTTCGTCATTCCGCCCTTCACCGCCGTCCGCGAGGTCAAGGCGATGCTTGCCAAGACCTCGGTGAAGGTCGGCGCGCAGAACATGCATTGGGCCGACCAGGGTGCCTGGACCGGCGAAGTCTCGCCGGCAATGCTGAAGGACTGCAATCTCGATCTCGTCGAGCTCGGCCATTCCGAGCGGCGCGAACATTTTGGAGAGACCGACGAGACTGTGGGTCTGAAGACCGAAGCGGCCGTTCGCCACGGTCTCATTCCATTGATCTGCATTGGCGAGACGCTTTTCGACCGCGAAAGCGGAAAGGCTGCCGACATCCTCGCAACCCAGGTGCGCGGCGCGCTATCGAAACTTTCCAGCGCCCAAAAGGCTGCCGAAATCCTACTCGCCTACGAGCCGGTCTGGGCGATCGGCGAGAAGGGCATCCCGGCGACCGCAGATTATGCAGATGCGCGCCAGTCTGAAATCATCGCCGTTGCCGAAGCTGTGCTGGGCCGGAAGATCCCCTGCCTTTATGGCGGGTCGGTCAACCCGCAGAACTGCGAAGAACTGATCTTGAGCCCGCATATCGACGGGCTCTTCATCGGCCGTTCGGCCTGGAATGTCGAAGGTTACCTCGACATCCTGGCCAGATGCGCCGCCAAACTCTGAGGAGAAAGACAATGAAGCTTGCCATTGCAGGAGACAGCGCCGGCGAAGGCCTCGCCAAGGTTCTGGCCGACCATCTGAAGGACCGCTTCGACGTGTACGAAGTCTCGCGCACCAGCGCCGGTGCCGATCCTTTCTACGCCAACCTCTCGGACCGCGTTGCCTCAGGCGTCATCGACGGCACCTACGACAAGGCGATCCTCGTTTGTGGCACCGGCATCGGCGTCTGCATCTCGGCCAACAAGGTTCCGGGCATCCGCGCCGCCCTGACGCACGACACCTATTCTGCCGAGCGTGCCGCGCTTTCCAACAATGCGCAGATCATCACCATGGGAGCCCGCGTCATCGGAACGGAGCTTGCAAAGTCGATCGCTGATGCGTTTCTTGCCCAGACCTTCGACGAGAACGGCCGTTCTGCCGGTAACGTCAAGGCCATGGATGATCTCGACGCGAAGTACAGCGCCCGTTGAGGAATGCTGACGCTGATGCCGGGCCGGAGCGTGTTCGATGCAACTGAGGCCGCACCGGGACGACTGCTCGGCCCGATCCAGATCCGGCAGCGAATTCGGGACTTGGAATACGGGAGGCATCTCCGCGTTAAGTCTTTGAATTGAGATTCGTTTCGCCTCGGAACAATCGGCCGAATGATTCGGTTGAGTCGCGTTGTTGCCATCGAAGCGAAGAAGAAACAGATGAAAAAGCGGTACAGGGCAAAGCCCAAGACCAGCGAAAAGCAAGGGCCGGCACCGAGCAATGTCATCAGAATCATGAGTGCTCGGCGCAAGCCGGTCGAAGTGGAAAACCGATCGAGGAGGCGTCAGACTTAATCATGAAACGTCCGCGCCGCCCACTGCCCTTGCTCGACGAATCTCAGTCAACGCTGCAGTCTCGTCCGATCCGCAAGCGCGATCCGGACCAGCCCAGTCTGCCCTTCGATCCTATGCCGTCGCGCGTCGAGCCCTGTCTCGCGCTGCTGAAGCCAACTGTGCCCGTTGGGCCGGATTGGCTCTATGAGGTGAAGTTGGATGGCTATCGATTGGCAATCCACGTTGAGCCGAAGGGCGTGCGGGTCATCACCCGCGGCGGCCATGACTGGACCCACCGCTTCCCCACCATCGCCGCCGCAGCGAAACGGCTTGGCGTAACGACCGCGATCCTCGATGGCGAGGCCGTTGTGCTCGATGATCATGGCCGCTCGGATTTTGGCGCCCTGCAGCGTTCGCTCGGCGGGCGGGGCGGCAAGCGAGCATCGACCGAGTCGATCCTCGTCGCCTTCGACCTTCTCTATCTCGATGGACACGATTTGACCGGCACCGAGCTCGACGTACGCCGGCACCTGCTTGAAGACCTGATACCGGAAGGCGATGATCAGGCGATCCGCATTTCCGAAAAGATAGAGCTGCCGGCCGAAGACCTTCTCGAGCACGCCTGCCATCATTATCTGGAAGGCATCATCGCCAAGCATCGCGACCGACCCTACGGCAGTGGCCGCACGGGCGACTGGCTGAAGATCAAATGCGTCCAGAGTGAGAGCTTCATGATCGTCGGTTACGAGCAGTCCGCATCCGCCCGCGGCGGCATCGGCAGGCTGCTGCTGGCCGGCAGACAAGGCCTCGACTGGATTTACGTTGGCTCCGTCGGAACCGGCTTCAGTGCCAGCGATGCTGAATACCTGAAAAAGACGCTGGACCGGTTGAAGACGAGCCGGCCGGTCGTTCCGCTGAATGGCAAGCGCCTCGTCCTCGTGCAGCCGACGCTGATCGCCGAGATCGAGTTTCGCGGCTGGACGGATGACGGCAATCTCCGCCATGCCTCGTACAAGGGGCTGCGCGAGGTTCAAGACAACGCCGCTGTCTTCGATATGACCTAGAACAGGATGATTTTAGGCCGAGTCGGCCTAAAATTTGAATCCTGTTCTAAATTAAAGAGTTAGAGCATGATGTCGTCCGAAAACCGCTCACACTTTTCGGCATCATGCTCTGGATCTGATCGCTTTCAGCAGGTTAAAACGCCGATCAGAGACTCTCCAGAAGAAGCCCAAAACTGGGCCGCCATTCGAATATGTCGACGCTCGCGTAAACGCCGGAGCGGACAAAGGGGTCTCCTGCGCTGAAGGCCTCGAACTCGGCGAGCGTTTCGACTTGCGCGATTACGATTGCGGTGGAACCCTTGCCTTCCGCCGGCGGTGCAGAAGGTCCGGACAGCAGGATGCGAATCGCCGCGCCATGCAGATAGGCCCTATGCTCCTCGATCAATCGGGAGCGTTCGGCAGCCTTGCCGCGGTCGGATATCGCGTAGCGGGCGACGATCATTGTCTATTCTCCGACGGCGTCAGCACGAAATCGAAATCGGAGCGCCAGATCGTCGGACGATCGACACGCTCGAAAGGCGCGACCAGGCTGTTTTTGACGCCAAACACCGTATCGGATTGCAGATAGGGGTCGTTGCCGACAAAAGTGTGGGTGACCAGCTTCCGATAACCTGAAGCCGTGATTAGGTAATGGGTATGGGCAGGACGGTAGGGATGGCGGCCGAGGGACGTCAACATCTGGCCGACCGGACCATCATCCGGAATCGGATAGGAAACCGGCTTTATGCCGACGAAGCTATAGGCGCCATCTGCGCCGGTGACGAAGATGCCCCGGTTGTTCCACTTCGGCTGGATATCCGGCTGCTGGACGTCGTAGAAGCCATCGGAATTATCCGACCATACATCGATCCGGGCTCCCTCGATCGGATTGCCGTCAAGATCCAGCACCCGCCCGACGAAGAGACAGCTCTCGCCCTTGCCGTCGAGCGAGATGTTTTCACCCATCTGCCGTACGGGCGCACCTTCGACATGGAACGGTCCGAACACGGTATTTTCCGTGGCGCCTGGCGGACGCCGGTTGTTGATCGCATCCACCAGCATCGACAAACCCAGCGTATCGCTGAGCAGGATGAACTCCTGCCGCTCATCATGACAGAGATGGCCGGTACGGGTCAGGAAGCCGATGGCCAGCTCCCATTCCTCCTGGGTCAGGCTGATATCCTTGGCAAAGGCATGCAGGTGCTTGACGAGCGACGCCATGACTTCGGCAAGGCGCGGATCAACGCCCTGCCCCATCCGCGAGTTGACTGCTTCCACGGATCTCTCTTCGGTGAAATATTCAGGCACGTGGCCATCCTCCTAAAGCACTAACGCGGCCGCGCGCCCTCCCAGGCGCTCTGCAACAAAGCCCGGATCGCTTTCCGTTCGATCGGGCGCGGGTTCCAGTAGGGGTTCTGCGCGGCGAGTTCCGCTGCATGATCCAGATCGGCTTCCTTCATACCCAGATCTCGCAGCGCCACGGGGGCGCCGATCGAAGCGGCAAAATCGTAAAGACTGCTGCCCAGCGAGCCGCCAAAAAGATCGGCAGCGGGCTTTAGCGCATCCGCTGCGGCTTCAGCGTTGTAGGCAGCAGAATGGGGAAGAATGACCGCATGGGTTTCGGCATGCGGCAGGTCGAAGCTACCGCCCAGCGTATGGCAAAGCTTGTGATGCAGAGCCATTCCAACCGCTCCGAGCACCGTGCCGCACAGCCAGGAACCGTAAAGCGCTTCGCTTCGCGGCTCGATGTCCCCAGGGGCATTGACGATTTGAGGCAAAGCCTGCTTCAGCGCGCGCAAGCCCTCGACCGCCATCATCGACGAAATGGGATTGCGATCCTGTGCATAGAGACCTTCGACCGCATGCGCCATCGCATTGAGCCCGCTGCTGACGCTGATGTTGACCGGCAATCCTAATGTCAATTCAGGGTCGTAGATCACCACTTCGGGCAGGATGCCGGGCCCGCGGACCGTCGTCTTCTGCCCGTTCTCTGTCTGGCCGAGGATCGGTGTAACCTCCGACCCCGCATAGGTCGTTGCCACCACGATTTGTGGCGCGTCGTTGCGATAGGCGATTGCCTTGCCGAGACCGATCGTCGATCCGCCGCCGATCGCGACGACGCAGTCGGCGCCGGCTGCGTTATAGGCCGCCATCGCGCGCTCGGTCACATCGACCGGCGTATGCATCGTCGCATCGTGGAATAGTCCCGCCGCAAGCGGACCGAGGGAAGCAGCGATGCGTTCAGCCTCCGCTTTCTGGTGCGGGGTCGAAAGGATCAGGGCGCGTTTGCCGCCCTGCCCTGCAATCGCCTCGGCGAGACGGTTCAACGAGCCGCTCCCGAAGATCACCTGGGCCGTGCTGACCGTGTATCTGAAAGGTGCAACCATGCTATCGATCGAGTTTGAAGAGTGAAACCGCGTTGGTGCGACCGATCTTCAGCCGGTCGGCTTCGGAGATGGTCGTGCTGTCGAACCAGTTTGCAGCATGGTCGATGTTCTCGAATGGCCAGTCTGTTGAGAACAGAATTCGGTCCGCGCCGATTTCCAGCATAGCATCGATCAGCGATTGCGTGCGGAAGTTCCCCGACGTCGTGATGTAGAAATTCTCGTTGAAATAATCGGCAATGCGGCGTTTGGCCGGATAGTTCTTTTCCACCTTGACCCACGCATTCCGGTTGTCGATGCGCCACATCATATATGGCAGTCCCTCGCCCATGTGGCCAACGATGATCCGCAAAGCCGGATGTTCGTCGAACAGGCCGGATCCCATCAGGCGCAGCGCATGGACGGCAGTCTCCTGCGCGAACGCCCATGTCGGACCCATCAACCAGGAATGGCCAGCATAGATCCGGCTATCCTGCGGCAGCGGGTTGCGCGGATGCAGATAGAAGGGAACATTGAGTTTTTCGACTTCGGCCCAGAACGGTCGGTATTGCGGCAGGTCGTAGTAGAGCGGCGTCGTTCCGTCGCCTTCCTGCGAGAAGCCGTTGACCAATGCACCGACGAAACCCATCGTCGTCACGCAACGCTGCAATTCCTGTGTTGCGGCATCCGGATCCTGCAGGGGCAATGCTGCAAATCCCAGGAAGCGGTTCGGGTTCTTGACGCATTGCTCCGCCAGAAAGTCGTTGGCGCGTCGGGAAATCTCCAGGGCCTTTGCCCTATCCGGGATCGCCTGCACGGCCGGAGCGTTCAGCGACAGGATCATCTTCTCGATGCCGTGGGCATCCATCAGCCGCAAACGCTTTTCCTGGATATCGAGAAGACGGGCGGACAGTTCCGTCCAGTAGTCGCCCGGCACGAATCCAGCCGAATCCTGCAGCGTCTCGGGAATGGCGAAGTGTTCTTCAAGCGCGATCTTGCCTTGCACGATATGCTCTCTTTCCTGTCTTGAATCGAAATAATGGGGATGGCGGATCAGAATTGGCCCTTGGGCGGAAGACCGAGCAGCTGCTGGCCGGCCATGGTGCCCACGGCATCCCAGTTCATGGAAATGTGGCGCCCGACGGCATTTGCATCGCGCCATGCACGCTGGACGGGGTTGGACATCTGGAGGCCGAGGCCGCCTGTCGACGCATTGAGTGCTTCCACGGCTCGAAGGGCCAGGCTGACCGCAAAGGACTGGCTCCGACGGGCGAGAATCCGATCGTCTTCGGTGATCTCGCCGGTGCCATCCTCGCGGGCCTGGGCTAGTTGCTGCGCCCGGGCAATATCACGCAGAATGATTTCGCGGGCGGCATCCACGGATGCGGAGGCTTCCGCCACGCGAAGCTGGATCGTCGGAAACTCCGCGATCTTGTTGTTGCCACCGGCAACTGCACCACGTGTCACACGGGTCCCGATCTGGTCGATATAGCTATCCAGTGCGCCCTTCGCCGCACCGACGGCGGCGCTGCCGAGGCAGAACGGAACCCCCATGAGGAGCGGAATGTTGAAAAGGCCGATACCCTTATAGCCACGTCCGCCCGGCGTTCTGCCGGAGGTCGCATCCGGAAAGCTCAATATGCGGTATTCCGGCACGAAGACATCCTTGAGGATCAGGCTTTTTGAGCCGGTGCCCGCGAGGCCGACCACGTCCCAAGTCTCGGCGATGGTATAGTCGTCGGCGGGAACCAGAAGGAACGCCGGCACAGGACGCTCACCCTCGCCGTTTGGCGGAATGATCGCCGCACAGAGCGCCCATTGGGCATTTTCGCATCCGCTCGCAAAGGCCCAATCGCCGGATAGCCGGAAGCCACCCTCGACGCGTTCCGCCATGCGGACCGGCGCATAGGAACCGCATAGCAGCGCATCCGGATTGCTGCCCCACACCTCCTGCTGAACCCTTTCATCGAACATGGCGAGGAGCCATTGATGCGCGGAAAGCAGGCCGGCAACCCAGCCGGTGGAGGCGCAGGCCGACGACAGCTCGATATTTGCATCGACAAGCTCGGCAAACGATCCTTGATCGCCGCCGAAACGGGCCGGCTTGACGATATCGAAATAGCCGGCGGAGCGCAGCAGATCGACAGAGCGCGCCGGCACACGACCGGATTTTTCGGTATCGCGGGCGCCGGCACGGATTTCGTCCAGCACCGGGGCGATGCGATCTGCAAGACATGCTGTCTTGACCCGCGCCGAGGCGGGAAACAGGGCGGCTGTATTGTTCATGGAACTACCTTCAGTTCTGGGATGCAGGAAGCGCGTGCTGTGGCGCGCAATATTTCGAATTCTCGTACATCAGCGCGATCGTATTTTCGGAATGGCGTGTATCCACCACCTGCCCGATGAAGATCGTGTGCGTTCCGTAGGGAACTGCGCCCATGCGGCGGCAGACAACCGAGGCATGAGCGGAGCCCAGCACCATCATGCCGCGCTCATGGCGAACCCAATCGGCAGCGTCGAAGCGACGCTCAGGCGCAATCTTGCCGCTGAACCCTTCCGATACGGCTGCCTGCCTGTCGGTCAGAACGCTGACTGCGAATTCCGGCACCTCAAGCAGCATGTCATGCAGGTAGGTGCGATTGTTCAGGCAGATTATAAGAGATGGCGGATCCATCGAAAGTGATGTGACGGCGGTGGCCGTCATTCCATGATCCGCACCGTTGCGACAAGCTGAAATGACCGTCACCGTCGCCGGGAAACGGCGCATGGTCGATCGAAACGCATCGCTGATGGGTGCAGGGGCCGGCGCTATGCCAAGGGCAGCAGTGGCAGACATGATTTCCTCCCGTGTCTCCTCGGCATTTAGATTATTGCATATGCAACTATTGTCAATGCAAGTTTATAAATTGAGCGGGAAAATGCTTGCCTTACTCAGCCTTTCTCGACTGCTGAAAGCCAATCGTGTTGTCATTCCGGTAATTTAGGTGCATGTCGGAGAGAGCCCTCAGCAAGCGAAATCCCGCCAGCAGACAGAGACATGTACAAACTTACCGATTCCGTTCCGTATCTTCTCAATCGCGCCGGCGTGCGGATAGCCGAGGTATTCGCGCAGAGAATCGCCGAAGACAATCTCAGCGTGGCGATGTACCGGGTTCTGGCCATGCTCAAGGAGCGCCGGGAAAGCACCCTTGGAGATCTCGCCGACGTCGTCTCTGTCGAGATTTCGACGCTTTCGCGCCTCGTCGGCACACTGGCCAAGCGCAAGCTGGTGTCGAGAACACGTCCGGAAGATAATGGCCGTATCGTCATCGTAAGGCTGACCCCGCAGGGCGAGGCGCTGACCGAAAGGCTCATGCCGCTTGCCGTCGAGCTTGAACGCACCGCGGTTCAGGACATGTCGGACGAGGAGGTCGCAGCACTGAAGAAGGCGCTGCGTCGCATGCACAGCAACCTGCCGGCAATGTCCGGAAAGGGAAAAGTTGCGAGCTGAAAAGTTTGCAGTTGCAAATATTTTATTCGCAAGTATTTAATAGCGTGTCATCGTTGTCTTGACATGGCCCGTTTGCGGGTGAGTCTGGCGCTGGGAGGAACCACGCCGGCAACGATCCAGGAGGATTTGTACACGGATCGACGCGGACCTGCCGCTGGCAGGAGCGTACTCCTGTACGCAAATGTATGGGGAGGGAAAATTGGCCATACAAGATCTCGCTATTATCAACGAACGCGTTCGCAGCCCGAATATTATCATCGCCCTTTGCGGTCTGCTCATCCTGTTCGACGGCTACGACCTGATCGTTTACGGCGCAGTCGCGCCGGCGTTGCTCGGTGAAGCCAGTTGGGGCCTGACGCCGGGCATGGTCGGACGCGCTGCTTCCATCACCCTGTTCGGTATGTTGCTGGGCGCACTCGTTGCCGGCACACTTGCTGACAGGATAGGTCGTCGCAAGGTCATCATCGGCAGTCTGCTGAGCTTTTCCGTGATGATGATCGGCAGCGGTCTTGCGCCGAACTTTCTCGCTTTCGAGGGAACACGCTTTCTCGCCGGCCTGGGCCTTGGCGCTCTTTTTCCGACGGTAACCGCTTTGATCATCGAGTTTTCTCCGCCGAAACGGAAGGCAATGGCCTATTCGATTGCTCTTCTCGGTTATCTGGCCGGCGGCATCATCTCGGGTATCCTCGGAATGCTGCTGATACAGAAATACGGATGGCGTCCACTGATGATTATCGGCGGTGCACCGATCCTGCTTCTGCCTTTCTTCATCCGCCTCATCCCCGAGTCCCCCGAATGGCTGGCAACGAAGAACCGCCAGACCGAAGCCAACCAGATCGCAAACCAGTACGGGCTGCCCAATCCCGTAGCCAGGCCCGTTGCGTCACGCCAGGTCGGCATCCGCTCGTTGTTTTCCGAAGGTCGCCTGCTGCCGACATTGAATGCGTGGGGCATCCACTTCTGTTCGCTTCTGCTCACATTCGGCATGGTCAACTGGCTTCCGACCATCATGAACAAGATGGGCTATGACATCGGTTCTGCCCTGCTCTTCTCCGTAACGCTCAATCTCGGAGCGGCCGTCGGCCTCCTGATCGGCGCAAGGATTGCCGACCGCGGAAACGTCAAAATAGTCGTGGCAGGCATGTTTCTTCTCGGAGCCTGCTCGATCTGGCTGCTGACGCAGGTGGATCAGGGCCTCCAGGTCTATGGTCTCGTCGCACTCGCCGGTACGGGAACGATCGGTACGCAGATCCTCGCCAACGTTCTCGTTGGAAACCTCTATCCGGTTGAGATCCGCGGAACCGGCCTTGGCTTCTCGCTCGGCATCGGCCGTATCGGCGGCATGATAGGACCGGCCATCGGCGGCGCGGTTCTGGGTGCAGGCCTGGCTCCACAGTGGAACTTCTACATCTTCGCATCGGTCGGAGTCTTGGGATGCGTCCTCGCGCTCATGACATTGCTGTATCGCAAAAAGGCTGATTGACGATCAGATTGTCGGCAGGTCTGGCATCCAGAACCTGCCGGCAATGCAAACCTTGTGAAGCCGCTTCCCGATCATAGCCGACGGCTTTACGCGGTCACCGAGGCGAACGACCGGAAGCGCAAGGACAAGTGGTTTCTGCCGCCGGCACGCTGGCGATCGAGCAGGTCGGCTAAATCCCCGTGTCGTAAAACAAGATATATAGTCGACGAAGCGGCCGACATCCCGTATGCCGCTCATATGTCGCTCCGACAGGCAATAGAAAGTCACATCGATGGCAAACTCTCCCCGCAGACCTGTCAATCCAATGGATGCTGCCGAAGCGTTGTTCAAACCCGCGAAGAAGAAGCCGGAACAGGCTGTTGAGCGGCCGGCGCTGCCGAATACCAAGGAGTTTGTTTCGCTCAAGATCGACAGTGATGTGCTTGCCTTTTTCCAGGAAGATGGCCCTGGTTGGCAGGATCGGATCAACGATATATTGCGCGCCGCGATGAAGAAAAGGCTCTGACCCTGTTGCGCCATCTTGTGCGCTACGGGTGGTCGATGTGATGCCGAATGCACTCCACCGGCTTCTCAGCAGCGGCGTTGTCCACGTTCTCTTCGCCTTTTTGGCAATGGGCAGCTGGGCGGTTTTCGCCAATCGCGCGCACGCCATGCCATTGCCGCTCTATGCCGGCCTAGTGCAGGGTACGATTTCCGCCTGCCTGACGCTTTTCCTGAAATCTGTGATCGACTGGCTTTCAAAGCGCTTCGTCGGATCCGCACGATTTTGGGCGCCGCCTGTCATTGCTTGTCTCGGCTCAGCCAGCATTCTCGTGGCAATCCATGCGGCGACCGGTACGCCGGAAATACTCAAGACCATCGCATTTCCGCTGCTCGTATCGACGAGCTACGCGGCAATTTACAATTATTCGATCTCGGCAAGACGAGGTTTCGATACATGATGGGACGGCCGCTGATCCCATTTAAGCTGCGGACACGCCTATCATTGCTACTGCGCACCGGTAGCACCCAGTTGCTGCGGGAAGCAAGGGCGTGTCCGCGGTAGAATGTCACTCCTTCACCGCCCCGGTCATCGATGAGACGTAATAGTCCACGAAGAACGAGTAGAGGATGACCACCGGGAGCGAGCCGAACAATGCGCCCGCCATCAGTGCCCCCCATTCGAAGACGTCGCCGCGCACCAGTTCGGTCAGGACGCCGACCGGGATGGTTTTGTTTTCCGAGGACTGGATGAAAGTCAGCGCATAGATGAATTCGTTCCAGGACAGCGTGAAGGCGAAGATGCCAGCCGAAATCAGCCCCGGCACGGCGAGCGGTAGAATGATCTTGGTGAGAATCTGCCATCTGTTGGCGCCGTCCACCAGCGCGCTTTCCTCCAGCTCGAATGGAATCGAGCGGAAATAGCCCATCAGCAGCCAGGTGCAGAAGGGAATGAGGAAGGTCGGATAGGTGAAGATCAGCGCCAGCCGCGAGTCGTAGATTCCGAGCTTGAAGACGATGAAGGCAAGCGGGATGAAGAGGATCGACGGCGGCACGAGATAGGCGAGGAAGATGACGAGGCCGACCGAACGGGAGCCTGTGAAGCGGACGCGCTCGATGGCATAGGCCCCGAAGACTGACGCCACCAACGAAAGGAACGTGGAGCAGACCGCGACCAGCATCGTGTTCCACAGCCAGCCCGGATAGGATGTCTCAAAGAACAGGTATTTGATGTGATCGAGCGTCGCTCCCACGACCCAGAAGGGGCTGTAGTTGCTGTAGTCGGTCAGCTGATCGTTCGGTTTCACCGCGGTGATCGCCATCCAGTAGAACGGGAAGAGCAGCACGACGACGAAGACGGCCATCGGCAGGTAGAGCATCACGATCCGCCGCGGCAGGCGGTTCAGATAGCTCATACCTTCGGCATTGTCGGTCACGACCTGATCGGCGGCGTTTGAATTTATCGACATCGTCACTCTCCCTAACCCTGACCCTAATCCTGGCCGCCCTGTTGCCATTTGCGCCGTTGCAGGCCGAAGAAGCTGAACATGATGGCGCCGAGCAGGAAGGGCACCATGGCGACCGCGATGGCCGCACCCTCGCCGAGCTGACCGCCTGGAATGCCGCGCTGGAAGGATAGCGTCGCCATCAGATGCGTCGCGTTGACGGGTCCCCCCTTGGTCAGCACGTAGATGAGCTGGAAATCCGTAAAGGTGAAGAGCACCGAGAAGGTCATCACAACGGCGATGATCGGCGTCAACATCGGCAGCGTCACATAGCGGAAACGCTGCCAGTTCGTGGCGCCGTCGAGCGAGGCGGCCTCCTGCAGCGACGCCGGAATCGTCTGCAGCCCCGCAAGCAGCGAGATCGCCACGAAGGGAATGCCGCGCCAGACATTGGCGACGATGACGGATATGCGCGCATTGATGGGATCGCCGAGGAAGTTGATCGGTCCGCTGATCAGCCCGAGCTGCATCAGCGACCAGGAGATGATCGAGAACTGGGAATCGTAGATCCACCAGAAGGCCAGCGCCGAAAGCACCGTCGGCACCACCCAGGGAAGCAGCACGATGGCCCGGAAGAAGGATTTGAACGGCAGATGCTGGTTGAGCAGCATCGCCAGCCAGAGGCCGAGCGCGAATTTCAGCACCGAGGCAACGGAGGTATAGAGAATGGTGTTGAAGACCGACAGCCAGAAGACGCTGTCGTCCATCAGGAACTGGTAGTTCTCCAGCCCGATGAAGATGCCGTCGCGGCCGATCCTCGTATCGGTGAAGCCGAGCCAGACGCCGAGCCCCAGCGGATAGGTGAGAAAGCAGACGAGGAACACCGCCGCCGGCAACATGAACAGGAAGCCGAGCACATTGTTGTTCTGCAGGAGCGAAGAGATCGGCCCGCGTCTATCCTCCGGATTCACCATCGACATTGCTTATCTCCAGATTGCGTTTTGAACTCGCAGGGTGCTTGCGGCACGCCGAAGCCGGCATGCCGCTTGCTTTGAAGCGTGGCTCAGACGCGATAGTAGCGGTTTGCCCGGCGTTCAGCTTCCTTCATCGCATCTTCGGGCGACATCTGGCCGGTGACGGCGGCCGCATACATGTCGACCAGAACGTAATCGGCCATGGTCGCTGCCGAGGCATAACCAAGTGGGCCGGCATAGCCGTTCGGACGCAGCTTTTCCGAGGCACGTGCATAAGGCGCGTGGATCGGATCGGATGTCCAGATCGGGTTCTTGGCGAAAGCCTTGAGCGGCTGGCAGCAATAGGCGCTTGAGCCCTGGATCCAGGCATTCATCTGGTCGGCTTCCATCATGAACTTGATGTAGGCCTTCGCCGCTTCCGGATACTTCGTATGCTTGAAGAGAAGCAGTGAGCTCGTCTGGAAAAGCTCGACGCTCTGGCCAACCGGGCCGACGGGGAAATTCGTCGTGCGGATGTCCTTGGCGATCTCGGCGAGCTTCGGGTCGTTCTTGGCCGTGTAATAGACCGAGACGCCGTTGGCGATCAGCGACACCTGGCCCGCGAGGAAGGCGCGGTTGTTGTTGACGTCCTGCCAGCTTTCCGTGCCCGGAATGAAGGTCGCATAGAGCTCCTTGGCATAGTTGATCGACGCCAGCGTTTCCGGGCTGTTGATCGTCACCTTGCCGCCTTCGTCGACCATCTTGCCGCCGTGGCTCCAAAGCAGCCAATGGGCGTAGTTGTTGCCGTCGCCGACGGCCTTGCCGTGCGGGAAGCCGGCCGGCGTACCCTTGGCTTTCATCGCCTTGCAAAGCTCGAGGAAGCCCGCCGTGTCTTTCGGGAACTCGCTGAAGCCGGCTGCCTTCACGTGAGTGTCGCGATAGACCACCGCATTGCCGATTGCCGCCAGCGGCATGGCGATGAAGGTGTCGCCGCGCGCGGCATAGCCCTTCACACCGTCATACCAGCCGCCATACTTGTTGCCGAGATAGTTGGCGAGTTCGGTCAGGTCGACCAGCTTGTCGGGATACTGGTGGGCGTCATCGAACCAGCACATGATGAGGTCCGGGCCGGAGCCGACATTGGCCGCGACGGCCGCCTTCGGGCGGATATCTTCCCAGCTTTCCTTGTCGATGCGCACCTCGACGCCGGTCGCTTCGGTGAACTTCTTGGTGTTGGCAAGCCATGCCTCCTCGTCGCCCTTGACGAAAGGTGTCCAGCGTAGCAGCCGCAGGCTGGCGCCGCTTTCCGGTGTGTAGGTCGGTTCGGCTTGCGCGAAGGTCGGCCTGATGCCGAGGCCGGCGGCGCCGGCAACGGCAGCCGAGGCGGCAAGAAAGTCACGTCTCTTAAAACTCATGATATTCCTCCTCTTCAAAAAGCGGGTGCGAACTCCCCGACGTTCACCTCCCGCTTGGTGAACGTCGGTCCTTGCATCCCTGAAACGGGGTGCTGCCGGCCTGCGGGCGACGGGGCTCCTCCGCCCCGCGCAGCCGCTGGACGGCGTCAGTCGGTCAATCTTCGGCCGCTCTCGGCATCGAAGAGATGAACATGCGCGGCGTCGATCGCAACGCGCAGGGTCTCGCCCGGCCGCGCGCTGACGCGTTCGCGGAAGACGCAGCTGAGGTCGCTGCCGCCGAGCCTGAGGATAAGATGTGTCTCGTAGCCGGTCGGCTCGATCACCACGATTTCGCCGGGCAGCCCGTTGGCATCGAGTAAAATGTATTCCGGGCGCAGCCCGTAGACGAGGTCGCGGCCGATGGCGTCGGCTGGCGGATTGGCGACCGGGAGCGCAGTGCCGTCGGATGCCCTGAAACTTGTGGGGTTTTCGGGATCGAGCCGGCCCTTGATCATGTTCATCGCCGGCGAGCCGATGAACCCGCCAACGAAGAGATTGGCCGGCTTGTCGTAAAGCTCGAGCGGCGTGCCGATCTGCTCGACAACGCCGTCATGCATGACGACGATCTTGTCGGCCATAGTCATGGCCTCGATCTGGTCGTGGGTGACGTAGACCGTCGTCGTTTTCAGCCGCTGGTGCAGTTCCTTGATTTCGGCGCGCATGGCGACGCGCAGCTTCGCATCGAGGTTGGATAGCGGTTCGTCGAACAGGAAGACTTCCGGATCGCGGACGATCGCCCGCCCCATGGCGACACGCTGGCGCTGACCGCCGGATAGCTGGCGCGGATAACGGTCGAGCAATTTGTCGAGACCGAGGATGCCGGCGGCATATTTCACCCGCTTCTCGGCTTCCGCCTTCGGCGCCTTGTTCAGCATCAGCGAGAAGCCCATGTTCTCCTGTACCGTCATATGCGGATAGAGCGCATAGTTCTGGAACACCATGGCGATGTCGCGGTCCTTGGGCGGCAGCGTGTTGACCACGCGCCCGCCGATCTTGATCTCGCCGCCGGAAATATTCTCAAGTCCCGCCAGCATCCGCAGAAGAGTGGATTTTCCACAACCCGACGGGCCGACCAGGATCACGAATTCCCCGTCGGCAATGTCGATATCGACGCCTTTGATGACCGGAAATGCCCCGAATGATTTCCGCACATCCGCGAATTGAACGCCTGCCATACCCACTCCTCCCAGAAATCGAGCGCTACATGCTATGTATTCGTAATTTCGTATATCTTGCCGGCGGCCTTATCTTCTCAAGTCCTTCTGCCGCTGCAATCCCGCATATGCGGGTGTGCCCGGGCGATACTCTCCTCCTATGGGGCGGTTTTAGCCCAGCCCAATCTCATCCGGACGCACCCGGAGCATCTTCGGCGAGGTAGACCTCGATCAGCTCGTCCACCGTGGTTTCGGCGACGAAACCCAGTTGCGTCGCGCGTTCGGGCGTAAAGGACTTCGGCCATCCGGCGACGATCCCTTCAATGACCTCGTCGCGGCGACGATCGATCAACTCCGCCGCCTCGGGACCGGCAGCACGGCGCAAGGCGGCAATCTGGTCGGCCACGGTAGCGGCGACGCCCGGCATGGTGAGCGTGCGCCGAACACCCAGCGCCGCCGTGTCGAGTGTGGCCGCATGGATCAGGAACTTGATGGCGGAACGCGGGCTTGCCAGCCAGTGCTTGACCGTTTCTTCGACCGGAAGAACAGCCCGCTGGCCTGCGAGCGGTTCACGCAGGATTCCGGAAAAGAAGCCCGATGCGGCGGCATTCGGCGCACCCGGCCGGATGACGATGGTCGGCAACCGGATTCCGACGCCGTCGATAAAGCCGCGCCGCGAATAGTCGGCAAGCAGAAGCTCGGAAATCGCCTTCTGGACTCCGTAGCTGGTGAGAGGTGCGAGCACATAATCATCGGGAATGGGATCGGGAAACGGCGAGCCATAGACCGCGATCGACGAGGAGAATACGAACCGGGGAACATAGGCTTGGCGGCTTCCTTCCCGGCGGATCGCTTCCAACAGCAATCGCGTGCCGTCGAGATTGACCTTGTAGCCGAGGTCGAAATTGCGCTCGGCTTCACCGGAAACGATCGCGGCGAGATGGAAGATCACGTCGGCCCGGCGAGCCGCCAGGGCTTCCGCTGCGCCGCTTTCGGAAATATCGGCAGCCAGTGCCTCCACCGGCACGGAGGCGCCTTCCGGCACCGGCGGAGCCGCGACATCCGCGAGCGTCAGGCGGGTGATTGCATGATCGCCGAGGGAACTGCTGCGCCCCAGTGTGGCGGCGAGCTTCCGGCCGATCATTCCTCCTGCTCCGATAATGAGAATATGCATCGTGTTTCGCCTCCCTGCGAACTACGAGAAGAGTAATTTGGTCGTCGTATAAATACGGGTTTCGTGGATCGCGAAGGCCGCGCATGCGGCATCCGGGTCCCGCGTCTCCAAGCCAGCGAGGATCAACCGGTGATCGGCGATGCTCGTGGCGATCGTTCCGGGCTGCGATACGACGCGCCTTCGGTGGCTGAGAAGATAGGAATAGAGATCGGCGGCCATGTCGGCCAGCACCGCATTGCCGCTGGAACGGTAGATAGCGGTGTGAAATTCTCGGTCGCAGATCAAAAAACGGACGGGATCGTCGCAGGCGGCTTCCTGTGCTGCGATCGACTTGCGGAGATAATCAAGGGTCGACGGCTCCATCTTGACCGCCGCGGCCCTGACGACCTGTGCTTCGATCAGCAGCCGCGCCTCGTGAACATGGTCAAGACTGTAGGCCGCAATGTCGCGATACCGCGCAGTCTGGACCGCCAATTCGCCGACATCCTCTGACGCCACGACCGTTCGCGTCCCTTGTGCAACCGAGAGAATTCCATGCGTAGAAAGGATCAGGATCGCGCCGCGGACGGTCTCGCGGCTGACGGAAAGCGCGGAAGCGAGCTCCCGTTCGCTGGGCAGCGGGTCGCCGGCTTTGAGGATGCCGGTGGCGATGAAGGTCGCAATCTTCTGGACGACGAAGTCTTTCATCGACTTCTTCGGCGCTCCCCCAAGCGTCGCAACGTCGTCTTCGAGCATCGCCCGAACATCCATCGCCATCCCCTCCCCCTGAGGTCTGCTGGTCCGGTAAGTGGGCCAGTAGACCTCAGGGGCAAGCGATTGTCAACGCTTGGATGTCCTCGATCGATTCCACAGTTATTTGGAGCAATTTCGTGAAGGGCAATATCGGCACGCAGAGAAATCACTCAGATACTCAAGCCGCCTTGGAAGCCTTGCCGCGCCGTTTGATCGCTTGCTCCAGCGGACGCTTGCCATCGCCGTAATCTTCCCAGGCAGTGGACTTCGACAGCAGGGTCGGAACGGTGCGGATAGTGAAGCGCTTGGGGTCCAGATCTGATTTGACCTGCGTCCAAGTCAGCGGCATGGAGACGGTGGCTCCCGATCGGGCGCGCGGTGACAAAGGCGCCACGGCCGTCGCCATGCGGTCATTGCGCAGATAGTCGAGGAAGATCCGGCCGTTCCTCAGGCTCTTCGTCATCTTGATCAGATAGAGATCGGGATTGTCGCGCGCCATCTGCTGGCAGACGTCGTGTGCGAAGCTCTTCGCTTCCGCCCACGAAAGCGGCTTGCGCTTGTTGACTGCGAGTGGCGTGACGACATGCAGACCCTTGCCGCCAGTCGTCTTGCAAAAGCTGATCAGACCCAGCGCGTCGAGACGGTCCCGCATTTCGCGGGCTGCCGAAACGACCGCGGAGAATGGCACGTCCGGACCTGGATCAAGGTCGAAGACGAGCCGGCCGGGCACCTCAGGCTGATGCGGTTCGCAATTCCAGGGGTGCAGCTCGACGGCGCCGATTTGGGCGACGGCAGCCAAGCCTTCGACCCGGTCGATTTGCAGATAGGGCTTTTTATCGCCGAAAACCTTGACCAGTTCGAGAAGGTTCGAGGTGCCGGGCATCGCATGGCGCTGGAAAAACTGCTCGCCGCCGATCCCGTCGGGCGCGCGGATGATGGAACATGGCCGTCCCTTGATGTGCTCGATCAGCCAGGAGCCGACGGCTTCGTAGTAACGGGCCAGCTCTTCCTTGCTGACAGGTTTGCCGTCATTGGCATCCGGCCACAGCGGCTTGTCCGGGTTTGAGATCAGCACCCCCATGACCTCCGCCTTGGCGCCTTTTTTGCGGACGGGTCTAGCCTTCGCCTCCATGGCCGGCTGCGGCACGTCAGTTTGCGCGGGCTTTGCCGGCCGTTCGGCCTTGACTTCTTTGGCCGGCTTGTCGTCCCGCAATCCCTTGAAGGCCGCCTGCCGGACAATACCGTCGGCGGTCCAGCCCGCGAATTCGATTTCCGCCACGAGCTTGGGCTTCAGCCAGGTGACCTCGGCCTCCTTCTTCGGCGCGCCGATGCCGGTGAACGGCGACTTTGCCGTCTCGAGCGCTTTCAACTTCGGAAGCAGCGTTTCAACCTTCTTCGCGCCATATCCTGTGCCGACGCGGCCGACATAGACGAAGTGGTCGCCGCGGTAGACGCCGACCAGCAGGGATCGGAATTTCCCGTTGGTCTTGGCATAGGCGCCGATCACCACCTCGTGGCCGGCGCGGCATTTCGACTTCGCCCAGCTTTCGGTACGGCCGGATTGATAGGGTGCATCCGCCTCTTTCGAGACGATGCCTTCCAGCGAGAGTTTGCAGGCAGACCGGAGAACTGCATCACCGCCGGTGTCGAAATGCTCGACGAAACGGATGCGCGGATCATCGCCGGCGTCGGACAGAAGGCTTTGAAGCCGCGTCTTGCGCTCGACGAGCGGCAGAGATCGCAGGTCGTCGCCACCCTCGTAGAGAAGATCGAAGGCGAAATAGACGAGTTCGCCGGTCTTGCCTTCCGAAAGGGCCGCCTGCAGGGCCGCGAAATCAGGAACGCCATGATCGTCGAGGGCGCAGATCTCGCCGTCGATGATCGCATCGGGCAGTGTCGATGCCGCCTGGGCGATCTCGGGATATTTGGCCGTCCAGTCGAGCCCTTTCCTGGTCTTCAGCGTCGCCTCACCATCCAGCACCCGCATCTGGATCCGGTAACCGTCGAACTTGATCTCGTGAATCCAGCCGGTGCCGGCCGGAGGGCGTTCCAGGGTCTGGCAGAGCTGCGGCGCAATGAAATCCGGCAGATCGACTTTTGTGGCCGGTTTCGATTTCCGACCGCCTCCGGCGTTCTCTTTTCGCTCTTCGGCAGCCAGTCCGTGATTGCTGTCCCAGACGGCATCAGCCTGAACGTCGCCACCCTCGACCATGAAAGGCTTGGGCTTTCGTCCCTTGCCGGCGGCAATCATTTCCATGGTTCGGCCGGAGGCGACAGAGGTGTCGTTCTTCTCGAGGATCGCTTCGCCATTATTTTCGACAGAGAACTCATCATGGTGTTTGATGAGCAGCCAATTTGTCCGGTTGCCGCCGTTGCGATCATTGCGCATGCGCACCAGCACGAAGCTGCCGTGCAGGCGTTTGCCTTCCAAGGTGAACTTGAAGTCACCCTTGGCGAGGGCCTGCTCGGGGCTCTTATTTCCTTCCGGTTCCCAATAGCCCCGATCCCAGAGCATGACCGTCCCGCCGCCATACTGACCTTTCGGAATGGTGCCTTCGAAGTCGCCATAGTCGAGCGGATGATCCTCGACCTCAACTGCCAGTCGCTTGTCGTGCGGGTCGAGAGACGGGCCTTTGGTGACCGCCCAGGATTTGAAGACGCCATCCAGCTCGAGCCGCAGGTCGTAGTGCAGCCGGGTGGCATCATGTTTCTGGATCACGAAGCGACGGCGATTGCTGCGGGCGAGCTGCGTATCGCCGCTCGGCTCCGCCGTCTTTTGAAAGTCGCGCTTCGACCGATAGGTCGATAGTTTGTCACTGGCCATGGTCGTTCCCGAAAGTAACCCCGACAGCGAAATGCCGCCTGACGGCTGGAAGTTCCATCAGGGTGCTCCTCCAGCCGTCAGCGGATAAAACGGCTGGGTATAGACGAGAAAAAAATGTCTCCGTCTCGTCGTATCGTTCTCTTGCTTCAAACGTTAATTGCTACCACCGGGATGCAAACATGCGCGCTGATCAATGGCTATCTCTATTCATCATCGCGCTGATGATGGGCGCGTTCCTGTGGGGTCGTTATCGATACGATATAGTCGCAGTAAGCTCCCTTCTCGCTGCAATCATTGTCGGCATCGTCCCCGCCAAGAATGCTTTTTCCGGCTTTTCCGATGACATTGTTATCATCGTCGGCAGCGCGCTCATCGTCAGTGCGGCGATATCCAGATCGGGGATCATGGATGTCGCCTTGCGCAGATTTTCTCCCGAACGACGCGGGCCACGGATGCAGCTGATCATTCTGGTTGCCATTGTCGCAGCCCTGTCGGCTTTCATCAAAAACATTGGTGCGCTGGCGATCATGATCCCGGTCGCTGTGCAAATGGCCCGGAAATCACGCGTATCACCGTCGATGTTCCTGATGCCGATGTCTTTCGCCTCTCTGCTCGGAGGGCTTATGACGCAGATCGGCACGTCGCCAAACATCATCGTTTCCCGGGTGCGCGAGGAGATCACCGGGCAGCCGTTCATGATGTTTGACTATACGCCTGTCGGCCTGGCGCTCTCTGTAGCCGGCGTTGTCTTTCTGGCGCTGTTCTACAAGCTGCTGCCTGAAAGATCACGGGTCGAAACGTCGATGGATGAGGCGGTGGCGATCAAAAACTACACGACCGAGGCCAAGGTCACCACGCCATCAGGGGCGATCGGGCGGTCCGTCAGCTGGCTGCAGAAGCCGGCGGGCGGCGATGCGATGGTGACTGCGATTATCGGTGGCAACGGCCAAAGACGAACGCCCCTTCCCGACACGGTGCTCAAGGATGGCGACCTTCTTATTATCGAGGGGGAACAGAGCGCCCTCGACAAGATCGTCAGTGAAGCCAAGCTTCAACTGTCCGACCGTAAACACGAGCCCGAGACACGCCAAGATATCAGTTCTGTTGAAGCTATCGTTGGCGAACATTCCCGATTGATCGGCGTCAGCGCAAAAGACGTTTCTCTCTTCCACAATACCGGACTCAACCTTCTTGCCGTCAGCCGCCGCGACAGGCGCTTCACCGAGCGTCTGGGCGAGATCAAGATCCGCAATGGCGACGTCGTGGTCTTGCAGGGCGACTTGCAGAAACTGCCGGATCTTCTTCGCGAATGGGGATGTTTGCCGCTGGTCGAACGAGATATGAAGCTCGGCAACGCCCGCAACGGCATGATTCCCGTCATTATCCTGATGGCAACGATGGGGGCGACAGCCTTCGGAGGCATTCCCGTTGCGACAGCGTTCTTCGCCGCCGCTTTTCTGATGGTGGTCACCGGATCCGTTCCCTTGCGGGAAGTTTATCAGCATCTCGATGCGCCCATTCTGATCATGCTGGCCGCTCTCATTCCGATCAGCGACTCGCTCAGGACCACAGGGACCACCGACATCATCGCGGACCTCCTGTCGCGCACCGCCGAAATGCTCCCGCCCTTCGGCGCTTTGGCTCTGATCCTGGTTGCGGCCATGGCCGTAACCCCGTTTTTGAACAACGCAGCGACGGTTCTGGTCATGGCCCCGATCGCCGCGACCTTTGCCGAGAAGCTGGGCTTCAGGCCCGATGCGTTTCTGATGGCGGTGGCAATTGGAGCCGGCTGTGACTTCCTCACGCCCATCGGACACCAATGCAATACGCTCGTGATGGGACCGGGCGGATATCGATTTGGTGACTACGCCCGACTGGGTCTGCCGCTTTCGCTCATTGTGGTGGTCGTCAGTGTGCCGATCCTGTTGTTGGTCTGGCCGATCTGATTGCACCTGACACCGGGCATTGCGGCGACCGATAAGAAGTTTCGAAGTAGAGATGTGTTCCTCACGCGGCGACGTCGGGAATAGGCAAGCCTAGAATCTCGGCATGTTTGCAAAGCTTTTGCCAAGCTGCATCACCGACCGGCACGCCCTCTTCCAGCGCCGAGCGGCGCTTTCGCGCTGCGCTGTCGCCCGGCATGCGAACGGGGCCATTGTTCCAGGGCGCGGGAGGATTGCTGCGGCAGGCAGAGGCGAGAAAGTCAGACTGCGCTGTAAAGGCATCGAGTCCGGCAAAAAAGGCGGGATCGATGACCTGAAGGTAAGCGCTTTGCGAAAAGACACCGGACCGCGTGTTGGCCCGTCCCTTGCCGGAAAGCCCCTGCCCCAGCAACTCGACGATCAGTCCGAGCCCAAAACCCTTGTGCCCCTTCAACTGGCCGCCAAGAGGCATCATTGTCCCGCCCCGTTCCGTCACCTCGCGCGGATCATCGGTTGGCTCGCCTGCAGCGGTGACAGCCCAGGCCTCCGGAAATTTCTTGCCGGCCTTCGCCAGGTTTTGCGTCATGGTCGTGGTGGTGATCGAGGCCGAGACGTCGATCAGGATCGGATCCGCAGATGTCGGGAAGCCGGCCGCCATCGGGTTGGGCGTCAGAAGCGGCTTCGTGCCGCCATAGGGCGCAACGCGGCTTGCAGCGGGATGCGAGACCGACAGCTGCACGATGAGGCCCCGGTCGGTTACCTGCCGCATGAAGGCTGAAAGAGCGCAGGTATGGTGGCAGTTTCGGATCGCGGCGGTGACGACGCCATGATCGCCGACCCGTTCGCAGGCCTGCTCGATCGCCTTCGTCAGCAGCCATGCACCGGGCAAGGATTTGCCGTCCCAAACAAAGGCTGCGCCGCGGTCATTGACGACCTCATAGCTGCCGGACTTTGCCAGCGAGCCGTCATCCAACGCCTCGACATACCAGTTCAGAAGGCTGACGCCATGGGTTTCGTGGCCGATCATGTCGCCTTCCACCAGGACGGCGGCAGTCGTTTCGGCCTTGTCGGCCTCCATTCCGGCGCGGGTCAATATCTGCTTTGCGAATTGAGTCAGGGCAATGCGGTCAATCAGGGGCATCGGCATTCTCCCTCACGTCATGGAAAGCACGGGCCGCTATTTGCGGCGGCCCGTGGTTAAGTGCGGCATACCGGCTTACTTGAAGCGGATCTGCGACAGCTGCAGTTCGGAATTCGTCGCGATCGTCGGCTTGAAGTCGAGACGCGGCGAGACGCGGGTGAAACCGACCATGTGAAACATCGGGATGTCGGCGATGATTTCGGTGTTCACCTTGGCGAAAAGCTCCTTCCAGAGTTTCGTGCGCTCGTCGCCGGTGGCAGACGTTGCCTTGGCGATCAGCGCGTCGACGGCGGGATCGCGAACCATGGAGTGCGAGCCGTCGGTCGCGTATTTCACGAATGCGGTGAAGACGGGGTCGCCGGTCGCATTATCGTGCTGCGACTGGGTCAGCGTCGGACCGGAGTCGGCGACAAAGGGTGCAACGAAGTAGCCGTTCCACACGGAAACGTCATACATGTCGAGCTTTACGTTCAAGCCGACTTCCTGAAGCATTGCCATCATCGCTTCCATCGCTTCGGTGGCGTTGGGATATTGCCCGTTGCGACCGATGATGCGGATCTCTTGATCGACGGGGACGCCGTCCGCTTTCGCTGCTGCGACAAGTTCCTTTGCTTTTTCGGGATCATAGGGCCAGGCGGGGATATCGGCATTGTAGCCGATCGTGGTCGGCACGACGAGCTGTGTCGCGATCTTCGCCTGTTCGGGGAACAACGTTCCGAGCATCGCCTGACGATCGATGGCAAGGTTCATCGCTTCACGGATGCGCCGGTCGTTAAGGGGTGCTGCGCGCGTATCGATGCGCAGCGATGTCGTCTCCGAATTCGGATAGGCGAAATCGGTTTCCTTGTTGGTGGCATCCTGTACGGATACGGCCGGAACGATATCGGCTTCGCCGGCATCGACCATGGCGGCAGCAACGGCGCTGTCGGAGCGGAACAGATAGGTCGCCTGTTCCACCTGGGGTTTCTCCCCCCAATATTCCGGATTGCGCTTCAGCACGATCGACTGGCCGATTTCCCATTTGTCGAACGTATAAGGGCCGGTGCCAATCGGCTGGCGGGTGAATTCGTCGGCTGGTGTCGCCTCGGCCGATTCCACAGCCATCACCGTCATCAGAAGCGGAAGAATCGGCTGCGCCGGTTTTGTCGTAATGCGGATCGTGTTGGCATCGGGCGTTTCGAAGCTGAATTCCGTGCCGCCGAAATATTTGCCGCCGGTCTCGCAGCTGAGCTTCTTGTTCTTGTTGCGCTCGATGGTGAATTGGACATCCTTGGCGGTGAACGGCTTGCCATCGTGCCATTTGACATTCGGGCGCAGCTTGAACTCCCAGGTGTCGTCATCGATCTTCGACCATTCTGTCGCCAGGCGGGGTTTGAGGCCGCCGTTGACGTAGTCGAATTCCACCAGCATCTCGTTGACGTTTTCAGAAATGACCCGGCCGACGTCCTGGCGCGCTGCCATACAGGGTTCGACGACATCGACGGTTTCGGCAAGCACAATAGTGACGTTGCTCTTGGCATCCTGAGCGTACGCCATACCGCCGCTCAGCGTGAGCACCGTTGTTGAAAAGCAGGCAGCCAACAAATGCAGTTTCATTTCGTTCTCCTCCCATGCGCCCTTGGCGCTCCTCACAGTAGATCTGCGTCCCGTTTCCGGTGCTCCGGCATCCATCTCCTCAATAGCTAAGTAAAGCACAAGTGCACTAATATACTAGTTGGCGACAACCTTCAACTCTGGCGATCCCAAAGTGCGGCGCCGTCAACCTTGTCTGGCGCGCGAAATTTTACTTGGCCGAAGCAATCAGTTCGCGCATCATTTCGACTTCCTCGTCGGTCAGATCCGTCAGCGGCGCCCGCACCGGACCGGCATCAAAGCCGCGCAAACGCACGCCTGCCTTGACCGCGGATACCGCATAACCGGCCTTGCGATCGCGGATGCGGGCGAAGGGATAGTAGAAATCGCGCAGCATCTGCTCACAGGCCGCGTCGTCGCCGGCGAGGAATGCCTTGTGGAATTTCAGTGCCGTTTCAGGCACGAAATTGAAGATCGCCGAGGAATAGGTCGGCATGCCGGCTCCGCGATAGGCCTGGGCAAACAGTTCGTGTGTCGGCATGCCGCCGATATAGGAAAGGCGGTCGCCGAGCGCGATCGTGACACGGCGCACCGTATCGATATCGCCGGTACCGTCCTTGAAGCCGATCAGATTTGGGCATTCGTCGGCAAGCTGAGCAAGCTGCTCGGCCGAAACCCGCGCCTGGCCACGATTATAAACGATAACGCCCATACTGGTGGCCTTGCAGACAGCCCGTACACGCGCGGCGATTCCATCTGCCGGCGCCTCAGTCAGGTAATGCGGCAGCAGAAGAACGCCGTCGCCACCGGCCGCCTCGATCTCGCGGGCCATGTCGCAGGCAATGCGCGTGCCGTAGCCGCATCCGGCAATAACAGGCGCATCGCCGGACACTGCGCGGGCGACCTTTACCACCTCAACCACCTCGCCCGGCGTCAGCGAGAATAGCTCACCGGTGCCGCCGGCAACGATCAGGCCGGCAACGGGGTACGATGACAGCCATTCCAGATGCGCTGAAAACGGCCTGGCGGCAAACCGGTCCTCGGCATCGAAAGGGGTGACGGGAAAAGACAGCAGGCCGTTGCGAATGATCTCGCGAAGTACCGTCGGGGCAATCAATTTGGCACTCCTCGGTTTCAGTTGCGCAGGTCTTGGGGCAACAGGCCGGCAGGGAAATTCTGGTAGGCGACGGGGCGCAGAAACCTGCGGATCGACATGGTCCCGACGCTGGTTGCGCCGAAGTTGGTCGAGGCCGGGTAGGGTCCGCCATGCACCATGGAATCGACAACCTCGACGCCGGTTGGGAAGCCATTGACCAGCAATCTACCAGCCTTCCTTTCGAGGATCGGCAGCAGGTCGCGGGCAAGGCCAAGATCGGCGTCGTCCATATGGATCGTCGCGGTCAGCTGTCCCTGGAAGCTTTCGGCAAGGGCGAGCATCTTTTCAGGCGAGTCGACGCGCACGACGAGGCCGAGAGGGCCGAACACCTCTTCGCTGAGGGAGTGATCGGCAAGCCAGGCCGAGCCGTTGGTCTCGAACAGGTTCGGCGCTGCGTCGCGGCCAGCACTCTTTGCAGCAAGAACCGGCGCGACGGCATTGCTTGCCCGCATCCGGTCGGCACCGTCATGATAGGCCGTGGCGATGCCGTTGGTCAGCATCGTCTGCGGCGCCACCTTTTCAAGGGCCGCCTTGGCGGCACTGGTGAACTTGTCCGCCTCCGGCCCGTCGACGACGACGGCGATACCGGGTTTGGTGCAGAACTGGCCGGCACCAAGCGTCAGGGAACCGGCCCAGCCTGAACCGATCGCCTCTGCCCGGGCAGCGGTAGCGGCTGGCAGCAGGAACATCGGATTAACGCTGCCGAGTTCCCCGAAAAAGGGGATCGGCTCAGGGCGCTGGGCGCAAAGGTCAAAGAGCGCACGACCGCCGGCAAGCGAGCCGGTAAAGCCGACAGCTTTGATGGCCGGATGCGTCACCAGGGCCGTTCCGACATCACGACGGCCGCCCTGGATCAGGCTGAAGACGCCGGCCGGCATTCCAGTGCGCTCGACAGCGGCTGCAATCGCCTCGGCAATGATCTCACCTGTGCCGGGATGGGCTGAATGTCCCTTCACCACGACCGGGCAGCCCGCCGCTAGCGCGGCCGCCGTATCGCCGCCGGCCGTCGAGAATGCCAGCGGAAAATTCGAAGCGCCGAAGACGGCGACCGGGCCGATCGGCCGCTGCACCAGACGGATCTCGGGCCGCGGCGCCGGTTGCCGATCGGGTTGGGCCGCATCGACGCGGGCGTCAAGATGCGCGCCCTTGCGGATATGGTCGGCAAACAGTCTGAGTTGGCCGGTGGTGCGAGCGCGTTCGCCGTTGAGCCGGCCCTCCGGAAGCCCGGTTTCCTGCG
Source organism: Rhizobium brockwellii (assembly GCF_000769405.2). NCBI lineage: Bacteria > Pseudomonadati > Pseudomonadota > Alphaproteobacteria > Hyphomicrobiales > Rhizobiaceae > Rhizobium > Rhizobium brockwellii. Next base: position 134,800 of record NZ_CP053440.1, read on the forward strand.
TTCCAATGAGGGTGACGGCCTCGCCGCGCTTGTCGATCTCCTCGGCGATTGCCTCGAGGAAAATGGCGCGCTCCTCGCATGTCGTTGCCGAAAATGCTGCAAAAGCAGCTTCGGCAGCGCGGCAGGCGCGGTCGACCAGTTCCGTTGTGCCGACACCAAAGTCATGTGCCTGCCCATGCGCCGGCTCGGACTGAAATGTCGTCGTTCCGGCAATCCACTCGCCGGCGATGAAATGCCTGCCTGAAGGGGTCCAGCTCATTGTTATTCTCCTCGGCGGAGCCCCGCTCCGTCCTGATGCGTGAAGTGTTGTCCAAGGTGCGCCGCCTTGGAACAGGATGATTTTAGGCCAGGTCTGCCCAAAATCTGGATCCTGTTCTAAATTAAATAGTTAGAGCATGATGTCGTCCGAAAACCGCTCACACTTTTCGGCATCATGCTCTAGCGGCCATTCACCTTCCGCCATTCGGCAAAGAGCGTCAGATTGCTTTCGTCGGTGGCCGGGTAGAGGCCGATGATCGTGTGACCTTGCTTGACACGTTCCGTGACGAAATCCTCGTAAGCGGTCATCTCTACCGCTTCATCGGCGATCTCGTCGGCAATCTCGGCAGGGATGACGATCACGCTGTCGTCGTCGCCAACCATGATGTCGCCCGGGAAGACCGCCACATCGCCACAGCCTATCGGCACATTGATGTCGATTGCCTCGTGCAGCGTCAGGTTGGTCGGACTGGAGGGACGATGGTGATAGGCGGGGATATCGAGGCCGCCGATGGTCATGGCGTCCCGGAAGCCGCCATCCGTGACGACGCCGCCACCGCCGCGCATCATCAGGCGAGTAATCAGGATGTCGCCGGCGGAGGCTGCTCGCGGATCCTTGCGGCTGTCCATCACCAGAACAGAGCCTTCCGGGCAAGTCTCGATGGCAAGCCGTTGCGGATGTTTCGGGTTTCGAAAGACGTTCATCGCATTGCGATCCTCACGCGCCGGCATGTAACGCAGCGTGAAGGCCGGTCCGACCATATTGCGGCCCTTCGGCTGCACCGGCCGAACATCCTGGATCGTCTGGTTTCTCAGGCCGCGCTTGAACAGCGCCGAACAAAGCGTCGCGACGGAGACACCCATCAGTTTTTCACGGGTTGCGGGGTTCATATTTCCTTCTCCTCGTTCTCATTCAGACGCCGAAGCTGCACGTTTCCACGGTCCAGTCGCGGGCTTTGCCTGTTAGGCTGCAACCGAGCCCCGTACGTGCTGGCACGATCATCCGGCCATCCTTGATCTCAAGTTGTTCGTTAAACAGTGGCGCCAGCCAATCGAAATGCTCTACCCACGGCTCATGCGCATAGGCGGCCGCCAGGTGCAGATGGATTTCCATGGCGAAATGCGGGGCCAGGCGCATGCGTTTCGCCTCGGCGTGCGTGCAGATGCGCAGAAAGGGCGTGATGCCGCCGACACGCGGCGCATCTGGCTGAATGAAGTCGACCGCATCGGCCCGGATCAGCGCCATGTGCTCGTCGGCGCTGGCCAGCATTTCGCCGGTGGCGATCGGTGTGGCAAGTTCCCGCGCCAGCGCCGCATGGCCTTCGGCGTCATAGGCATCGAGCGGCTCTTCGATCCATTCGAGATTGAGCGGTTCGACCAGCCGGCCGAAGCGCAACGCCGTCGTGCGGTCCCATTGCTGGTTTGCATCGACCATCAGCGGGACACGGCCATCGATATGGCTGGTCACCGCATCAAGTCGGCGAAGGTCGATCATCGGATCTGGCTGTCCGACCTTGATCTTGATGCCGCCGATGCCGGAAGCGATCGAGTGGTCGATGGCATCGCGGATTTCCTCGACGGTCGATGACAGGAAGCCGCCGGAGGTGTTGTAGCAGGCGACACTGTCGCGATGGGCGCCAAGCAGTTTTGCGAGCGGCAGGCCGGCGCGTTTCGCCTTCAGGTCCCAGAGGCAGATGTCGATGGCGGCGATTGCCTGTGTTGCAATGCCGGAGCGGCCGACCGAGGCCCCAGCCCAGCAGAGCTTGTCCCAGATGCGTGCCGTATCGTTGGGGTCTTCGCCGATCAGGTTGTCGGCAAGCTCGCAGGCATGTGCATAAAGGGCAGGTCCGCCTGCCCTCTTCGAGTAACTGAAACCGAGACCGCTATGGCCGGCCTCGGAGACGATCTCGCAAAATAGAAAGGCCACCTGCGTCAGCGGCTTCTGCCGGCCCGTCAAAACCTTGGCATCGCTGATCGGCCGCGCCAAAGGCAGGTAAACGAGCGACAGGGTGACCGATCGGATGGCGTCCAGCTTGGACGGACCGGCAGCGAAGCCAGCCTTGGGTGGCTGTGCGGGAATCGTACGTCGATCGGGAACAAACATCGTAGTGCCTCAGTTGATAGCCGGTTCCGGCGTCTTGCCACCGAATTCCGTCGTCAGGAAATCAAAGTCGCAGCCTTTGTCGGCCTGCTCGATATGGCCGGAGAACATAAAGCCGTAACCGCGCTCGTAATGCCGCGTCGGCGCCACCCAGGCGGCCCGCCGCGCTGTGATCTCTTCTTCGGAAACCAGCATATTGAGGCTGCGTGCCGGAATATCAAGCTCGACCATGTCCCCCGTTCTCAGCAGCGCCAAAGGCCCGCCAACATAAGATTCCGGTGCGACATGCAGCACGCAGGCACCGAAACTGGTTCCGGACATGCGGGCGTCCGAGATACGCACCATGTCGCGCAGGCCGAGCTTCAACAGCGCCTTCGGCATCGGGATCATGCCCCATTCCGGCATGCCCGGTCCGCCCTGGGGGCCGGCATTGCGGAGTACCAGAACCGTGTCCGGCGTCAGCGGATAGTCGGGATCGTCGATGATCTTCTTCATCTCCGCATAGCTGTCGGCGACCAGCGCCGGGCCGCAATGGCGATGGAATTTTGGGTCGCAGGCCGCCGGTTTGATAACCGCGCCGTCGGGACAGAGGTTCCCCTTGAGCACGGCCAGCGAGCCTTCGTGATAGACCGGGTTCGACAATGGCCGGATAACGTCGTCATTGTAGATCTTCACCTGGTCGAGACCATCCACCAAGGGTTTTCCCATAACGGTGATCGCGGTGGGATCCAGCTTGTCGCCGAGCTGTTTCATCAGGGCGCGCAAGCCGCCGGCATAAAAGAAATCCTCCATCAGGTAGGTCGAACCGGAAGGCCGGATGTTGGCGAGAACCGGCGTCGTGCGACCGATGCGATCGAGATCATCGAGCTCCAGCGGGACGCCGGCGCGCCGCGCCATGGCGATCAGGTGAATGATGGCATTGGTGGAGCAACCGGTCGCCATGGCGACCGTGACCGCGTTGTCGACGGCGGCCGGAGTGATGATCTGGTCCGGCGTCAGATCCTCCCACACCATATCGACGATGCGGCGGCCACAGGCCGCCGACATGCGCTGGTGGTTGGCGTCGGCTGCCGGGATCGAGGATGCGCCGGGCAGCGTCAATCCCATGGCCTCGGCGATCGCCGTCATCGTCGACGCCGTGCCCATGGTCATGCAATGGCCGTAGCTGCGGGCGATTCCGCCTTCGATGCCCTGCCACTCCTCCTGGGTGATCGTGCCGGCACGCCGCTCGTCCCAATATTTGAAGCCGTCGGTACCGGAGCCTAGCGTCTTGCCGGCATAGTTGCCGCGAAGCATCGGGCCGGCGGGCAGATAAATGAAGGGAATACCCATGCTGGTTGCGCCCATGACAAGGCCGGGTGTCGTCTTGTCGCAGCCACCCATCAGAACGGCGCCATCGACAGGATGGCTGCGCAGCAGTTCCTCAGTCTCCATCGCCAGCATATTGCGATAGAGCATCGTGGTTGGCTTGACGAAGTTTTCGGAAAGGGAAAGAGCGGGCAGTTCCATGGGGAAACCGCCCGACTGAAGAATTCCGCGCTTCACCCATTCGGCGCGTTCCCGGAAATGCATGTGGCACGGCTGGGCATCGGACCAGGTGTTGATCACGGCAATGATCGGCTTTCCCTGCCAGTCCTCCGGCGCGTAACCCATCTGCATGGTTCGCGACCGGTGGCCGAACGAGCGCTGATCATCCGGTAGCATCCATCGGGCGGACCGCAATTGCTCGTAGGTTTTCCTCGCGGTCACGGCTCTCTCCCACCTTTTCGCTTGCTTATTTCAGCGTTTGCACCAACTGATATTTTAGTTTGACATATATATCAATGGAAAGTTTGCGTTCTTGTGCATTAGGTCGTGCAAAGCTATGAATGGAGTCGAAAAGGACGCCTCACATGAATTCCCAGTTCGCCTCCACATTCGGCCTGACCGCACCCGGTTTTCCGGTCGTTGCCGGCAGCACGGTCCAGCGGGTCTATGATGATCTGCGAAAGCGCATCATCACCATTCAGCTGCCGCCGGACACCACGCTGTCGCGCACCGAACTCACCGAGACTTATGAAGTCAGCCAGACTCCGATCCGAGATGCATTGCAGCTTCTCAAACAGGAGGGGCTGGTTCGCATTTACCCGCAGTCCCGCACTGTGGTGACCAGGATCGACGTCCTGCAGATTTACGAGGCACATTTCCTTCGCGTGGCGCTGGAAACGGAAGTTTGCCGCCGCCTCGCAACCGATCCGGATCCGGATCCGAGCGTCATTACCCGCGCCCGGTCGATCATCAAGATGCAGACGGCAGTCGCCGACGATGCCGATCAGATCGCGATCTTCCAGGAACTCGACGAGCTCTTTCACCAGACATTGTTCGCAGGCGCCAAGCGCAGCAGCCTCCACCAGTTGATACGCGAGCGCTCCGGCCATCTCGAGCGTATTCGTCGTCTGCATCTGCCCGAGAAGGGCAAGATCGTCAGCATTCTCGATGGGCACCACGCTATCATCGATGCGATTGCCGCTCGCGACGAACAGGGTGCGGTCGACGCGATCCGTGAACATCTCAGCCGCACCGTTGCAAAAGTGGAAGACCTCAGGAAGGAGTTCCCCGACTACTTCGTCTGATCTGGCGCCGCGGGTTTTGTCGAAGTCAATTGACCGGCGTCAGCAACGGCCTGCCTGCGAAGAAGGCGGCAAGGTTGTCGACCGTCAATTGCGCCATCCTGTCACGGGTTTCCTCGGTACCGCTGGCGTGATGGGGATAGAGCACGACATTGTCGAGCGCTGCGAAGCGCGGATCGGGATTGGGTTCGTTGAGGTAGACATCGATGCCGGCCGAGGCGATCCGCCTTTCCTGCAAGGCCTTGATCAAGGCCGGCTCGTCGACCACGGTGCCCCGGGCAATGTTGATGAAGCTGCCCGTCGGTCCGAGCGCATTGAGCACGTCCGCCGAAATTAACCCTTCGGTCGAGGGCCCGCCAGGGGTCGCGACGATCAGGATATCGGCCCAGTCCGCAAGTTTGACCGGCGTGTCGAAATAGGCAAAATCGTTGCCGGCTTTCTTCGTCCTTCCATAATAGCCGACCGCCAGCCCGACAGCTTCGCATCGCTTGGCAATCGCCATCCCTATGCGGCCGAGGCCGACGATCCCGGCCTTCTTGCCAGACGTCGATGTCGTCAGCGGCATCATGCCCTTCTCTCCCCAATCGCCGGAGCGCACATAGCGATCGCCTTCCGGCAGGCGCCGGCGTGCCGCCAGCATCAGAAGCAGTGCCATATCGGCAACGTCGTCGCACAGCACCTCGGATGTGTTGGTGAGCTTGATGCCGCGCCGTGTCATCGCCTCGACGTCCATCTGGTCGTAGCCGGCCGAGGAGCAGGCGGCGAGCTTTAATGCCGGCAATTTCGAAAGCAGGGCTTCGTCGATTGTCACATGGCCGTTGCAGACCAGCGCGGAAGCGATCGGGCCGGCTTCCCGCAAGAGAGCATCCCGCTCTTCGCCTTTGACGAGATCCAGCCGGTGCAGCGTGTAGGTCTCCTCCAGCATCGCCATCTGATGGGGCCGGAGCGGATAGGCGACGATGACATCGGGTTTCATGCGGAAACGAGTCCTTCCTGTCGTTGGCGGGCGGCGCGTCGGGTGGCCTGGATCTCCGGATCGGGATCGAGGCTCGCGGCAAGAAGCGCCTGCGTGTAGGGGTGGGAGGGCGCGGTGAAGATCTGTTCCACCGGCCCCTCCTCGACAATCTCGCCGGCCTTCATGACGATGACACGATCGGCGAAATCGCGAACCACCGGCAGGTCGTGCGCAATGAAGAGGTAGGACAGGCCGAATTCGCGACGCAGGCCCTCAAGCAGGGCAATCACCTGTGCCTGGATCGACACGTCGAGCGCCGAAACCGCCTCGTCGCAGATGATCAGTTTCGGCTCCATCGCGAGCGCACGGGCAATCGCGATGCGCTGGCGCTGGCCGCCGGAAAACTGATGTGGATACCGGTCGGCCATATCCGGTTTCAGGCCGACCTTGACCAGCAACTCGGCCACTCTCTCCTTCCATCTTGCCTTCGGTAGGATATCCGGGTGAATGACCCAGGCCTCGGAAATCAACCGGAACACGCTCATCCGCGGGTTGAGGGACTGCGTCGGGTCCTGAAAAACCATCTGCAAATCGCGACGCAGCCCGAATATTTCTCTCGGGGTCATCGCAAGCAGATCGTTGCCGCGATAGAGAACCTGGCCCTCCTGAGGATCGTCGAGCCGAACGATCGCCCGGGCAAGGGTCGACTTGCCGGAACCGCTCTCGCCGACAACGGCAACCGTCTCGCCGGGCATGATGACGAAGTCCACGCCCTTCAGGGCCTGGAATGCGCCAAAACTCTTTTTCAAGCCGATTGCGCGCAGCAGCGGTTCGCCCTGCCGGTCACGCTCTTGAGCCATCGCACCTTTCCCGGGTGCGGCGGCAATCAACTTCTTCGTATAGGCGTTCTGCGGGTTGCGATAGACTTCGGCCGCATTGCCGGTTTCGACGACGCAGCCGGAATTCATCACCACGACCCGGTCGGCGATCTCGGCAACGACGCCCAAATCATGGGTGATCAGCAACAGGCCCATGCCGGATTCCTGCTGCAACTCCTGCAGAAGTTCGAGCACCTGCGCCTGCACCGTCACGTCGAGCGCGGTGGTGGGTTCATCCGCGATCAGGATATCGGGCTTGCAGGCGATCGCCATGGCGATCATCAGGCGTTGCCGCTGGCCGCCGGAGAACTGGAACGGATATTTTCGCATCGCCGCCTGCGGATCGCTTATGCCGACGCGCCCGATCAATTCGAGCGCCCTCGCACCTGCGCGCTCCGCCGACTGGCCATGCGTCGTCATCATCTCGGTGATTTGCCAGCCGACCGGATAGACCGGATTGAGGTGGGCGAGCGGGTCCTGAAAGATCATGGCGATCTTGGCGCCGTTGATCGAACGTCGCTCCTCGGGCGTCATTTTCAGCATGTCGCGACCGTTGAGGAGAATTGTGCCGCTGGTGATTTTGCCGGGTGGCATGTCGATCAGGTTCATGATCGCCGAGGCCGAGACGGACTTGCCGGAACCGCTTTCCCCAAGGATCGCCAGCGTCTCGCCGCGATCGAGATGCCAGCTGACATCCTGCACCGCCTTGACGGTCCCGCCGACGGTGTGGAACTCGACCGAGAGGTCACGCACTTCCAAAATATGTTCAGCCATTTTTCCTGCCCCTCATTTCAAGGCGCCAGCGTTGCGTCGGATCGAGTGCGATCCGCAGCCAATTCGACAGTAGGTTCAGCGACAGCGTCGTCAGAATGATTGCAAGGCCGGGCCAGAAGGAAAGCCACCAGGCATTGGTGAGATAGGGTCGTCCTTGAGCAACCATGAGACCCCAGGTGATCTCCGGCGCCTGAATGCCGATCCCGAGGAATGACAGGGAGGATTCCGCCAGCATGACGAAGGCGAAATCCAGCGTCGCGATGGTCACCAGCGTGGGGAAGATCACTGGCAGGATGTGATGGAAGACAATGCGTCGATACGATGCTCCCATGACCTTCGCCGCGTGCACGAACATCCGCTCGCGCACTTCCAGCACTTCGGCGCGCGTGGTGCGCAGATAGATGGGAATGCGGGTGATCGCCAAGACGAGGATGATATTGGTGACCGAGGGCTCGAGCATGTAGAGCACGATCACCGCCAGAAGCAGCGACGGAAAGGACATGATGACGTCGCCGAGGCGCATGATCCATTGAGCAGCAGAAGAGCGGCTGTAACCCGCGACCAGACCGAGCGCTGTACCGACAACGGATGATGCGAGCACGGCTGCCGCGGCAACCAGGATGGTGTTTTGCGCCGCCACGATAACGCGGGCAAGAAGCGGCCTGCCCAGCGCATCGGCGCCGAGGACATAAAGCAATCCGCGGGTGATATCGAAGGGCGGCGCGTTGCGGCCCCGCAGGTTCTGCTTAGTGGCGATGGCCTCCAGCAGGAACGGGCCAAACAGTGCACAAAGCAGAACGATCAAGAGGAACAGAGCCGCGAAAAAAGCGAGCTTGTCCGCCCACAGCATCGTCAGCCAGCGCCCGGTCGGACCGCTTGGTTTTTTCTCGGCGAGGATTTGTGTGTCGGCCATCGTCATCGCTCAATACCGGATGCGCGGATCGAGCAGCGCATAGGCGATGTCGATCAACAGGTTCATGATGAAGATCGCCAGTGCCGAGACCATGATGACGGCCAGCACGACGGCGAAATCGCGAAGCAGGATGGAATCGATCATCAGCTTGCCGATTCCAGGAAAGCCAAACACCGTCTCGACGACGACGGCACCGTTCAAGATGGCGGCCGCCTGGTCGCCGATGACTGTGATCACCGGCAGCATGGCGTTGCGCAGTCCGTGAATGAAGATGATCGAGTTCGAGCGGACCCCTTTGGCGCGGGCAGTCTTCACATAGGCGGAAGACAGAACGCTGATCATCGAGCCGCGGACCACCTGCAGGATCAGGCCGAAAGGCCGGATGAACAGCACGCTGACCGGCAGGACCCAGTGCCAGAAAGTTCCCGTTCCCGATGTCGGCAGGACATGCAGTTTAACGGCGAAAATGACGATCGCGACGATGGCCAGCCAGAAATCCGGCGCCGCAGCGCCGATCAGCGAGAAGAAAGTGGCAAGACGGTCGAAGACGCCGCCGACGCGAAAGGCTGCCAGAGAACCGATGATGATCGCGGCGACCGTGACCAGCGCCATGGTGATGGCAGCCAGCCAGAAGGTCCAGACGAAGGCCTCCAGCACGACATTCATGGCCGGACGGGCCTGTCGCAGTGACTGACCGAAATTGCCCTGGGCAAGATCCGAGACATAACGGCCGAACTGGATGATCAACGGATCGTTGAAACCGTTCATCTCTCGGAATTGCTGGCGCATTTCGGTGGTCGCATCGATCGGCAGATAGAGGTCGGTCGGATCGCCCGTCAGCCGGGAGAGGAAGAACACGATGACGATAAGCACCACGAGCGATACGCCACTGGCGATCGCACGTTTGCCGATGAAACTCTTCATGCCACTCCTCCCGAGTGAAACCCATAGGGGTCGTGATCTCTCGTCTTCGTCGGTGCCGAAGCCGCCTGTTATACCCCTCGGCAATAGGCACGGCTCCACAATCAGTCACTACAACTGAAATATTAGTGCATCTAGAATTTTTGTGAACCCCAAAAATGATCAGGGCTTATCAACCGGCGGCTTGCGTCGCCATGTCATGCCGCGGGTTCCGATGATGGCGGCGCCGATGATCACCGCCGCGCCGATCCACGTCTGTGCGGCCGGAACTTCCGCGAAAAATGAGAAGGCCATGAGGGCCACGACGGGCAGTCGGAGAAAGTCGAGCGGTGCCAGAACGCTTGCGGTCGCCATGCCGAAGGCACGCGTGATCAGCGTCATGTTGAGTGCGCCGAGTGCTCCTTGGAGGGCAAGCAGTGCGAGTTGGCTCCAGCTCGGCATCGACCAGACCGGCAGCATGACGATCAGGCCAAGCGGTACCGTCGCTATCAGATTCCATGCAACCAGCCGGTCGGCACTATCTCTCAATGCCATCCGCCGCAGCATCAATTGGCTGGCCGCCGTCAAAACCGCTCCTGCCAGCGCAAAAAGCAGCCATTGGTCGAAACCGGACGCTCCAGGGCGAATGATGATCATGACGCCGACAAAACCTGCGACAATGCCGCCCACGCTGGAGATGCCGACATGTTCCTTGAGCACCAGCCACGCACCGAGAACGAGAAACATCGGCATGGTGAAATTGATTGCCGTGGCATCGGCGAGTGGCGCGTGCGCAAAGGCGACGAACAATGCGACCAGTGAGGCAAGCTTCAGACCCGCGCGCACGACATGCAGAACACGATAGGGAGAGGCTTTCAGGTCGACCCGTGACACGATCCAGGGCGTGACGACAAGAAGTCCGAAAAACGCCCGGAAGAAGCCGATCATCAATGGATGCACCTCGCCGGCCAGCAAGCGTACGATGACTGCGTCGAGACTATTTAAAAAAGCGGCGGCCACCATCATGCATACGGCAAGGCCTGTTCGACCAGGCTGCATCACGCTTCTCCTGGTCGAACAAAGGTGAACCCTGCTATATCGGCTATTCGATAAAGCGCGTTGAACCGGCAATCCATTGGAAATAAAGCCTTCCTGGCGTGTCTGCTAATCTCCCGCGCCCACGGTTTTTGCCGCGGCGGAGACCACTCGTTCTCACCAGGGGCCGGCGGCATCCGCTATCCCCAGCGCGGACTAACGGCTTTATCTCAATCCATCGGCCGCCGTCCACACTAACACAGCACATTGCTTAGAGGGCCGCCCTCACCTCCCGCTAGTGGACCACTCCGTTCGTTTTCGCCCGGTTCGAGAACTGGTGAACGAGCATGATGCCCTGCTCGAGGAGCAACTCGGCCGCCTGCAGATCGCGCGGCGTGAGATCGCCGGATAGTCCGCGAATCGTATTCGCGACGCAGATGGAGTTGGCGACGAAGCGGGCGTCGCCCTCACCTTCTGCCTCCTCGGCCGTTGCTTCCAAGGCGTCGGCGACGGTGTCGAGCAAGCTCGAGCGTTCGACAAGCGTCATGTCGTTCAGGGTTTTGGAAATGCCGTTCATGATTGTCTCCTCGCGCGTGCCCAAGGCGGATCGCAGCTCCAATTTCTCGATTTCAGTCACATGGCGGTGATTGTCAGATAGGATGGTTGTCTTCAGAAGCAACTCATGGCTGCCGCGCACCTTACGCATGAGTGCAGCGAGATGACGGCTCAATCAAAAACTTCGAGCCGATCGTTCCAGATGTGTCAGGAGGCCGGGAAGCATTGATCGCTGCCCTTTCACGAGCTTTATGGCTGCGTCGGACAGGGAAAACCACCCCGCGCGATCGACCTCCGGAAAGCTCTTTACCCGGCCTGACCGCGGTGGCCATTCCATTTGAAATTCGGAACTCTGTGTCGAATTCACGTCCAGTACCGGATCGGCTTCGATCGACCACGCGATAACTATCTTTCCGCCAGGTTGTCGATATTCGCCCAACGGTGTGAACCTGCCATCGATTGCTACACCCAGCTCTTCGGCAGTCTCCCTTATTGCCGCCGCGAGCTCGTCTTCTCCAGGCTCGACCAGCCCCTTCGGGATCGACCACGCAGCCTCGTCTTTCCTGGCCCAGAAAGGACCGCCCGGATGGACGAGAAGGACTTCGATGTCTCTGGAAATGCGCCGGTATATCAGAAGTCCGGCGCTACGGATGACCATCGCCTTGTGCCCTTCTTGTGTCGATCACGAGGCTAGGCATTCCTCACAGATGCCGCAGCCGTCATCGTCCATCCACCGACACCGGCGCTTGCAGCAAAGGCAAGCAGCACTTTCTGGTTGTTCTTTTGTGTCTTCCGGAGGAATGATCTCGATCGTCGTGTCGAATAGAGTTTCAGCCACAAGCTCCGCCATCTCGTTGCTCCATTAGTCTGTTCTAAATAAGATAGGAACGGCGATCGATACCGGCAAGCTCTCGACGACATCAGGCGGTTCAATGAAAGGGTCAACTTCGACGCCGGTCAGAGCGGCAAATGGCATACCGAACCACATTCGGCGATCTCAACATCGAACGCTGGGCCTTCTTACGACAAGTGGTATAGTTAAATTTCGGTCGTCCACCTCGGCGATACGACAAAGGAATTATTCCATGGGAGACCAGAAACGCCCGCTGCAACCAGGAGAAACCGCCCCCGCCTTTGCACTCGCCACGGCCAACTTCGACGGAATCGTCTCTTTCGCCGACTTGAGCGGTCGCCCGTTCGTGATCGGGTTCTTTCGCGGGCTGCACTGCCCGTTCTGCCGACGCCAGCTAGAACAGCTTGCCGGCGTACAGCCGACCCTGCGCGCCGCCGGTGTGGAGACCGTGGCCGTTATCAACACGCCGGTGGAACGTGCCCGCCTGTATTTCCGCCACCGGCCGACGCCAATAACACTTCTGTGTGACCCGGACTGCCGCACGCATCGAGCCTACGGTGTGCCGCATGTCGAGTTCCTGCCGGAAGGGAGCTGCGAGCAGCCCGAATGGCCCTATGGCGCAACGATGGCGCAGTTCCAGGCGGCACGCATCAACCCCACGGACGAGTTGCCGAAACCTCTGCACCCGATGGAAGCCAACACCGTACTCAACGCCAAGGACCGGTTTGAGCTTGACGAAGCCGACCATGCGATCTTCGCGAACCACGCTACCCAACTCGTCGGTCACTTCCTGGTCAATGCGAACGGCACCATCGGCTGGGCACAAATCGAGGCGCTCGACGGACCGAACAGCCTCTCCATCTTCCCGACCGCGGCGGAGATCATTGCCGCCGCTGGCAGCCTTGAACGCTGACCTGCAGCGAACCCGTCGGCATGTTACGTTCCCCCGGTCCGGAAAAATTATCACGTTAGACGGACCTCAACCGCTTTTCGGTTTTTGCGTCGAACAGATGCAGTTTGCTAAGGTCTGGGGCAACGACGATCTGATCGCCGGCGCGCAGATCAAGGCGTTCTCTTACGGTCGCAACGAGGTGATCGGCGCCAAACTTCGTGGTTATCTGGACCTCAGCACCGGTAGGCTCAACGAGAACGACCTCAGCGGCAACAGCACCGTGTCCGATTGTGAGATGTTCGGGGCGAATGCCGTAGATAAGCTGCGCCCCGCGTTCCAATGACGCTGCTTCCGGCAGCGGCAACCTACCTCCGCCATCCACGATCAACTCCAGCGGCCCCGAAGTACTGACCTGGCCTCGAATAAGGTTCATCGCCGGCGAACCGATGAAGCCCGCCACGAAAAGGTTTGCCGGCCGGTCGTAGAGATCGAGCGGCGAGCCTATCTGCTCGACGAAGCCGTCCCGCATCACAACAATCCGATCAGCCATCGTCATCGCCTCGATCTGGTCGTGGGTGACGTAAATGGTCGTTGTCTTCAGTCGCTGATGCAGTTGCTTGATTTCCGAACGCATCTGCACCCGCAGCTTTGCGTCGAGGTTCGACAATGGTTCGTCAAACAGGAAGACCTGCGGATTTCTGACGATCGCACGGCCCATCGCCACACGTTGGCGTTGGCCACCCGACAGATTTTTCGGATATCTGTCGAGCAGATGCTCGAGCCCGAGAATTTCAGCGGCCTCCCGAACACGTTGCCTGGTCTGTTCCTTGGGTGCTTTCGCCAGCTTCAGCGAAAAACCCATATTCGCCTCGACGGTCAGATGGGGGTAGAGCGCATAGGACTGGAAAACCATCGCGATATCGCGTTCTTTTGGCGCGACATTGTTCACGACCTTGCTGCCGATCGATATCCGGCCGGCTGAAATCTCTTCGAGGCCGGCGATCATCCGCAACAATGTCGACTTCCCGCACCCGGACGGACCGACCAGGATTACGAATTCGCCGTCTTGGATATCAATGTCCACCCCATGCAGAACTTCGAAGTGACCGTAGCTCTTGCGGGCATTCGCCACACTTACTGACGCCATAATTTTCTCCGGCTGAATGTTGATATCTTCGGGACGCAGCCGCTCGTCTGACACGGCTGTCGATTGCTCATCGGCTTGCCGTGGCGGCTGAATAAGGCGCCAATACCGCGTCGATCGCAGCAAGGCAGAGCTCGCGGGCCTTCGGAGCGACCCGCTTTGACACCACGTCAGAATAGAGTCGGCCGAGATATTGGCTGATCAGAGTTTCGGGAATTTCATCAGGAAGCCGGCTGAACAATTCGCCGACTGCGGCGGATGCTCGAGGATCCGGCCAGTAATAGCGAATTCGATCGCTATAGCTGAAATGCCGTTGCAGTCGCTCCGCATCGGGACTGCCGCCATAGTGGCCCGCCCAGCTTGCCGGTTGCTCAACCATGATTTTTTCCATGGTCGTCACCAGTCCGGTTCGTGGCGTCTTCCCTGCAAGTACATCAGCGATCGTATCGAGACCGTACAGCGCTTCGCGCAGCGCGAAAGTCAGCCCTGGTCCGACCTTGAGGATTGCAAAGCCGCCGTCAACGAGAGCAGACAAGGCTTCGGCCGGTTGGTAGTCGGTGGAATGTGCTTCGAAAACCAAGCCGGGCATGTCGTCCAGCGAACCAATGAGGCTCTTGGCCCGTTCAGGCTTGTAGAGCGCCACGTCCGTGTTGCCAAATTCCACGCCCGGCTGAACCACGATCCCAATGACCCGCTCCATTGCCGACGCCAAACCTGCTTCGGCAAACGACGCCCGGTGAACCGCCAGGGTTTTCATCGCCGCATCGGCCCGCGTAATTTCGATGTCTTCGAGTGCGTGCGTTGCGCCACCTGGAGGCGGCACCTCAGTTCCGATGATATAGACCGGCGGACGGCGGCCTGAACGAAGAGCGGCCTCTTCCGCGGCCTTTGCCAATCGAGCGGCCCGCGCCGCGGTCAATTCGTCATCGAGCGCCGCCGGTTCACCGGCACAGCCCATCGACGTGTCCAGGTGAATCTTTTCGAACCCTGCCTCGACATAGGCCGTCACCATAGCCGCAGCGCGCAGCATTGCCTCCTCGGCCGCCAACGTCCTCCATGGGTTGGGGCCGAGATGATCGCCTCCCAGAATGATGCGTTCGGCTGGAAAATCAGTCGCTGCGGCGACGTTCTCGATGAACCGGCGAAAGTCCACAGGCGTCATCGCGGTATAGCCGCCTTCCTGATTGACCTGATTGCAGGTGGCTTCGATGAGGACCGCCCGGTGCTCCATGCCGGCACGCCGAAGGGCTGCCTCGATGACCAGCGGATGAGCCGAGCAGACCGAAGTGACGCCATGTGGAAAAGGCAGGTTTCGGACGCCGAAAAGCTTTCGCAGCGCGATCTGCCGGTTCTCTTCGATCCTCGTCATGCGAGCGTCACGACTTTCGTCAGGTGACGGGGAGAGACCGTATCGATTTTCCGAGCCTGCGCGGCCCGTTCGCCGAGGACCTGCAGCGCCGGAAGGACAACGAGACCCGCAAGCGACAGATCGACATCAACGGCGAGTTCCAGATCGCCTGGACCACCTATACCGATGACGACCGCGCCTTTTTCTCTCAGTTCTCCCGCCAGTTTCGTTTCCGCCTCCCTCTGGTCGGAGCTGTACAGCATGACCGCAACCGTCTTGCCGTCGACGAGGCTGATCGGCCCATGCCGGTATTCCAGCGGATGGAAGGCCTGGGTCATGATCTGGCTCATTTCCATGAGCTTGAGCGCTCCTTCCAGGGCAACGCCGAAGAGGGGGCCCCCACCGAGAAAGACGAAGTGCGACCGGTCGGCGATAATTCCAGGAAGCGCGGCATCGAGAGCGCTCGCAAGCTGGCGGGCCGAATTCACGACAGAGGCAGGAACCTTCTGCCCGATCATCTGCAAACCGAGAAGGACCATGAGGCTCGCCGATACCGTCATGACGATCCCTTCGTCCGGATGGGTTTCGGCCGCGATCATCCGATCGCAATTTTTCGCCAGAGAGCTTTCCGGTTCGACGGTTATCGCCGTCACGAAGGCGCCGGCGGCCCGGCTTGCCTTTGCCGCGGCGACCGTTTCTGTCGTCTCGCCGCTGCGGGAAAGCGCGACGACGTGCGTGTTGCGCCACTCCGGCCAGAAAGCCGACGGCCGGTTTTGCCATTCGGCGCCGGGCACCGCGATTGCCCTTCGTCCGGCCATATTGGCATAGGCTGCCAGCGAAAGTGCAAGATTGAAAGACGTGCCGCAGCCGACGAAGACGAGGAGCTCCGCCCTATCGATAGCTGAATTCGAGCCGATCGCCTTCTCCCAGTAGGGAAATTGCTCGAAAATGACTTTTTCGGTCGTGTTCATGAAGTCTCCGATTATTTGACTGAACCAGCCAACAGGCCGCTGACGAGGTAACGGTTGAGGAAGATGACGACGAGGGCGGGGATGACGATGGCGATCGAGCCGCTCGCTGTGATGAGCCCGTAGTCGATGAAGTTCTTCGTTACGAATTCCGGGATCAGAACCGTTAGCGGCTTCGTCGCCTGCGGCGAAAAAATGAGCGGTACGAGATACTGTCCCCAGGCACCCAGAAACGTAAGGATTGCCGCTGCCGTCAGACCCGGTCCGGCCAGCGGCAGGACGATATTGAAGAAGATGTAGAGCCGGCCGGCTCCGTCGAGTTGCGCCGCCTCTTCCAATGCGATCGGAAGAGCTTCGAACACGCTCCGCAGCAGCCATAGCGACAGGGGCAGGAAGGCCGAGACATAGATCAGCGAGACGCCCACATAGGTATCGACAAGATGCAGCTTAATCATGATCTGATAGAGCGGGATCAAGACTGCGTAGGCAGGAATGGCCAGAGTCGCGACGACAGCGATAAAAAGCACTTTCCGGCCAGGAAACTGAAGCCTGGTGAACGCGTACGCTCCAAGAGAGGATATCGCGACGCAAAGCAAGGTGGCAGCGATTGAGGTCACCACGCTATTGAGCAACGCGGCCCGGAACTGTTTGAATACCTCCACACCTCCGATCCGCGCAATATTGATGCCGAGCAGCCGGGAGTAGTGATCCAGCGTAAAGTGCTGCGGAAAGAAGTTGATCGGTCGGGTCGAAAAGTCTTCGCTTGGAGTAACCGAACTCGCGATGGTCCAGTAGATCGGCCCTAAAGACCAGATCAACAGGACGACGACACCGGTCCAAATCATCATTCGATAGGCAATGGTGGATCTCATCAGTCGAACCGTGTGTTGCGATAGACACGAAGGACGTAGACCAGCGAAATCAGCAGAGACACGAGAGTGATCACGACTGATAGCGCCATGCCATACGAGAAGCGGAGATTCTGGAAGGTTTCGAGGTAGATCTGGACGAGCACCGGTCGGGTCTCGAGGCTGGCACCCGCCAGAACCCAGGCCTCGTCGAAGAGATTGAAAGCGTTCACGGTTGCGTTGGTCATGGCGACAGCGATCGCACTGCGAACCAGCGGAAGGGTTACCCATCCGAACATCTGAATGCGCGTGGCCCCATCGATCCGCGCAGCCTCATAGAGATGCGCAGGGATGCTCTGCATCGCGGCAAGGACGATGACGATGGTCAAAGGCATCATGCGCCAGACGTGGACGATCGTTACGGCGACGATGGCGCTGGTGCGATCGTTGAACCAGACGTGATTTTCGAAGGGGAGCCCGAGCGCCGAAAGAATGCCGTTCAACAGGCCCGCGCCCGGTTGATAAATCCAAAGCCATATGACCGAGTTCACAACGCCGGGCAGCGCCCAGGGCAAGATCACCGCTGCGAGCACCCACTGCCGCCCGACCTTGATTTGATTGATGAGAGCGGCGGCAAGAACGCCGAACACGGTTTCGGCGGCAACAGCCAGAACAACGTACATGAGCGTGTTGCTCCAGGTCGTCGCGAGCTGGCCATCCGACAGCATTCGGCTGTAATTCTCCAGACCGACGAATGGCGTGCCGGCCTGCATGGGGTTGACCCTGTGCAGGCTGTCCCAGACGGTTCTTCCCATCGGGTAGAAGACCAGAGCTGCCATCGTGAGAACGATGGGCGACACCAACAGCAAGCCGAGTGTGGCGTCGGCGTTGAAGCCGACCCCACGTTTGCTCGTGGCCCCTTCGGAGGCCAAAGCGGTCATTGCGCCATTGCCTGCTTGGCGGCGGAAGCGATGGCCTCCATCGCCTGGTCGACGCTCATCTGTCCCTTGGCAGCGCTGTTGATCGCTGTGTTAACGCCGCTGGAAAATTGCGGATACCAAGGCGGCGTGCCCTGCGGGAACAGCGGCTCAACGGTTTTGGACTGCGCCACGAGAGCGTCACCGCTGTTCAGCTTTCCGGACTCGTTCAGTTCGGAAAGCGCCGAAGTGCGTGTCGGCAGGAAGCCGTTCACGGCATTCTTCTTCTGGAAGTCCTTGCTGGTAAACCATTTGACGAAAGCGATCGCCGCCTCCTTGTTGGTAGAGACGTTTGGAATAGCCAGCGCTTCCGGAAGGCCGAAACTGCGCGTCTCGCCGCTTGCCGTCGGCACGAGGATCGCCTCTACCTGGCCGGCGACTTTCGACTGCTTCGGATCGTTCATCTGGCCAAGACGACCAGGCTCACCGGAGATCATGATGCTGGTGATGCCCTGCGCGAACATGCCCTCATTGATCTGGCTGTCCTTCAGGCCGGTAGACGCCGGATCGACCAGCCCTTCCTTGAGAAGCATCAATTCGAAAGCAAGCGCCTTGTAACCAGCCGAATCCGGCGAGGTGAAGAGCGGATTGAAGTCCTTGTCGAAGAGTTCGCCACCGAAGGCCTTGGTCAGCAGGTACCAGCTCGTTGACGCGCCTTCGGTTGCCGAAACCGGCAGGCCGATCGGATACTCGACAATGCCTTTTTCCTTGATCTTCTTGGCTGCAGCGACCAGGGCGTCCAATGTTTTCGGCGTCTCGGTGATGCCTGCATCCGCGAAATGCTTCTTGTTGACGAGCATCACCCGGAAGTCGTTGGTGTAGGGAATTCCCAATAATTTGCCGTCAACCGTGAAGATCTTGGCAACGCCGATATCTTTCAACGTGTCGGCGTCGATCACGTCGTTGAGCGGCATATACCAGCCGGCGGCGCTGAACTGACCGGTCCAGGACCAATCGAATTCGGTCACATCCGCTGGCGCTGTACCGGCAACCAAAGCGGTCACCAGCTTCGGGCGGATGTCGTCCCACGATAGGGTCTGCAGGTCGACGTGGATGCCGGTTTCGGCCTCGAAGTCAGAGGCGATGTTCGGTCCCTGCGGCGATGGCATGAGCACCGTGATCGACTGGCCGGCAAGCGGCTTGGCGTCCTGGCCAAGAGCGGGTACGGCGATTACCAGAGCTGCTGATGCAAGTAGAGGCAAGATCAATTTATGCATGTTCCCATCCTTCATTATTCTTGAGCTCAATTCACTGGGATGCGCGGTCACCGCCTTCGGCCGTTGCCACGATTTGCCCGAACCAGCCGTCGTCTAACGGCCAGTCGAGAAGCTGGGCGGCAGCCAGGAGCGCGCCGCCAATGGGGGGAAGTTTCGGCAAAGCCGGAGGCCTGCCAATTCGGCGTTCAAGCGCCTTCAAAAGAAGCTGGCTCGAAAAAGTACCGCCGGCATAGGTCCAGTCGGCATCCGGATCACAATGGCCGGAAATTGCCTCATGATGCTTCGCCAATTCATCGGCGGCCTGCTCGATCAACGCGATCGCCCCATTGTCGCCGCCAAGTGCGACCTGATCGACGAGGGCCGAAATTGCTGCAATGTCCGCCCGTGGGTTTGCCAAGGAGCTGGCCCAATCGCCGAGGCCATTCATGGCATTGCTCGGGTCGATGCGAAGGTGGTCAAACAAGGCCTTTGCGAGAGCTGTTGCCGGAGCACGCCCGTCCAAGCTTTGGCTGACAAGGTTAAGCGCCCTCTGCCCGACCCAATGGCTGCTGCCTTCGTCGCCGATGAGATCTCCCCAGCCGCCGGTGCGCGCCGAGCGGTCTTCAGAGTTGCGCGCCCATGCCATTGAACCCGTGCCGGAAAGAATGAGGATGCCCGGCTCGCCCGCAAAGGCACCAAGGTGCGCCGCGTCGACGTCGTTGAGGACACGCCGGTGGATGTTCGGGAACAGGCGCTCGATCGCATCCCGTTGTAGAACCGACAGGCGCTCAACCTCCCCGTAGGCGGGCAGCGCTGCGGCGACGGCCGCCAGATTTCCTTCATCGCGAAACGGAAGGAGATGCTGCTCCAGCTCCTGGAGCCAATTCGGATTGTCCATGGGATTGACCCCGTGGCCGCGGGAACGCCGCAATATCCGGCCGCGCTTGTCCGCGAGGGCAACCAGCACCTTGCTTCCGCCACCGTCGATGCCGAGGATCAGCGCGTCGCTCACTCTTTCGCCCTCAGGTCGGCGATCGTCGCGTCGACGCCGAAATTGACAAGCTCCTCGCGCCAATGCCGCGAAAGCCCGGAATCGGTAATGACTTTCGCGGTGTCCAGCGGGGCGACCTTGTAAGTCGCCGTGGTTCCGAATTTCGAGGAATCGGCCAGGACGAAACGATTGGCCGACCGAGCCAGCATGCGCCGGTTGAGGCTCGCTTCCGCACTGTCCACGCTATAAATCGCACCGTCGGAGCTGATGGCGCTGGCGCCAAGAAAGAGCTGGTCGAACCATAATGTCTCCAGCATTGCCTCCGCCTGGGGTCCGACAAGCGACGCATTCTCGCTACGCAGCTGACCGCCGAGAAGCACCACTTCCAAATTCGGAATATTCAGGAATTCCTGCGCTACCGTCAGGCCGTTGGTGAATATCCTGAGCGGCATGGGGTTGATGCGAACGAGGCGCGCAAGCTGCAGAACGGTCGTTCCCGCGTCGAGAAAGATTGCCGTACGTGGATGAAGCAGGTCGTAGGCCGTGGTGGCAATCGCCCGTTTGGCTGATAGATGGCGCTTTTCGCGCTCCTGAAAGGCAACCTCAACCGACGATCCTTCGGCAATGCGCGCTCCACCATGCACGCGATCAATGGCGCCCTCCTGCTCGAGGATCTGCAGGTCTCTGCGAACCGTGGCAAGCGATGCTCCGATCGCATCGGCAAGCGCCTGGATGGTCGAAAAGCCGTTCGCGTAAAGGTGGCTGCGAATGGCATCCAGTCGATCGACCTTCACTCCGACTGCCTGGCTCAACGAAAACCTCCCTCACGATCGCTCTCAATTTCGGTCACATTTTCATTTCAAGTGATCAGTGTCAATCAATTTTCTGACGTTTTTTGATTTATTGGATGAAATCTGGAAATGAAAAAGACGCGCCGAGAATTCACGGCGCGTCTAAAACGAATGAACTGCCATCCGCACCAAGTGCTTGTAGCTGGCTTACCCGCGGGATCTCACTGATATCTCGGCAACAAATCGCCGTGCGCGTCGATCAGGTCGTCGACAAGGGTCCAGATTTGGTCTGGAGACAATTCCGCAGACGTGTGCGGATCGAGCAGAGCGGCTTGGTAGATGCGCTCGCGGTTTTTTGTGAGAGCCGCCTCGACCGTCAACTGCTGCACGGAAACGCTCAAGTTCATGACGGCGGAAAGCTGAGAGGGGATCCGACCGACCCGGATCGGTTGAATTCCGTTTCTGTCGACATGGCAAGGCACTTCCACGATACATTCATCGGGCAGATTCTCGATCAGGCCGTTGTTTGGGACATTGCCGTATATCAGCGCCGGGTTGCCGGTTACCGCGGCATGAATGATGCCGGCCGCGTATTCATTGCTGCGGCACACCTCGATCGGCTTGCCGCCTTCCAGTTCCTTGCGCAGGGCATGCCACTCTTTGATCTGCACCTCGCAGCGCCGGATGTATTCGTCCAAGGGAATATTGAGCTGATCGATCAGATCCCCCCGTCCCTCCTTGATGTACCAGGAGGTATACTCGGAGAAATGCTCGCTGGATTCGGTGACGAAGTGGCCGAGCCGTTTGAGCACATCGAACCGCACCCGATCGTCCTGTGGAACGCGGCCATTGGCGGCGAGAGCGTTCAGTCTCGGATAAAGGTCTTCCCGCCGTCCGTCGCTATGAACTTTCTCATATTTCAGGAAGAAGGCGATGTGATTGATCCCAGCCGAAACGTAATTCACCTCGGCAATGTCCTCGCCGAGGCATTGCGCGAGATGCGCGGCGGTGTGCTGCACACTATGACACAAGCCGACGGTGCGGATTTCCGGGGCCAGATCCTTGATTGCCCAGCAGTTGATGGCCATCGGGTTGACGTACTGCATCAGAAGAGCCCGCGGGCAAACCTCCTGCATGTCTCGGCAGATCGCCTCAAGGACTGGTATCGTCCGCAAACCGCGGAAAATGCCGCCGATGCCAAGAGTGTCGGCGATCGTCTGACGCAGGCCATATTTTTTTGGAATGTCGAAGTCCGTGACGGTAGCCGGCTTGTAGCCACCGACCTGCATCATGAGGATCACGAAATCAGACCCGCGCAGCGCTTCCCGCCGCTCGAGCGTGGCGTCGATCCTGACGCTTGAAAGCTTAAGCGACTCGCAGATCCGGCGAGCGACGATCTCTGACGTCTTCAGTCGCTCTGGATCGATATCGAAGAGGCTGATGATGTAGTCGCCGCCTCTCTGCGAGGACAGGACGTCTCCCAGAATGTTCTGGGCAAAAACGGTGCTACCAGCGCCTACCAGGCAAATCTTCGGCATTGCAATCTCCCTATCGGTTGTGATTGCTTATTGCTCCTTCTAGGTCAGAATTTCCTCCCGGCATCGGCCTATTAATTCCGGAATTCGAGTCTTGGACACATGAAACATACCCAAAGCCGCGGCGAATGGATTGGATCCCGAGGGGAGTTCCTGATCGAGCGTCACATCGCTGATGCGATGGCGGCACCGCATTGGCACGACCACGTTGAATTAAACCTGCTCATGGCAGGCCAGATGACCTACCTTTTCAATGGAAGGCAGGAACAGGTTGAGGCCGGCCGCCTGGTTTTATTCTGGGCCGCAATTCCGCATCAGACGATCGCTGTTGCCGAAAATGCGCCGCTCGTATGCCTCTATCTCCCCCTTATCGATTTCCTTGGTCTGCCGGTGAACAGAAAGGCCAGGCAGTCGATCATGCAGGGGAGGTTTCTGGCGCAGGAAAATCCGGAAACGATGGATGCGTTGACACTCCCGCGATGGGAAAAGGAATGGCAATTCGGCAGTGCGGCAAGGCGGAAATTGGTCGTGGAGGAGGTTCGACTGCGAATACGTCGCCTGATTCTGGACAATGCTGAAATCGACAATTCGCTGACCCATGTCTCTCCGACATCGTTGGCTGGCCACGCGGTGCGACGCGTCGAGCTGCTGATCGACCTCATCAATTCCCGCTACGCAGATCCGGTGAGCGTACCCGATCTCGCCAAGCTTGCGGGCATGCATCCAAGCACCGCCAACAACGCATTCCGAAAGGTTCTGGGAATATCAGTCAACGAATACCTGACCCGACATCGGATTGCCCGGGCGATGCAGCTGCTGACAGACACGGAGGATCCGGTCCTCCAGATCGGTTTTGACTGCGGGTTTGGTTCCAGCAGTCGCTTCTACGAGATTTTCAAGGAGCGAACGGGTACGACTCCCCGTCATTTCCGAGAAGCGGTGAACTCCCAGAACACTCCGGCGCCTTGACGGGATTCAAACCGACGAGGTCGTGATGGCTCTGGGTGCTGGTCGTGATGGCTCTGGGTGCTCCCCTATTTCGGCTCACTACCTGAGCAGATGCGTGCGGCTTGCGCTTCGACCTCGCGCGGATCCAGTGTCGCGGTTTGGTCCCGGCGATAGATCTCGGCGGAAATCACCGCCAGGCATCGATCAAAATCGGAGGGACGGATGAGGATCGCGCCACCAACGATGATCGCGGAAAGCAAGATCGCCCCTGCCCGCAGAATATCACTTCTGACCATGGTCCCCCAGTGCGACCGCCGTACGGCTTTAGTGGAGCGTCCCGCTGATTACCATTTTTGACACGAATGCGGAAAGAAGCTGGCTATCGAAATGGCCCGGCGAATTCATCATCATGTTGATCGCCTCTGCTTGTGAGAAGGCGCGCTTATACGGCCTGATGGTGGTCAGCGCTTCGTAAACGTCACAAATCGCCGCAAGCCGGGCGACGTAAGGGATTTTCTTTCCGGCGAGGCGACCAGGATAGCCAGAGCCATCGAACTTTTCGTGGTGGTAGCGACAGATGTCGAGCACCGGCTTCGGGACATGGGCGACATGGGAAACCAGCTCATATCCCCGCTGAGGATGCCCGCGCACAAGATCCATTTCCTCGGCCGTCAGCTTACCGGGTTTCGTCAATATGTCGTCCGGGAGCGCCATTTTTCCAAGATCGTGAACCAGTCCGCCCAGTCCCAATACCCGCACATCCTCTTCTCCATGACCGAGGCTGCGCCCTAGGGTGATCATCAATGCGCTAACCGCCAGCGAGTGGAGGAACGTCAGCTCATCTTTTTCTTTCAGCTTCGCGACTGCGATCAGCGCACCGGCATTGTCGAAGGCTGCCGACATGATCCGCTCCACGGCTGCGCTTGCCGCATCACTGGCGAAAGAGGCTTTAATCCTGGCATGGGCAAGCATATGACGGATCTGCGGTCTCGTATCCTCGACGCATTCCCTCGCCTGCTTGATATCCTTTGCCGAAAACACGGCACGAAGCTGGGCGTCAAACGCAGCCCGGTCGATGTCCTGTGCCCCGCCTGAGTCGACATCCGCGCCTTTTCCGACGTCGATAACAACAGTCATCAGGCGGTTTGCCATCAAACTCTCGACCTGACCGGCGGCCGAAATCAGGAACGGTTTGAACCGGCGTGTCCTGTCTTCCCCCTCGATTTCGACGTCCTCGACATACATTCCTACCCGCAATTGGCTGACATGTATCCGTTTTCGCATCTCTGATCCGTTCAAAATGATCTTGGTACTCAAGCGTTGTCTCAGGTATCCGGGGCTGGCCCGAGCGCGAAAACCTCGCTCAGGCTATAGGGCTCCGGCACGGGTCTTGTCTTGGTTGAGCTGTTGTCCATGCTGCTCTAAAATGGCCGCGGCAACCGTTCGATCGACTGCTTTCGAAAACAGATAGCCCTGTCCGAGCTTGCAGCCGAGCTGGCTCAATTGAACAGCTTGGGATTCTGTTTCAATCCCCTCTGCGACGACCCGGATTCCTAGCTTGTCAGCTATTCCGATCAGGCCCTCAACGATGAAGGTCCCAGCGTCGCCCGGCACCATGCGGTCGATGAAGGACTTGTCGATCTTGATGATATCGACTGGCACCGTCAGCAGGTGGGTCAAAGATGCGTAACCCGTGCCGAAGTCGTCGAGGGCAACCCGTAAGCCCTTGGACCGCAGAGCCTTTATCTCGTCCGCGACGACATAGTCCCGTTGTCCGAGATAAACCGATTCCGTCACTTCGAGGATGACATGCTTGAGAGGGACCTCCGCTTCCCCGAAAATTCGGCACAGCCTGTCTTGCAGATTACCGCCACGAAAATCTGCGGCGGACAGGTTGATGCCGACATGCTGGAGAGGAAGGCCTCGGGCGAGCCAGCTGCGGATGTCCCTCGCAACCCTCAGCAACATCCGTTGAGTCAGCTCAGCAGCAATATGGGCGTCTTTCGTCGCCTCATGGAAATGCGCTGCGGCTATGATTTCGCCGGAAGGCGTGGTCATTCGACACAAGGCTTCGAAACCGACAATTTCCCGAGTATCCAGACGCAATATCGGCTGGTAATGCGCGTCGATCCGATCGTCTTCCAGGGCGACGCCCACATCGCGAACCGCCCTGAAGCGTCGGGTCAGGGCGGTGCCCAGGCCGGGATAGTGCTGCACGTACCGGCCGCGGTTGTGTTCTTTCGCATGATAGAGCGCCACATCGGCGTTCTGGCGGGTCTGGTTAGGGTTTGTTTCCATCTCAGCCAACGCGCCGCCAATCGTCGCGGCGGGAAAGACGACATGACCGTCGCAGGTTGAAGGAGAAGACAGTGCTGCGAGGATATCGGTCGCCCTCGCCTTCAGATCAAGATCTTTGTCGCCCGATACAATGACAGCAAACTCGTCTCCACCGAGCCTAAAGGTGTTTTTGGCGCCTGCTGTCGTGGCGACCCGGTCTGCAACCACTTGAATCAATGCGTCGCCGGCTGCGTGCCCGAACGTGTCGTTCACGAGTTTCAAGTTGTCGATGTCAACAAGCAAGATGCCCCAGGCGCGCCGGGATCGAGGTAGATCTTCGGCGAGAAGCTGGTTGAAACGAGCGCGATTCGACAGTCCAGTCATAGCGTCGCTGTATGTCAGTCGCTGACGTTCCATCACCCGTTCTTCGCGATCGATGGCGATCGTGCAGAGATGGACACAAGCCTCGGCGAGGTCCCGTTCGACGGCCTTCGGACCGCGGTGGTCTCGATAGTAGAAGGCGAAAGTGCCGATCACCCGGTCGCCGCTCTTGATCGGACTGGACCAGCAAGCCCGCAACCCGAGCGGAAGGACCAGGGACTTGAAATCCTGCCAATGAGGATCGGTCTCGATATCGGTGACAACGACCGCTTCTCCGAAATGGGCGGCAGCGCCGCAGGAGCCGGCAAAGGGACCGGCTTCAAGATTGTCGACAGCCGCTGAATAGTCAGGCGGAAGGGAGGGGCCAGAAAGTGTGTGAAGACGGCTCCCGTCGAACGTCAGCACCGAAGCGATGATCCCAGGAACGGCGGCCTCAACCCTGAGGCAAAGTTGCTCGATCGTTGCTGCCAGCGGTTCCCCTTTGGCAATCATTTCCAGAATGGCATTCTGCAACTCAAGGATCATGGCGTCACTTCCCGGAAGGAGATCCTGCCTAGCAAACCGACTTTCAAATCAGGTTACGCTGTTAATTAGATTTTGATCGAATAGACGCCGAATGATCAGTTCAGGACCTGTCGTGGCGAGCGTCAGGGTACGAAAGGTTTTCGCCACCATTCTGACCTCCTTCTCGAACGGAGTGAGATTGACCGATGTCACGGTCATTCTCTAAAGACGATTATGAAATACAATCCTCAGTCGTGCCTTTGAGGGCGCCGAGTTGGTGAGCACTGCATAATTTTCGAGAGTCAGAAATCAGCTTATCGGATATGGTTCGGAATGCGTTGCAATGTCCCCATCTGGCCGTCGCCGCACAATGGAAATTGGCCTAAAAGATGATCGGTGGCGATAAATACGTTGGCTCCGTAGGAAAAGCATCGCTCGCGATCATCGCGCTGATGTTTCTGTCACTGACCACCCTTTTGTCGCTCTGGCTCATATCCAGCTACGAGACAGTCGTTCGCCGGGGCGATGAGCGTGTGAGCGCCGCTTCCAAAATTGTTGCAGCAAACGCGAACTGGTTGAACTCCCTTGCCCGGGAGACTCTGCACCGAATTGATGATGCTCTGGGGCCGAGTACATCTTTGCCCGGCCCGGCTCGCGTGCGCGATCTCGACGCTGCCGTCTATGACCTTCCTCCTCAGGCGACTGCCTATGTCATAGGGGCCGATGGAGAAACGCTCTATTCAAATGATCGCAATATCCGGCCGATCAATGTTACGGACCGCGACTACTTCGTTCGGCTCAGAAACGGTGCTGACGAATATACGTCCCCGCTGATCATCAGCCGCCTTTCCCAGCGGCAGATATTCGTCTTCAGCCGCAGGCTCGAACGAAATGGCGTGTTCGCCGGCGTCGCCGTGATTGCCTTCGACGCGAGCATCCTAAGGCCAATATGGGACGCGGTCGCGATAGGCGAGAACTCGATTGTCAGCCTCATAAGACGCGACGGGCAACTTATCGCCCGATACCCGGAACCCGCCGGACCAGTCGATATGCGAAACCACAAGCTGTTTACCGACTACATGAGGAAGGCGACATCAGGCACATATCGCTCCGTGTCGCCAGTCGACAACGAAGACCGCCTGGTCGGATACCGAATCCTCGAACGCACCCCTTTTGTGGCCATTGCTTCGGCAGATATCCATGTGATCATGCAGCCCTTTTGGGAGGATGCCAAAATCGCGGCTTTGCTGGTCGCTTTCGCTCTTGTCGGCGCATTGGCAGCTGCATTGTGGATTCAGAACCTCATCAAGGTGGACACATTGCACACAAGGCAGCTTGCGGATGCGTTGCGATCGAATGAAACGCTCATGCGCGAGATACACCATCGCGTGAAGAACAACCTGCAGACGGTGATGGCCCTGCTGCGCTTGCAGGGTTTTGAACCGGAGGCCGTTCAAAAATTAAATGAGCGGATCTCTGCGATGTCCGCAGTTCACGAGCAGATGTAC
This sequence comes from Rhizobium brockwellii, assembly GCF_000769405.2. Lineage (NCBI taxonomy): Bacteria > Pseudomonadati > Pseudomonadota > Alphaproteobacteria > Hyphomicrobiales > Rhizobiaceae > Rhizobium > Rhizobium brockwellii. The sequence goes on from NZ_CP053440.1 coordinate 162,939, forward strand.
GGCTTCGACCAGTTTAGCGGAATATCTGCTCGAGAATTCATTCCATCCTTCGTCAGGACGCTCGTCGACGTCCATGGTCGCGGCGTTTCCGTTGACTTTGAAATCGACGACATCGTGATCGCAGCCGACAAGGCAACGCCGTTTGCCCTCCTGCTCAACGAGTTGATCGCCAACAGCATGAAATACGCGTTCGACGGCCGGGCATCCGGAAACATTCGCGTCATGCTGCGCGTGACCGAAGGAGAGGAATCCCAACTTACCGTCGCTGACGACGGGATTGGATTCGATGGCCGATCGGACAGCGCCGGGATGGGGACGCGGCTGATCAAAGCCTTCGTAAATCAACTGCATGGCGAGGCGAGATACAATCGCCTGGAAGGGACGCAGTTTACGGCAACACTCAAGCTTACCGATTGAGCGAGAGCTCATTCGAAGCCACCTTGCTGCCCAAAGCAAGCCTTCGGTTATCCCCGCCGCATCGGGGGCACTTTCCATTGGGCTTGGACGACACATTTTCCAGATGCCCTGCCGCTCGTGCGGGATTTCCTCGCCGTCGGCTTGCTCAATTCAGATGTCACTGGGAGCAGAACATGACGAAAGTTCCAACCATAGCTCGTATCTGGCGTGGCCGCACGAAGCCGGAACTCGCTGATGAGTATGAAGCCTACAACCGCGCGGAGGGAATTCCTCCACTGCTAAAGACAGCACTCGACGTTCAACTGTTGCGCGAAGACCGTGAGGAAGAGACGTGGTTCACGACAATTTCGTACTGGGCCGATATGGAATCGATGACCGCGTTTACAAAAGGCGATCCACGGCAGGTTCATCATCTGGAGCGAGACGCAGAACTACTTTGCGAACTTCCCGAGCGTATCCAGATCCACAAGATAGTGGTCCCGCCCAGGCTGCGCTGAAAATAGCCTGCCTCTTCGCATATCTCTGCGAGCTCTCTGCTGGTGTTGGAAGGTCATAGGCACGACGTCGGCACGACATCCAAAACGTTTTGGCTTGACTCCCAAAACGTTTTGGAGAATCTTTTCTCACTTCGGGAGGAATATCTTGGCTAATCTCAAACAACTCGCGCAATCGCTCGGACTGTCGATCACCACGGTGTCGCGTGCGCTCGACGGTTATGCCGATGTGTCGGCCGCCACGCGCGAACGGGTTCGTGAGGCTGCCGACAAGGTCGGCTACCGGCCGAATGCTTCGGCCCGTCGCCTCCGCAGGCAGCGCGCCGAGCTCGTTGCCGTCACTCTGCCGAGCGATCCTGGCCATATCGGCCCTCCGCATTTCCTCGATATGCTGTCCGGCTGTGCCGAACATCTTGCCGCTGCCGGCCTCAATCTGGTGATTGCGCCGGTGCCGCGTGGCGAGAGCGAACTCGACATCTGCCGCCGCTTCGTCGATGGCCGCCGCGTCGACGCCATGCTTCTCGTCCGCACCAAACGGAAGGACGAGCGCGTCGAATTTCTGCAGTCGCGCGGCATTCCGTTCGTCACCAACGGCCGCACGGAAAGCCTGCTGCCCCATCCCTATATCGACGGCGACGGTTTTGCCGGCTTCCGGGCCGCGACGCTGCGCTTCCATGCTGCCGGCCACCGCCGTATCGGCCACATCGCCGGCCCGCAGGAATATTACTTCGCACATGATCGCTGCCGTGGCTGGCGGGCGGCGATGGAGGAATGCGGCCTTGCGACCGACCTCTGCGCCGAAGGCGCGCCGTTGGAACAGGGCGGTTATCTCGCCGCACTCGAACTTCTGCGCCAACCCTCGCGTCCGACCGCACTCGTTTGCGCCACCGACGAAATGGCGATCGGAGCGCTCCGGGCGCTACGCGAGGTCGATGGCGGCAATCAGATCAGCATTGTCGGCCATGACGACCTGGCGATGGGCGCCTTCACAAGCCCGCCGCTCTCGACCATGCGCATGACCGGCGAAAACCTCGGCGCGAACTTCGCCTCGCTTCTGCTGCGCGCCATTGCCGGCGAACCTGCCGAAGAACTCCAGGAGCTTCACGCGATCGAATTCGTCGATCGCGACAGCCATCGCCGTCCCGCCAAGGCGGCATAGACAGCAGTGCATCTCAAACAAAGAACAATGAAGGAGGAGAAGATGAAACATATCATGTCATTTGGAATTCTGGCTTCCACGGTGCTGGCCTTCGCCTCGCCGGTGCTGGCCCAGACCGTTTTCGTATCCACCCAGCTTCGTCCGATCGAGGAGGCGACCGTCGTTCGCGAGGAACTCCTGAAGGACGTCGGCTCGGTTGACTACGTGGTCGAGGAGCCGCCGCAGTTTGCTGTCCGCATGGAAGCCGAGCGCCAGGCCGGCAAGCACACCGTCAGCCTCGTCGGTGCACTGCATGGCGAGCTCTCGCCGCTCGCCGACAAGGACACGCTCGAGCCGCTTGACGATCTCGCCAAGAAGTTGGCAGCGAGCGGCATGCCGCAGTCATTGCTCGACCTCGGCAAGCTCGGCAAGTCGACCCAGCAGTACATCCCGTGGATGCAGGCGACCTATGTGATGGCCGCCAAGAAGGAAGCGCTGCAATACCTGCCTGCCGGCGCCGACGTGAACGCGCTGAACTACGATCAGTTGATCGAGTGGGGCAAGAATATGCAGGACGCAACCGGCCAGCCGCAGATCGGCTTTCCCGCCGGCCCGAAAGGCCTGATGGCGCGTTATTTCCAGGGCTATTTCTATCCGTCCTTCACCGGCGGCGTCGTACGTACTTTCCAGAGTGCCGATGCGGCCGCCGGCTGGGAGAAGCTGAAGGCGCTATGGGCCTATGTGACGCCGAACTCGACCAGCTACGACTTCATGCAGGAGCCGTTGGCTGCCGGCGAAGTCATGGTCGCCTGGGACCATATCGCCCGCCTGAAGAATGCTATTTCCGCAGCACCTGACGATTATGTCGTCTTCCCGGCGCCTGCGGGTCCGAAGGGCCGCGGCTATATGCCGGTCGTTGCCGGTCTCGCCATTCCGAAGGGTGCACCCGATAAGGCCGGCGCGGAAAAGGTCATCGAGCACCTTTCCATGCCGGAGACGCAGCTCCTGACTGCCTCCAAGGTCGGCTTCTTCCCGACCCTCAACATCAAGCTGCCGCCGGATCTCGATGCCGGCGTCGCCCTGCTCGCCGGTGCGGTCACGGCCACCCAGGCTTCCAAGGACGCGGTCATCTCGCTGCTCCCGGTCGGCCTCGGCGACAAAGGCGGCGAGTTCAACAAGGTCTATATGGACAGTTTCCAGCGCATCGTACTGCAGAACGAGCCCGTCGCAGACGTCCTGAAGGCCCAAGGCGCGACAATGGCCAAGCTGATGGCCGATACGAAAGCTGCCTGCTGGGCGCCCGATGCCAAGAGCGACGGCCCCTGCCCAGTCGAATAAATCTGCCCATGAAGCGTCCGGGCGAAATGCCCGGGCGCTCTTTCAACCCTCTGCTCGTCGAGGCGGGAGCCGATGACCAATAGCCGACCCTGGATCCCCTATCTGCTGATCCTGCCATCCGTCGCCTTCCTGGCACTGCTGTTTGTCGTGCCGCTGGTGCAGACGATCTGGCTGGCGGTGTCGGATAATGGCGCGCCATCGCTCGCCAATGCCGAGCGCATGGTAACCGACATCAATTTCACCCGTTCGGTGAAGAACACCTTCCTGCTGACGATCGCGGTCGTGCCGGTGCAGATCGCCTTGGCGCTTGCCATGGGCACGATGGTCGCCAAGGTCGGCCGCGGGCGTGAGACGATCCTGTGGATCTGGACGATCCCGCTCGGCATTTCCGATCTCGCCGCCGGTCTCGTCTGGCTGTCGATCCTGCAGAATACCGGCTATCTGAATTCGCTGCTCTTCGGCCTCGGCATCATCGGCAGGCAGGCAAGCTGGCTCTCCTACCAGACGCCGGTCGCGCTCTTCCTCGCCATTGCGGTTGCCGAAATCTGGCGCGGCACGGCCATCGTCATGGTCATCATCGTCGCCGGTCTCAACCAGGTGCCGAAGGAGTTCAAGGAAGCCGCCGAAATCTTCGGCGCGGGTCCGTGGACGCGCTTCTGGCGCATCACGCTGCCGCTGATCCGTCCCGCCCTGCAATCGGCGCTGATCCTGCGCACCGTGCTCGCCTTCGAGGTCTTTGCGGTGGTCTATGCGCTCGGCGGGCGCAATTTTCCGGTCCTCGTCGGCGAGGCCTATAACTGGCAGAACCAGAACCAGAATTACAGCGTTGCCGCCGCCTACGCGGTGTTGATCATGATCATCTCGCTTGCCGCCACGCTCATCTATCTGAAGGCCTTGAAAGTCGACCCGGAGCGCCTGCCATGACCACGGATACAATCAGCACGGCTGCGGACACACCCAAAGCCGCCGGCTTCGTCTCCTCTCGCCGCTGGCTTCTCTGGAGCGGCATCGCCGCACTCTGTGCCTGGGTGCTGGTGCCGATCTATCTGGTGGCACTCGGCGCGCTTGGTGGTCGGCAGGGCGTCTACATCTGGCCGAAGACCGGTCTTCCCACGGGCATGTCGCTGGAGCCCTTCATTCTCTTTCTGAAAACCGAAGGCGTCGTCCAATCCTTTCTCAATTCGCTGGGGGCAGCCGGCATCACGGTGGCGCTTTCGATCTTGCTCGGCGCGCCGGCCGGTTATGCGCTCGCCCGCTACGATTTCCGCGGCAAGGACAGCTACCGCCTGCTGGTGTTGCTGACCCGCGCCTTTCCGCTGGCAATCCTGGCATTACCGCTGACGGTATCTTTCATCCGGCTCGGCCTCTACGATACGATCCTCGGCGTCGGCCTCATCCATACGGTGCTGGCGCTGCCTTTTGCGGCACTCGTCACCCAGGGCATTTTCCTCGGCGTGCCCAAGGAGTTGGAGGAAGCCGCCTGGGTGTTCGGCTGCACCCGCATCCAGGCCTTCTTCAAGATAGTGGCACCCTTGGCGCTTCCCGGCATCGTAGCAACCGCGGTCTTTGCCTTCGTCATCTCGTGGAACGAGGTCTTTGCCGCCTCGGTGCTGACGGTGCGCAACCGCACGCTGACCGCCTACCTGCTGACCGTGCTGTCGGAAAGCCCGATGCATTACCGTTTTGCCGGGGGGCTGATGCTCATCCTTCCTTCGGTTGTCTTCATCTTCGCGGTCAGGCGCTACCTCTTCGCGATCTGGGGCATTTCCTCCAAGTAACGGGACCAGAGATATGGCCAACATTGTCATCGACCGCATCCGCAAGAGCTTCGGAGCCTTCCAGGCGCTGAAAGAGGTCTCGCTGACGATCAACGACGGCGAATTCGTCTCGCTGCTCGGTCCATCCGGCTGCGGCAAGACCACGCTGCTGCGCATCATCGCCGGCCTCGAGACGGCAACATCGGGAGATGTCCGCATCGGCGACAAGTCGGTGATCGGCCTGCCTCCCAAGGATCGCGGCCTTGCGATGGTGTTCCAGAACTACGCCGTCTTTCCGCACATGACGGTCTATGAGAACGTCGCTTTCGGGCTGCGGATGCAGAAGGCCGACGACGCCAGAGTGAAGGCGCAGGTCGAGAAGGCCGCCGGCCTCCTGCATATCGAGCAATATCTCGACCGCTACCCGAACAAGCTTTCCGGTGGCCAGCGCCAGCGCGTCGCGGTTGCTCGCGCCCTTGCCGTCGAACCGAAGGTGCTGCTGATGGACGAGCCGCTTTCGAACCTCGACGCGCTGCTCCGCCTCGAAATGCGCACCGAACTCAAGACCGTGCTGCAATCGGCAGGGACCACGACGATCTATGTCACCCACGACCAGACCGAAGCGATGGGCCTTTCCGACCGCATTGCCGTCATGCATGGCGGCGTGGTCGAGCAGGTCGGCCATCCGGTCGAGATCTACAACCACCCGGCAACACGTTTCGTCGGCGGCTTCATCGGCAACCCGCCGATGAATTTCATCAAGGTGCCGGTGACGAACAGCCAAGTGGCGGCAGGCGCCGAGCAGCTTGCCGCGCCGCAGGGGTCCGGCAATGAAGTGATCCTGGGCCTGCGCGGCGAAGCCGTCGAACTTGCGCCGCTGCCGCAGGGTCTCGAAATGAGGGTACGCGTTGCCGAACCGATGGGCTCGCACCTGCTTCTGACCGGCTCGATCCACGACCAGCCGGTGCGCGTCATCCTGCCGGCCTCGGAAACCGTAAAGAGCGGCGACACGATCGGTCTGAAGCTCGACCGGAAGCGCATCACCTGGCTTTCACCCGAAAGCGGCAAGTCTTTTCCGGCCGTTTTGGCCTAAGAATACCGGAGCATCCAGAATGAACACGCATATCGACCAGGCGAAGCGTATCCTCGCCGCCAACGATCGCGGCGGCTATACGGTGCCGACAGACCGGCTCTATCCTTTCCAGTGGAACTGGGATTCCGCCTTCGTCGCCATGGGCTTCGCGCTCTACGATATCGATCGCGCCTATCGCGAGCTGGAGCGGCTGGTCGAAGGCCAATGGGTGGACGGGATGATCCCGCATATCGTCTTCCACGCGCCGAGCGAAACCTATTTCCCGGGACCGAACGTCTGGCGCACTGAGCATACGATCCCGACCTCCGGCATAACCCAGCCGCCGGTCTTCGCGATCGCACTGCGCAAGCTGCACGAAGCTGCCGGCAAAGGCGCCGAAGAGCGCACCCTGCCCCTCTACGAGGCGGCGCTGAAATGGCATCGCTGGTGGTATTCCGCCCGTGATCCCGAAGGCACCGGGCTCGTCGCGCTTCTACATCCGTGGGAAAGCGGCAGCGACAACTCTCCGGCCTGGGACATCGCGCTCGCCCGCGTGCCCACCACCACCGATACGCCTGTGGTGCGCAAGGATACCGGCCATGTCGATGCCGACATGCGTCCGCGCGACGAGGATTACCGCCGCTTCATTCATCTCGTCGATACCTATGCCGCCTGCGGCTGGGATCCGGCCAAACAATGGGAAAAGGCGTCCTTCAAGGTCGCCGAGATCCAGACGACCGCCATCCTGCTCAAGGCCGGCGAAGACCTCGAACACCTCGCCCGCCTCCTCGGCCGGACGGAGGACGCGATCGAGATCGCCGCCCTCAACGACCGCAGCCGCAAGGCGATGATTGCCCAATGGCGGCCGGACCTTGCCCGCTTTGTCTCGCGAGACCTGATCTCCGGCGAAGATGTCGAGGCTGCAACGCAAGCCGGCTTCATCCCCCTCCTCTCGCTGGACTTCGACAGGCAGGTTGCCGAAGCGCTGGTTTCGGAAATGAAGGTCTGGTCCAAGGATCTCAAGGTCGCCTTTCCGACGACGAAGCCTGGCATTGCGAGCTGGGAGCCGAAGCGTTACTGGCGCGGTCCCGCCTGGGCGATCATCAATTGGCTACTGATCGACGGCCTCAAGCGCAATGGCTACGCGGATGTCGCCGAAGAGTTGCGGCGATCCACCATCACAGCGATCGAAACGGAGGGTTTTGCCGAATATTTCGACCCGGTCACCGGCCAAGGCTGCGGTGGCCTCGGCTTTTCCTGGACGGCTGCCGCGTATCTATGGCTTGAGCGAGGAGCAGTCCCCGCCTGAGTGTAGAACCTTCTAATCCGGCTGCCAAGGCTGCATGGTGAGCACGTTGCCGCCAAGCTTGGCGAAGGCGCGCTGTCGACAGGAGAAGACGAGGATCTGCTGGTCGCGCGATTGGCGGTGCAACGCATCGAACATCCGCTCGATCCGGTCGTCGTCGGAATAAACAAGCGCATCGTCGAGGATAACAGGCGCCGGCCGGCCGTCGCGGGCAAGCAGCCGGGCGAATGCAAGGCGGGTCAGCACCGAGAGCTGCTCCCGCATGCCGCCGCTCAGCCGGTCGACATCCTCGTCCAGGCCGTTGCGGCGCACGATCTGCGGCAGCAAGGTGTCGCCGTCGAAGGTGATCGAGATGTCGTCGAACAGCAGGCCGAGCAGCGGGGCGAGTTCGTTCATGACCGGCTTGAGATAGAGGTCGCGCGCCGCTGCCCGCGTCGCCGTCAGCACCTTGCGCAGGCGATCGAGCACGCCGACCTCCGTTTCGAAACGCTTCACCTGCTCGCGCGCCGCTGCCAGAAAATCCCGCGTTTCCGACCAGTTTTCTTCCAGCGCACTGTCCGAGCGGGTGCGGATCTGACCGCCGAGATCGGCAAGCTCTTCGCGAAGCCTGGCAATTTCGCGGCCCGCGGCGTCGGCGACCGAGCGCGCCCTGGCAAGGGCAGCCTCTGCGCCTGCGAGGTCTCGTCCTGCCCTGCGCAAAGGCCCGGCCCGCAGTTCGACAGCATCGACCTGCTCTTTGGCGCTGGAAAGCTTGAGAAAAAGGTCCTGCTGCAATTCAGTTCGGCCGGACTCGGGGCCGATGACCGCTTCGATGGCCTCGCGTTCCTGGCCAAGCCTGGCGTGCTCGGTCTGCGCGCGCAATGTGGCCTCGTCTGCTTCCGTGCGCATCACTGACGCCTCCCGCGCCCGGTTGCGCGCCAGTTCGATGCGCCGCGTCGCATCGGCGAGACGGGCACGCACCTCTTCCGGGTCGGCGTCGAGTTCGACCGCACCCTGGCTGAGTTCGGCAAAGCGTGCGGCGTCGAGGTGAAGCTCGTCAATGCCATTCGGCGCGAGATCGGCGAGCCGCTGGCGCGCCCGCACCAGTTCCTCCTGCTTGTTCCGCGCAGCAATATCGCGCTGCCGCGCCGTCCGCAGACTGTCGACACCGAGCTTGGCAAGCAATGTTTGGCGCGTGGCTTCCGCGGTCTCCAGCGCCCCATTGTGATCGACCTGCCGGCTGGAATGGATGGTCAGGGTGCCGACGCCTGCTATGTCGAGCCTCGCCATCCCGGCAAAGCTCTTATCCTCGCCCCCATGCAAAGGCTGGCGGTCCATGCTTACCAATCCGGAGACGTCCTTCAGGTAATCGATCCTGAGTGAGGGAAGGCCGACTTCGGCGGCTGCGCGCAAGCCGACGATCTTGATGTCCAGCGCTTCAAGCCGTTCGATCGCATCGGCTGGAATGGCAAGCAATGCATGCGCCGCCTCTCCGTCCTCGATCTGCTGCCGCGCGGCTTCCGCCTGTTCGAGACGCAGACGGACCTCGGCCAGACGCTCGGCGGCGTGGCGTGAACGTAGCGCTGCCTCCAGCCGCGCAAGCAGTTCACGGTTCAACCGCTCCTCCCCTTCGGCCGCCTGCACCTCCGCCGTTGCAGCCTCGCTTTCAACAAGCGATGCGGTGCGTCGCTCGGCTGCATTTGAAAGCTCCTTTTCCGCCAAGGCGAAACGCCGCGCGAGTTCGACGCTGCGGTTCAATGCCGTGTGGAAGCGGTCGAATGCCTGCTGCGCGTCATCGCGGCGGCTGGCGGCCAAGGCTGCCTCGGCATCGAGCGCTTTGAGTTCCCTGTCATGCAGTTTAGCGGCTTCGAGCACCGACTCGGCATTGGCAATCGCCGTCTTTCGGCCCGCCTCCTCATCAGGGTTTTCCAGTTCGCCGAGTCTCGCCTGCACTGAGCGGCGGCGGTCGAGTGCGCCGTGCAGCATCTCCACCTCCTTGGCGAGCCGCGCCTCCTCCTCCTGCAACCGGTCACGCTCATCGAGCGCGGCGGCAAAGCGGCCTCCTGCCTTCGGTCGGAGCGTTGCTGTAACCAGGCGATTGAGTTCGTCCTCGCAGGCTTCGAGCACCGCCGACATGCGGCGTCCGCCCGTCAGCGCCTCCACCTCTCCCTGCACCGAAGACAGCAGGCTTTCGCGCACCCGCTTGTCGTTCTCTTCCTCGCTCTTGCTGCGATTTTCGATGCCGGTGACGCCCTGGCGCACCCAGAGCAGGCCTGCCGGGCCGGAGGTTCCGCCGGAAATGAGATCGCCGATGAAAGCCTCGGCTTCGTCGGCCTGGGCGACGATCCGGCCGCTGCCGAGATCGGTGACGCTGGCGCGCCGTCCGCTATGGAACTGCTTGGTCAGGCGGTAGCGGCCGGCTTCGATCGTGATATCGGCCTCGACGATCGGATTGCCGCCGCTATAGGGGCGCAGCATCTGCACGCTCTTTGGATTGCCGCTGTGCGGCTGGAAGAACAGGGCATGCAGCGCCTCGAAACAGGTTGATTTGCCATGTTCGTTGGCGGCGCTCAGCACATTGACGCCGTCGGTGATTCCTTCGACTGATATGCCGCGGCCGGCGAAGCGTTTGACATTGTGGAGGCGAAGGGCGGTCAGTTTCATCGATCGATCGCCTCGCAATAGGAAAACAGGCGGATCAACGCTTGGCGCGCCACGTTCCTGTCGTCGCCGGAACGGGCCTCGTCGAGGCTTTCGGCAAGCAGCAATTCCGCAGCATCGCGAAGCGCACCGGCTCGGTCGATGGTCTCGAGATCATCGCTCTCGCAGTCGGTCCCAAGAAGGTCGGAATCGATCTCCAGATGCGCAAATTCCGGCGCGACCTGCTCCAGCAGGCTGATCATAGCCGTCCGCCCGTTCAACCGGGCACGGCCGGACAGCGCGACGCGCAACAAGGTTTGTCGCCGGGCGAACGGTTCCGGCAACGCGGCCTTCAGCGCTTCAACACCGTCTTCCGATGCCAGTAATGGAAGGTGCAATGTCTGCCAGGAAAAGCTGGCGGTCGTCACCGCCGTCGTTGTCGGCATCGCCCCCTGCCCGGCAATCGAAACGACCATCGCCTGTCCTGGCCGGTCATGCTTGAAACGGTCCGGCTCGGGAGCGCCGCTATAATACGTCCTGGCGTCCACCGCCACCGATCCGTGCCAATCGCCGAGCGCCATGTAGTCTAGGCCGGCCAGCGCCGCGCGGTTCGGCGCAATCACGTTGGTGGCCGTGGCGTCCTCGGAAAATTCCTGGATAGGGCCATGGGCGAGGCCGATGCGGATAGCGCCGTCCGGCGTGGCGGCACCCGTCATCCATTCGGTCAGGTCGCGGCCCGGCCTCCTGGTCGTGCAAGGCGCCGGCAGCAGGATGACATCAGGTCCAAGCGGAAGGGGCGCCGCTTCCGTCGCCAGAATGACATTGTCGGGCACCACGCCGCGCGCCGCGCTCCAGAGCTGATCCGCCAGCAGCGAATCGTGGTTGCCCGGAAGCAGAACCCAGCGCAGTGGTGTATTCCGGGCCATCTCGCCAAGCGCTTGCCGAAGCACGGCAGGCGTCGGCGTCTCGGTATCGAAGGTGTCGCCGGCGAGCAGGATGACACCAGCGCCCTGCTCTCGTGCTGCACCGGCAAGCCTGGCGATGACGCCATGCCGCGCCTCACGCAGGCGCCCTCTCAAATCCTCCGGAAGATTGCCAAATCGCTTGCCAATATGCAGGTCCGAACTGTGCAGGAAGGAAAACATTAATCAGCCATGTTTGCGATGCGCTGCGAGCTTTCGAGCATGGCCAAAGACCTCTCGTCCGCAGTTTTATGATTCCGTTGTTCCGAGGCAGACCATGCCTCCAGGCTATGGGCGAGGCAAGTCCATCCTGGCCGAGCAAGCGGTTATCCAATGTTTGTCTAATTTTGAGCGGTGCACGACACCCATCCCGTCGCCGTACAGGAATTATGCAGACGCGGTGACCGACCACGTCGGCGAAGGCATCATCTATTATCCAAGGGTGTTGGCCGCCAATGGCGATCGAACAGCTGATCGACGCCTCGGCCCTAAGTCACCTGGTTGAACACGACCATCTTGTCGTCGGCCATCTCTTCCATCGTCCAGGGAATGCCGCCGACCCCGTATCCGGACTGTCTGCGTCCGGCGAAAGGCATCCAGTCGGTGCGAAACGCCGTGTGGTCGTTGACGAGTACGGCCGATGCATCCAGACGTTTCGCCGCCCTGAGAGCAACCGCGATATCGGCGGAAAAGACGCTTGCCTGGAAGGCATAAGGCAGCGAGTTGGCGATGCGGATTGCTTCGTCAAGCTCGCGGTAGCCGTAGACGCAGGTCAGTGGTCCGAAGACCTCGAGCATGGATACTTTGGCGTCGGCAGGCGGGTTCAACAGAACCGAAGGCAGAAGTGTCGTCTCGGACATCCGCCCACCGCCGATCTGTCTGGCTCCGGCGTCCGTCGCCTCCTTGATCCAAGTCGTGACGCGGTCTGCCTCGCGTGGCAGGATGAGCGGCCCTACCTCGGTTTGCGCAAGTGTTGGATCCCCGACATGCAGGGCTGCAACCTTGGCGGCGAGAGCCTTGGTGAAGGAAGCCAGAATATCTTCATGCACGAAGAGGCGCTGGGCCGACACGCAGACCTGTCCGGCGTGATAATAGCCGCCCTTGACGATGGTCCCGACGATCGCATCGACATTGGCGCTGCGATCGACGATCACGGGTGCCGCTCCGCCATGCTCCAGCGCGCATCGGGTGCCCGGCGGCAGCTTGCTCTTGAGGTACCAGCCGACCTTTGCAGAGCCGATGAAGCTCAAAAACGCCACGCGACGATCGGTTGCGAAGGCTTCGGCAACCGCGTTGTCCTCAGTGATGAGGGTCTGGCACCAGCGTTCATCGAGACCGGCCTCCCAGAATAGCTTGACGATCTCGATGCAGGAAATTGGCGTCGTTGCCGCCGGCTTCACGATCACAGGGCAACCGACCGCTATCGCCGGCGCGATCTGATGGATGATGAGATTGAGCGGATGGTTGAAGGCCGATATCGCCGCCACGACGCCGATCGGCTCCTTGGTGGTGAAAGCCCATCGGTTCGCGCTGGCCGCAGTCAGCCCCATGGGGATTTCCTTGCCGCCGAAATTGCGCAATTCGTCTGCCGCGTTGACGAGGCCGTCGATCCCGCGCGTCACCTCGATGATTGCGTCGGTCAGCGGTTTGCCGCCTTCGCGGGCGATCATCATCGCAAAGCGATCGCGGTTCTCCTGCAGAAGCGCCGACGCCTTCCTGAGGATTGCCATCCGCTGATGCGCGGGCAGCCAGCCGTCGCGATCGGCAAAGGCCTTTGCGGCGACCTGAAGCTTACGCTCGAGCGCCGCCGCGTCGTCTGCCGGCAGGTCTGCAATCGGCTCGCGGTCGAACGCCTGATAGACCTTCATGGTAAGCGGCATCTCAGGCCTCCAATATCGCGGGGAGCCGTTCACGAAGCTCCTTCACCAGCACGCGTTCATTTTCCGAGTAGTCGACCGGAACATTTACAAGATGGACGCCACCTCCGGAGAACGCGCCTTCGAGAACCTTTTTGAACTGGCCGATATCATTGACCCTGGTTCCCCTGGCGCCGTAGGATTCGGCATATTTGACGAAGTCGGGATTGCCGAAGGTCATCCCGAAATCCGGGAATTCGTCCACCGCCTGCTTCCAGCGGATCATGCCGTAAGCATTGTCCTCGATGACAAGAACGACGAGGTTGAGTTTCAGCCGGACGGCCGTCTCGAGTTCCTGGGAGTTCATCATGAAGCCGCCGTCGCCGCAGATCGCCATGACACGCCGCTCCGGATAGAGCATCGAGGCAACCATGGCCGACGGCAGTCCGGCTCCCATCGTTGCAAGAGCGTTGTCGAGCAGCAGCGTGTTCGCCATCCGCGTCCGGTAGTTCCGCGCGAACCAGATCTTGTACATGCCGTTGTCGAGCGCCAGGATGCCGTCATGCGGCATCACTTCTCTTATATCGTGGACCAGTCGCTGAGGCGTGAAGCGATCCTCTGTCGCCCGCGCGGCGATGCGCTCGAGAATGCGCTCCCGGAGATGGAGAAGCGCCTGCGCGTTTGGCAGCTTGCCCTCGAGGCGATCGGCCAGCGCCTTCAGCGAAGGGCCGATGTCGCCGATGACCTCGGATTGCGGGAAATAGACCTGCTCGACAGTCGCCGGCTGATATCCGATATGGACGACCTTCGGGCCGGCCTTGCCCATGATGAACGGCGGTTTCTCGATGGTATCATGGCCGATCGTGATGATGAGGTCGGCCTGTTCGATGGCCTCATGGACATAATCCCGCTCCGACAGCGCGGCGGTGCCCATGTAAAGTTCGGTTCCACCTGGAACCGTTCCCTTCCCCATCTGGGTCGTGAAGAACGGGATGCGCGTGCGGATCACGAATTGGGCGATGTCGGAGGTGGAGCGAGGACGGGAGGCGGCGGCCCCGAACATCAGAAGCGGACGTTTGGCCGCGGCGATGAGGGCGGCTGCACGGTTAAGCGCCGCGTCGCTTGCCGTCGGCAGTTCGAGCTGATGCGGCGCAATCAGCGCCACCTCCGGGCACTCTTCGGCCGCGATATCTTCCGGAAGCTCCAGATGCACCGGCCCTGGTCTTTCCTCCTGGGCGATGCGGAACGCCTCCCTGACCGTCGTCGGGATCATCTGCGGCGACACGATCTGCCTCGCGAGCTTGGTCAGCGGCTTCATCGACGCGACGACGTCGACCACCTGGAAACGTGCCTGGCGGGATGAGAGGATCCCCTTCTGACCGGTGATCATCACCATCGGCATCGCACCGAGCAAGGCATATGCGGCACCCGTCGAGAGGTTGAGGGCACCCGGCCCGAGCGTCGTCAGGCAGACGCCGGGCTTTCCAGTCAAGCGGCCATAGGTCGCGGCCATGAACGCCGCCGCCTGTTCATGCCGGGTGAGGACGAGCTCAATCGACGACTTTCGGATGGATTCGACGACGTCGAGGTTCTCTTCGCCTGGGATGCCGAAAATTCGGTCGACACCTTCGTTCTCAAGCGCTGCCACTAGAAGATCGGAGCCTTTGGTCATGGATGTGTGCCCGTGCTGTTTGGTTTGAGACTTTCAGAAAGGAAGGTCCCCTGGAAGATATGTTCTTTTCCGGGCCTGTCCATGCATTCGGCGGCTTCAGCCGCAGTTCCAGCTTGATCTCGGATCGTGACGGGTGCTTGCGCCGTCATTGAGCGCTGGCTGATATGGACGTTCGCGAGCGCTCCCTGAGGATGAGGCTCGCTGGAGCACGACGGGCATTTGGAGCCAGCGCTCAGTTGAAAAATACGACTTGGTCTTCACCTGCGAATTTGAAGTCGCCTTAAGACCAAGAACAAAATTGAAGATATTTGCGCCGCCGGCTTCGCGCGTGAAGCTGAGATAGGAGCCGAATCGTTCGTATTCAACGTTTTGAAGGTTTTGGATCGAGGCAAGAGTATCCTCGAAATCACGCCAGCACGCCTGCTTCACAATGATCTCGAAAATGCGAAGGATGGCCGGGGAGAGACGTCCCTGGGCGTCGGTCGTCGGCCCAATGATCTTGGCGCGGATCTCAAGAATATCGCCCATTTCATCTCCACGAACCTTAAGGAAGGTCGAGCTGAGTGGACGCACCTCGTCCCGTTCGTAGATGCGCTGGAAATAACATTCATAGCTGCGATTGCGCATCGATGCGGCTTTCCATTCGCTCATATCGATGCCGGCCTCTCGAAGAGCACGGCAAAAGTTCGACCCCGAGACGCGCCACATCCGCAGAAACTGACTTGCCAACTCCAGCTTCGGGACCTCGATCAGCTGCAGCGGTATCAACGCCGGCGGGAGGGGAGAAGGAGCCGCCGGGTCAGGGCGGGCGGCGATGCGAGATGATCGGGCAGCCTTATTGAGAGCTCGATTTTCAATGGGGCCGACCGGATCTTCGAGGCGGTGGATTTCACGGTAAGAAACGACGGTGCCTGCAAGAAGCAAAATGGATATCAAAAGCCCTGGCCAAAGCAGGGACCAGCGGTTCCTCGGCAATGGGAAATTCCGGTGCCAACGCGGACTTTCGCGAGGAGGATCGACTGCTGATGGCACTTTATCCACGGCGCGACCTCACAAGCAAATAGGAGCGGCTGCGAGTTCGAGCTCAATCAATCTCGATCCTATTTGCGACCAGCCGGTATCGGTCGGCGCGTGGACCAATCGGCCCTGCTGACAACTCCCTCTGAGATGAGCAACGGATGCGAAAAAACGGTACAGTCTGTCCGACTCACCTTCGACACTGCGAGTGTGAAGTCGTGTGCGTGGAGCGTCAAGCAGCAACCCCAGTGGATGGCTTTCGCGCTTTCTTACCAAGCGGCTCGACGGTGCGATCGATCAATTGCGCGTCGCAGGCTTCAGGCGCATACTTGCGTCCGGACAAACGACGATATTGTCGTTACAAGGTCGTGTCCCGTTATTTTGTCACAGGACCTACCCCCGCGGGATGACTATTTTCCGTTTGTGGTTCCCGTTTGTTTTGTGGCTGCCTTTAGCCCGCCTTGCTGCAAATCCGCCTCGTCGGCAAGAATGGTGGCGGCCTCGTCGAGCAGGACGTCTTTTGCGTTCTTGCGGGCATTCTCGATGGCAATATCAGCGCTCAGGCTGCGCTCGCCGGCCTCCAGACCATCATCTCCACCCGGATCCTCGCCATCGCTTACTTGCGCTCGATCCTTGAACCGTTTCTCGCGAGCCGTCGCTTCTTTGCGACGTTCCGCTTCATTGAGGGAGATAACCCCTTTCTCGCGCTGTGCCTTGAGGTCGGCAATGTCTTTTAACAAGCGCTGGAAATCCGGATCGCTTCCAACCCGCGCATCATGGCGGCTTTGCAATGTCGGCAGCAACGTCGAGACAGTGTCGGAGGGCGTGTAGTTCGCGGGCTTGATCTGCGCCCACGGCAGCGCATTGTCATAGCTGGTCTCGCCGAAGCTCGTCGGATCGGAAAGTCCCGGTAAGCTGATATCAGGCGTCACGCCGCGCAGCTGCGTCGTACCGCCGTTGACCCGGAAAAACTGGGCAATCGTCACTTTCAGCTCTCCGAACTCGGGTTTGCTGTTGCGGACGATCTGGTCAAGATCGACGACGGTCTGAACGGTGCCCTTCCCGAAACTGGGTTCGCCGACGATCACGCCTCGACCGTAATCCTGGATTGCCGCGGCAAAAATTTCCGAAGCCGACGCCGAGCCGCGATTGATCAGGACACCCATCGGGCCTGCCCAGACAGGCGCTGCAAGCTCAGCACTTTTGACCTCGATCTTGCCGTCGCTGCCACGTTGCTGAACGACCGGTCCATTGCCGATGAAGAGACCGGTCAAATCAATCGCCTCGTCCAATGAACCGCCGCCATTGTTGCGCAGGTCAATAAGAACGCTGTCGACCTTTTCTTCCTTCAGTTCGTCGAGAAGCTTGGCGACATCGCGGCTTGCGCTTTTGTAATCCTGGTCTCCTTTGCGCTTGGCTTCAAAATCCTCATAGAATACCGGCAGCGTGATGATCCCGATTTTACGCGTGGCGTCGCCCGCCTTCACGGACAGCACAGTCTTCCTGGCAGCCTGCTTGTCGAGACTGATTTTATCGCGCACCAGGCTGATGACGCGATGCGTGCCATCTGCTCCGGCATCTGCCGGCAGGATGTCCAGCCGCACGACGGAGTCCTTTTTCCCGCGTATCATCTGCACGACTTCATCAAGGCGCGTACCCACCACTTCTTTGATCGCCCCATCCTTGCCTTGACCAACGCCGGTGATGCGGTCTCCGACCGCGAGCTTGCCGGACAGCTGCGCCGGCCCGCCAGGCACGAGTTCACGGATCGTCGTGTAGTCGTCGCGTTCCTGAAGTACAGCACCGATACCAAACAGCGAAAGCTTCATCGAGACATTGAAGTCGGCTGAAGCGGCCGCGCCGAAATAGTCCGTGTGCGGATCGATCGACGTTGAATAGGCATCCATGAACGACTGGAAAACGTCGTCGCTTTTAAACTTGTAAGCGCGCTCGAGTATGTTTTCATAGCGTTTGTCGAGCGTTTCGCGAATCGCCGCGTCGTTTTTGCCGCCGAGTTTCAACCGCAACCAGTCGCTCTTGACGCGCTTGCGCCAAAGCTCATTGCTCTCGGCTTCAGACTGCGACCACGGCGCTTTATCGCGCAGCACCGAATAATTTTCCTGCGCACTGAAATCGAAGCTCTGCTTCAGCAGGCTGCGCGCATAGCTCATGCGGTCGACAACGCGCTGTTCATAGGCGTTGAAAATCGCAAACGGGATCTTCAAGTCCTTCCGTTCTATCGCATCATCGATCTCGCTGCGGTCAGACATGAACTTGTCGATGTCCGCTTGCAGGAAGAGCATGCGGTCCGGATCAAGTGACTTGATGAACTGATCCATGATCCTGGCCGACAAGGCGTCGTCGAGTGGCACGGGCTTGTAGCTATACCGCGAAAGAAATTGTGCGCTCAACTCAGCGGCTTGCGCCTGTCGCTTTAGCGGCGCCAAAACAGGCGGTGATGCGACTTCAGCATATGCGGACTGTGCAATTGCAAGAAATGCACCAAAGAAAACGTAGGCTATGCGCATTCAGCGTTGATCCAATTCTTAATGCCGAGTGTCGATGTGCGATCTATGTGACGCAATCATGGTTTTTTGGCAACCAAATGGCAAACGACATGGTTTGTAAAATCGCGGAAACATATCCGGCGCGTCGTCGGCGTCTCCGCAGCCGGCGCTCAATCCGCCTGCACGTCTTGCCAGGAGCCGAATGTCGCAGCCTGACCGCGACGGAGTCCGCTGCTGTCGACGAGATCCCAGACGATGGCGTTCTCGATATAGAAACGCCGCCCTGATTTGGCGATGCGAAGTCCGCGGTAGTCGGCGATAAAGCCGTTTGCCGCCACGGTATTCAACAGCCTGTCACGTTCCGCGCGATCTGGTGCCTCCGCCGAAAGGCGCGATGGCAAAGTGATGAACTCGTCCCATGAATATTCAAAACGGGCCTGGGCGGCGCGGTTTGCGTAGATAAAGCGCGGATCGGCGTCGGTGTTGTGAGCAAGGACAACGGCGGGCGACTGGTCGTAAAGCCATTCAGCACCCTGGCCTTCCGGCGTCAGGCTGCGTCCCACGCTTCGTTCGAAGCTGTCCGCCATCAGGGCGTAAAATTCGAGATCGTAAGACAAGTCGAGGCCGGCGTCGTTGTAGTTGGCAATCATGCTGCGCATCCTGGATTGCGGCGAGAGATGTTGAAGTGATGCTCTCGCTACAAAATCCTTTTGCGCTACAGAAAGTGCAAGCTCCAAATGCGACGCGGTCAAGCTGGCGACCGGGACTTCACGCGTCATCCTGGAGGTAGCGTTCCGCGAGCCTTGCCCACATGGCTGCGCCAACCGTCAGGCTGGCATCGGCGAAATCATATGTGGGGCTATGCAGGATGGCGGAATTCATGCCGTTGCCGAGACGCAGGAAGCTGCCCGGCTTGTGCTCGAGAAAGTGCGAGAAATCCTCGCTGCCGGGAATGAGCGGGCAGGTCGCGACCTTGTCTTCGCCGACCAGTTCCGCCGCGACGATCCGGGCGAAATCCGTCTCGGCAGGCGAGTTGACGACGACGGGATTGCCGCGATCGTAGTCGATCTCGATCGAAGCACCATGACCGTCCGCCACAGCGCGGGCGAGCTTGGTGATGCGTTCTTGCAGGAGGTCGCGAATGCCAGGCTCGAAGGAGCGCACGCTCAATGCGAGCTTGGCATACTCAGGAATGACATTGACGGCATCGCCGGCATGGATCGTGCCGACGGTGATGACCGCCGTCTGGGTCGGGTCGAGGTTGCGCGAGATGATAGTCTGCAGCGAGACGACGAGGTTGCACGCCACGACCACGGGATCGATGGTCAGGTGCGGCCGCGACGCATGGCCGCCTTTGCCCTTGATGGTAATCTCGACTGTATCCGACGCCGCCATCATCGGGCCGGATCGCAGCAGGATGGTGCCTTCGGGAGCGCCGGGGTGGTTGTGGAGGCCAAAGATGGCGTCGAATGGAAACCGCTCGAACAGGCCGTCGGCGATCATCGCCTGGGCGCCGCTATTCTTGCCCGCCTCTTCCGCCGGTTGGAAGATCAGCGTCACCGTGCCGCTGAAGCGGCGGGTGCGGGCGAGATATTCGGCTGCGCCGAGCAGCACGGTCGTATGGCCGTCATGGCCGCAGGCATGCATCTTGCCGGGGGTGCCGCTGGCATAGGCAAGTCCGGTTGCCTCGACGATCGGCAGCGCATCCATATCGGCGCGGATGGCGATGCCCTTGCTGCCCTTACCTGCGCTGAGGCGGGCGACAACGCCGTGACCGCCGACATTGCGGGTCACGTCATAACCCCAGCCTTCCAGCTTTTCCGCGACATACCGCGCTGTTTCCGCTTCTTCGAAGGAGAGTTCCGGATGGGCGTGCAGGTACCGGCGGGTCGCCTTCAGCTCCGCCTCCATGGCTTCGAAATCGGAAAGGCGGGCATAGGCATTGTCGAGCGTGGGCATGAAAACATCCAGTATTGATCGAGAACCATGCTCCGGCCCCGGGGGCCGAAGCAGCGAGCTGACATCAGTTCAGAGAAAGCGGGCCAGAAAAGCCTGGGTCCGGGGATGTTGCGGATTGCCGATGACATCCTCGGGCTTGCCCATCTCGACGACATTGCCGCCGTCCATGAACACCACCCGATCGGCTGCCTCACGGGCGAAACCGATCTCGTGGGTCACGACGATCATGGTCAGGCCCTGTTTGGCGAGATCGCGCATGGTGGAGAGAACTTCGCCCACCAGTTCCGGGTCGAGCGCCGAGGTGGGCTCATCGAACAGCATCAGCTTCGGCTTGATCGCCAGGGCGCGGGCGATGGCGACGCGCTGCTGCTGGCCGCCGGAGAGCTGGCGGGGATAGCTACCCGCCTTTTCCGACAGGCCGACCCGCTCCAAAAGCCGCATGGCGTTCTCGGTCGCGGCCTTGCGGCTTTCGCCGTGCACGCCGATCGGCGCTTCGACGATGTTCTGCAGCACCGTCATATGCGGATAGAGATTGAACTGCTGGAACACCATGCCGATCTTGCGCCGCTGGCTGGCGATCCCGTTGCTCGACAGCTTTTCCAGCCGGTCCTTGCGAAGGCGATAGCCGATCTGCTCGCCATCGACTTCGATGAACCCCTTGTTGATGGCTTCGAGATGGTTGATGCAGCGCAGGAAGGTCGATTTCCCCGAGCCGGACGGGCCAAGCACGACGACGACTTCACCCGGCATGACGTCGAGGTCGATCCCTTTCAACACTTCGAGCTGGTCGAAGGACTTGTGGACGTTGCGGGCTCTGACGAGAGGCTTTGCAATTTCGGCACCGGTCAATGGCTTGCCTCCTCGGCAAGGGTCTCGGATTTGGCGGCGGCGGTATTGTTGCGCCGTTCGCTGCGGCCGTAGTAGGCCTCGATATAGCTCTGGCCGAGATTGAGGATGGAAGTGATAAGCAAGTACCAGAGGACGGCGACCAGCAGCATCGGCACGATCTCGAAGGTGCGATTGTAGATCGACTGGACGGAATAGAGCAGATCGGCCATGGCGATGACGCTGACGAGCGACGTCGCCTTGATCATGCTGATCAGCTGGTTGCCCGTCGGCGGCACGATCGAGCGCATCGCCTGAGGAATGATAATCCGCCACAGCGCTCTCGCCTTGGTCATGCCGAAGGCTTCCGCCGTCTCGAACTGGCCACGATCGACCGAGAGTAGGCCGCCACGAATGATCTCGGCCATGTAGGCCGCTTCGTTCAAGGCCAGGCCGACGATCGCCGCCGTCATCGGCGTGATGACCGAATTGGTCTCCCAGCTGGCGAGCGTCGGACCAAACGGAATGGCGATTGAAAGTTCGGGAAAGAGGGTCGAGAGATTGTACCAGAAGATCAGTTGCACCAGGAGCGGCGTGCCGCGAAAGAACCAGATGAACAGCGATGCCAGCGACCGAGCGAGCCGGTCATTCGACAGCCGGGCGATCGCCAGTCCGAGGCCGAGCACGATGCCGATGGCCATCGCGACCACTGTCAGGCCTAGGCTGACGTAAAGACCACTGATGACAGTCGGATCGAAGAAATAGGCCGCGACAACAGGCCAGCCGAAATTCTCGTTATGGGCGACGATCCACAGGAAGTTCGCGGCAATCAGGAGCACGACCACCCACAAGAGGAGCCGGCCCGTTTGAAAGGGCTTGTGGGCATGAGCAACATCCCGGAAGTCCGCATCGCCAGACGGCGATACGGCAGTCGTGCGGTCATTGCTCATTTCGGCAGAGCTCCACCAAGATTGAGACCGGGCTGCTTGATCATGTTGTTCTCAAGACCCCACTTCTTCATGATGGCGGCATAGGCGCCGTTATCCATCAACGCCTTGATCGAGTCGAGCAGAACGGGGCCGAGCGGCGAGCCCTTCGGCACAACGGCGCCCTGATAGAGGTCGTCGAAGCCATTCTTCTGGCCGACGCCGCTCAGTTCCAGCTGGCCGTTTGCCTGAGACACGAAATAGGTCAGCGGCGCCTGCGAGGAGAAAAAGGCGTCGGCGCGTTTGGAGCGGACCGCCAGGATCGAGCTCGGCTGGTCGGTATAGGACTGCACTTCGAGTGCAGGCTTGCCGTCCGTCTTGCACTTTTCGACCTGGGCCTGGATCACCTTTTCGGCGGAGCCGCCGGCCATGACAGCAATGCGATTGCCGCAGGCGCTGTCGAGCGAACCGATGGCCTTCGGATTGCCCTTCTGAACGGAGAAGACCACGTATTCTTGAACCCAGTCGACGAAGTCATTGGCCTCTTCACGGGTTTTGAAGTCACCGATCGGGCCGAAGGCGAACTGGTATCGGCCGGAATTGATGCCGGCGAGCAATGCGGTCAGTCCGCTGACGGTTTCGTGCTCGATCGTAACGCCGAGCATCTGGCCGATCGCATCGGTCAGATCGGCGCTGGCGCCGGTCAATTTCGTGCCGGTGACGATCTCATAGGGAGGAAAGGAACCGTTGTTGACGGAGATCATCTTGCCGTCGGTGCGGATCTTCTCCGGCAGGCGGGCGTGAAGAGCATCGTTGACGGTCTGTTTTGGCACGGCCGTTTCCTCAGCGAAGACCGAAGTCGTCATCATCAGACCCAGCAGGGCGGCGGAAGCGATCAGTTTCGAATGCATGTCATTCCCCTTTTTTTGGTTTGCGAAAATGGTGGTTCAACGATGAGGCCTGCGAAGAGTTTCCCCAGGCCTTGTTCATCGCGCCTTGGCGTGCCACGGAAACAGATCGGCGGGCGTCAGAAGGCGCGGCATGACTTTCTGTTCGTAAAGTTCTTCGGCAAAGTCGGCGATCATTGCCTCGTTCTCGGCAAGCCCGCTGGCCCTCCAGGTCGGCGGCAGGTCGGCCGCGCAGCGGCGCAATTCGTCGATCATCCAGGGCGTGGTGTCTGCGTATTTCTCACGCTTTTCCAGCCACAGACGCTGGGACTCGTCGATCAGCTCGCTGAGTTCATCCATGATCCAGGGATGCTCCTGGACGATATCAGCCTTGAAGCCGATCAGATGCATGCCCGGGATGTAGCCGACTTCGTGGAAGTAAGTGACTTCAGCGGCGCGGAAATCATCCAGCACCTGGCGGAGCGGCGATTCCTGATCAAAGAAACCTTTCGGCATGAAAGGCGTGAACACGGCATCGAGCCCGCCATCCAGCAAAAGATCGACCATCGGGCGCTCGCCGGGAGCAGCCTCGATGCGGCCGGGCCGTCCAAAACCATCGAGACGGTCGACGATCGGATGAGCCTCCGTCAGGCGCCCGGCATACCACATCGCATCCTCGACGCCGACGCCTTCCCGGCGCAACGCAGCACGGGTCCAGGTATTTCCGGAATCACGCCAGCCGGTCACGCCGATATTCTTTCCGGCCAAATCGGACAGCTTGCGGATCGGACTGGCCTTGGCGGTGATGATGCAGCGATGGCGGAAGCCACGCATGATGAAGTTCGGCATGCCAATGACCCGATCATCGCCGTCATGACGCATCTGCGAATAGCGGCTGAAGGACATTTCCGCGGCGTCATGCGCCGCGTCATCGGCGAGGCTGGAGACCAGCGTACCTACACGATCGACTTTGATATCGAGACGGGAAGAACTGACATCACCGAGTACAAGCGGCGTCATGTAATCCCAGTCCCGGAGGGCGATGCGAAGCGTCACAGGCATGCAAAAACTCACAAAATTGCTCGACGAGGGGCAAATTAAATGTTCAAATTATAGAGTACAAATGTTATTACGTTATTGAACATTTAAAGTGAGAGAAAAATGGGCGACTCGGTCGAAGCCTCCTGGTTTGCCGAAAAAATAGCCGACCGCAGCATCCGGGGGATCGCTCTCGAAACCAGCGCGCTGATCCGTGCCGGTGTCCTGCCCATTGGGACACGCCTGCCGGCGATCCGCGATATCGCTTACGAATTGCATGTCAGTCCGGCAACGATCTCCGAGGCCTGGAGCGAATTGCGGCGGCAGAAGATCATCAGCGGCCGGGGGCGCAACGGCACCTGGGTCAGCGGCGACCGCTTTGTCGCCAAGCCGGAACGTCTCGCCAGCTCGGGAAATTATGCGGCAGGTGTGCTCGACCTCACCTTAGCCGGGCCGGATGCAGCACTTCTTCCGCGCCTCGCCGAAGCAATGGCCTATGGCGCGTCCGTCGATGACCTCAACAGCTATGAGCGCAGCAGGATCGTCCCTGAGTTGAAGGACGCCGTTTCAGAGCGATGGCCCTATCAGGCGGAAGCCTTTCTGGCCACCAATGGCGGTTACAACGCCGTCTATACGATATTGCATGCGCTGGTCTCCTCGGGCTCGTCGGTCGCGATCGAACATCCGACCGCGATGCGGCTGCTCGATATTCTGGAAGATCTTGGCGTCAAAATCATCCCTGTCGCCTGTGACGGCGAAGGCCCCCTGCCGGATTCGCTGCGCGAGGCATTGGGGCAACGTCCGGCGGCTTTCCTGTTCCAGCCGCGGCTGCATTCCGTGACCGGCGTTACGGTCAGTTCATCCCGCCTCGATCAACTCGGCGATGTGCTGGAAGACAGCGATACGCTTATCATCGAGGATGACGGCGTCGGCGACGTGTCGGCGGCACCTCCGCAGTCGCTGGGCGACCGATTTGCGGAGCGGACGATCCATATCCTGTCACTCTCGAAAAGCCTCGGACCGGATCTGCGTCTCGCCGTCCTGTCGAGTTCCGCGCCGATCGTCGATCAGATCCAGTCTTACCGTTCCTTCAGCGCCGGCTGGACCAGCCGTATCCTGCAAGGTGCCGCCGCCTGGCTATTGCGCGATCCGGCAACCTGGCAGCTTATCGGCGAGGCGCGCGAGATCTATCAGCAGAGGCGGGACGCTCTTTCCGATGCGCTCGGCGAACGGGGCATACCGATACCGGCAGGCCAGGGCCTGTGCCTCTGGGTGCCCGTCGCCTCCGAACCATTCGCGATGGTGACGCTCGCCGCACGCAATATCGCCGTCAACCCGGGCAACAAATTCTCCGTCCTGCCAAGCAGTCATATTCGAGTGGCGACCAGCACGCTCAGCCATCGCTGCGAGGAAGCCGCCGATGCGATCGCGCTGGCTCATGCGCCGTGAACGGCTGGGCCGCACCAAGTCTCTGATCCCCGTTCATTCCGCGCAAGTCCGGAACTACTTTCCCTCAAGCCATTCCTGCAGCTCTGCCTCAGCCCGCTCCAGAGCGCTGTAGTTCAGGAGTTTGCGCAGGAAAGCGACGGTAACGGCGCGGGCGCGCAGATTGAAGCGGCCGTCTTCGTGGTCGTCGCCGGCGCTCTGGTAGACGTCGAGCTTGTCGTAAAGCTGCTGCAGGCGGTTCTGCACGCTGCGCAGCGACAGGCCCCGACGTTTGGCGATGGCCCGGTCGGTGAGGCCGAGCGCGATATCGACGAGGATCTCGTATTCGGAATCGGTAAAGCCGTTCGTCTGGCCGAGGCTCTTCTGCTGCAGGCCCCGCACCTCGCGGTCGATGACGCACTGGCTCTCGATGAAGATCGAGCGTAGCGCAAGCTTCAGCCGCTCGTCGGAGGCGGACTTCAGCACATAACCATAGGCGGCGCCATCCGGCACGATGCGGGAGACGCCGCGCACATAAGCCTCGTCCGAGTAATTCGACCAGAACAGGATGCGGGTCTCCGGCCGCTCCTTCCAGATGGTGCGCGCCGCCTCGATGCCGTTGCGGTTCGCCATCTGCAGGTCCATGACGATATGCGCCGACTTGTGGTCGCGAGCGAGCTTTTCGCCGACGGTTCCGTTCTCCGCCTCGATCACCGTATCGCATTCCGGCAGAGCCGCGTTGACCGCCTCGTGCAGATAGGACCGGTGCAGCGGGTCGTCCTCGACGATCAGAACCTTCATTGCGCCCTTCTCCTCAGTTTGGCCCGCTCGGCGGGTCGTTTGGTACGAGTGGTAGCACGACGCGCACCACAGTCCCGCGATTGTTGTGGCCGGGGCCGGTCGTGAACCGCGCCGAAATCAGCCGCGCACGGGTCTTCATATTGTCGATGCCGCCGCCGATCCGTCCCCGCGCCTTGGTGAGCCCGGTCCCATCGTCGGAGATTTCGATCGACAGCCGCTCCTCGTCGGCCTCAAGCCGCACCGTGACGGCCAGGGGCGCGGCATGACGCACCGCATTGTTGATCGCTTCCTGGGCGATCCGAAACAGCGCGACGCTGACGGTCGGTTCCAGTCGCTCCAGTGCGCCGTGCGTCTCGTCGACAAGGCCCCATTCGATGCCCGATCCGCTGTCGCGGGTCGATCGGTCCAGATGATGTTCGATCGCCTGGGCAAGGCCGAAGAGCTGGAGCACGGAGGGTTTTGCCTGCTCGATGATCTGCCGCAGATCCTGCATGCAATGCTGCAGGGAACGGGAGATCGGCTCCAGCGTCTCGGGCGCCACCTCGCCGTTGCGCGACAGCCGATCGATCCGGCGGGCGAGCCGCGTCAGGTCGGCGAGCGTCTGGTCGTGCAGATCCATGCCGATGCGCTGGCGTTCCTGCTCCAGGGCTTCGGTAAGCTTCAGCGCACCTTGCCGCAAACCCTCCTCGCGGGCGCGGGCCTCCGCCTCGACAATGGCCGAGCGTTGCGCCTGTTCGGCCGCCTGCAGCGCAAAGAAATAGGGCGTCAGCAGGTCGGCGATGATGCGGGCGCGTTCGATATCCTCCATCGCATAGACGCCCGCCCTGTGAGACGAACAGGAGAGCGCCGCGATGATCGTGCCCTGCACCTTCATCGGCACATGCAAACGGCTCCTCAGCGACTGTTCGACGATCGGCCGCTTAAACGCGCCCTCGAAGTGGAAACGCGGGTCGGTCATGGCGTCGTCCGCCAGCAAAAAATCCACCTCGCCCCAGAGCAGCGAACGGATGGGGCTGTTGACAACAGGCGCGCCGGCAAGTCCGCCCCAAGCGGTCTCGATGCCCGTCTCATAGGCCGTGTGGTAGTTGCCGCCCTCAAGCAGCACGCAGACATCGAGATGGTCGTGCGGGATGATATGGGCGACCTCGGCCGCGACGGAACGGATAGCCGAGCGGAAGTCGAGCTGGCCCGCGAGCAGCCGGGAAATGCCGAGATAATGGTCGAACATGGCTGCGGGTACGAGATGCAGCATCGTCAGTTCCTCCCCGAGGCGGCAGCAGGCTCCTCAACCCGCCGCGCCCCTTTCCAGTAAGCGCCCGCGGACGCGCCGCCGTCTTGCGTAAACCCGCAGCTTGTTGCGCAAATCCCGCAAACGGATTGCCGCCTTGCCCCTGTACAGGCCGGTCGATCTCCCGCATCCTGCCCTTACTGAGAGGAGGAAGCTCAGTGCAAGAACAATTTTCACTCGGACCCAATTGGGCCGGCAGGAGTGAAGCGATCCGCCGACCAGCGCGATCATCAGGGAGGAAGACATGACAATCCGTAAGATGCTTCTGGCATCGGCCGCTATTGCTTGCGCCGCGATGCCCGTTTCCGCCTTTGCCGAGACATCGGCCAAGAAAATCGCTCTTTCCAACAACTATGCCGGCAATTCGTGGCGCCAGGCCATGCTGACGAGCTGGGGCAAGGTGACGGGCGAAGCCGTGAAGGCCGGCACCGTTGCCGCAGCCGACCCTTTCACCACCGCAGAGAACCAGGCGACGGAACAGGCCGCGCAGATCCAGAACATGATCCTGCAGGGCTATGACGCCATCGTGCTGAACGCCGCCTCGCCGACGGCGCTGAACGGCGCGGTCAAGGAAGCCTGCGACGCCGGCATCACCGTCGTTTCCTTCGACGGCATCGTAACCGAACCCTGCGCCTGGCGCATCGCGGTCGACTTCAAGGAAATGGGCCGCAGCCAGGTCGAATACCTGTCGAAGAAACTTCCGGCCGGCGGCAACCTGCTCGAGATCCGCGGTCTTGCCGGTGTCTTCGTCGACGACGAGATCTCGGCGGGCATTCACGACGGCGCCAAGCAGTTCCCGCAGTTCAAGATTGTCGGCTCCGTTCATGGAGACTGGGCGCAGGATGTAGCGCAGAAGGCTGTTGCCGGCATCCTGCCGAGCCTGCCCGACATCGCCGGCGTGGTGACGCAGGGCGGCGACGGTTATGGCGCTGCACAAGCGATTGCCGCGACCGACCGGAAGATGCCGGTCATTATCATGGGCAACCGCGAAGACGAACTGAAGTGGTGGAAGGAGCAGAAGGACGCGAAGAGCTACGAGACCATGTCGGTGTCCATCGCACCCGGCGTCTCCACGCTCGCCTTCTGGGTGGCGCAGCAGATCCTCGACGGCAAGCAAGTCAAGAAGGACCTCGTCGTACCCTTCCTGCGCATCGACCAGGACAATCTCGAAACCAACCTCGCCAATACCCAGGCCGGCGGCGTCGCCAACGTGGAATACACGCAGGCAGACGCAATCAAGGTCATCGAGTCGGCAAAATAAATCTCCCGGCGATGACCGCGCGGCCGTCAATGGCCGCGCGGCATTTTTTGCAAGCAGGCATGGCGGGCAGCATGGATGACGTTTTGAAGGCGGTGATCGCCGTCGATGGTGCCAAGGTGAGCTTCGGCGCGGTCAGGGCACTCGATGGCGTGACCCTTCGCGTCATGTCGGGCGAATGCGTCGGGCTCGTCGGACACAATGGCGCCGGCAAGTCCACCATCGTCAGCGTCATCAACGGCGGCCTCACGCCGCATGAAGGAAGTGTGGCGAGCGACGGCGAACGGCTGGAGCGTTATGGCATCAACGCTGCGCGTGCCCGCGGCGTGCGGTGCGTCTTCCAGGAGCTTTCGCTCTGCCCCAACCTTTCGATCGTCGAGAACACGCGCATCATGCACCGCCATCTCGGTGGCTTCGGTTGGCGCAGGCGCGCCGCAAAAATCATCGAGACGAGCCTCGACGCCGTCTTTCCCGGCCACGGCATCGACAGCAGCCGGACCGTGGGGGATCTTTCGATCGCCGAGCGGCAGATGGTCGAGATATCAATGGCCTTTTCCGACGCAGGCATTGCGCCGCGGCTGGTGATCCTCGACGAACCGACCTCGTCGCTCGATGCAAGCCTTGCCCGGCAGATGCTCGACCATGTCCGCCGCTTCATCGCCACGGGCGGGTCCGTCATCTTCATCTCGCATATACTGCACGAGATCCTCGAAACCGCCGACCGCATCGTCGTCATGAAGGACGGCCGCGTTGTCGCCGAGCGCCCGGCGCAGGGCTTCGACCATCACGGCCTCGTCGAAGCGATGGGCACCGTTGCGAAGGAGGAGACAAAGCAGCGCTCGGCCCGCGAACAATCCACCGCCCAGCTCATTCTGTCTCATCAAGCGAAGGGGCTTCCCTTTGCGGCGCGCAAGGGCGAAATCATCGGTCTAGCCGGTCTGGCCGGCCACGGGCAGACCGAGCTCCTGCTCGCCCTGCATGCGGCGCAGTCCAGCAACTGGCTGCCTGAGCGCGATCCGCTCGTCACCTTCGTCGCCGGCGACCGCCGCCTCAACGGCGTCTTCGAGCTGTGGAGCATCCTGCGCAACTTCTCCATCGCCTCGCTCGGTGACCTCTCCCGGCGCGGCCTTATCCTCGCGGGCGAAGAAGAGGCAAAGGGCGCCGACTGGAAGCGGCGGATCGAGATCCGCACGCCCGATATGGACAATCGCATCCTGTCGCTGTCCGGGGGCAACCAGCAGAAAGTACTCTTTGCCCGCGCGCTGGCGACGCGCGCGCCAGTTGTGCTGATGGACGACCCGATGCGCGGCGTCGATGTCGGCACCAAGCAGGAGGTCTACGCGATCATCCGCGAGGAAGCGGCGCATGGCCGCACCTTCATCTGGTACTCGACCGAAATGGACGAGGTCCGCCTTTGCGACCGCGTCTACGTCTTCCGCGAAGGCCGCATCACGGCCGAACTCGCCGGTGACGCCGTCAACGAGACGAATATCATCGCCGCCTCCTTCGAAGGGGTCGCCGCATGACGTTCCGGCTGTCGTCCGACGCCATGCGTCTTGCCATTCCCGCCTTGTCGCTGACGCTGCTGCTTGCCGCCGTCTTCTGGCTGCAGCCGCGCGCCATGAGCTATGTCGGGCTCAACTTGCTGTTCAACCTGGCTGTGCCGATCGCGCTTGCGACGATCGCCCAGATGATCGTGATGGCGGTCAACGATCTCGATCTCTCGATGGGCGCCTTCGTCAGCTTCGTCGCCTGCGTCACCGCGACCTTTCTGCGGGATGCTCCCGTGATCGGCGTGCTGATCCTTGCAGGCGCGATCGCAACCTATGCGGCGCTCGGCGTCGTCATCTATCTGCGCAACCTGCCCTCCATTGTCGTGACCCTCGGCATGAGCTTCGTCTGGGGCGGCCTTGCCGTATTGCTGCTGCCGGCACCGGGCGGGCAGGCGCCGGACTGGGTACGCTGGCTGATGACCGTCAAGCCGCCGCTGGCGCCGATGGCGATTGTCGCCAGCATCGTCATCGCCTTGGTCGCCCACCTTCTCGTCATGCGGTCGTCGCTCGGCGTGCTGATGCGCGGCATTGGCGGTAACCAGCGTTCGGTCGAGCGCGCCGGCTGGTCGATTGTCGGGGCGCGCGCTGCCGCCTACGGTCTTGCAGGCCTCTTTGCCGTGCTCGCCGGCATCGCCCTTGTCGGCCTGACGACCTCGGCTGATGCCAATATCGCGCTGCGCTACACGCTGCTGTCGATCGCCGGCGTGATCCTCGGCGGCGGCGAGTTCATTGGCGGCCGCGTCTCCCCGATCGGCGCCGTCATCGGCGCGCTGACGCTGACGCTCGCCGGCTCGTTCCTGTCCTTCCTGCGCATCTCGCCGGACTGGCAGATCGGGGCTCAGGGCGCGATCCTGATCATCGTGCTGGCCCTCCGTTTGATGCTGAACCGCCTGGAGAAGCGAGAGAAACGCCGATGACTCCGCTCCTGCGCCTATTCCGCAAACCCTGGATCTGGTCGTGGCTTGCCGCCTTTGTCGTCTGGTTCCTGACGATCATGGTGACGCTCGGCGCCAGTACGTTTGGCCTGTCGCAGGCAGCCCTCACCTTCGCGGCCTTCTCGGTTATCGTCGGCATCGGCCAGATGTTCGTCATCACGCTCGGTCCCGGCAATATCGATCTTTCGGTTCCCGCCACCATGACGCTTGCCGGCACGGTGGCGCTGAAGCTGATGAATGTCGAAAACGGCATGATCCTGCCGGGCCTTCTCGTCGCCATTATCATCGGCCTTGTCGTCGGCCTCGGCAATTATGCACTCATCAAGGCGCTGCGCATTCCGCCGATCATCGCCACACTGTCCATGAGCTTCATTGTCCAGTCCGCGGCGATCTGGACGAACCGCGGATTGCGCATCAAGCCGCCGAGCGTGCTGGCGGAATTCACCACGTCGAACACCCTCGGCGTGCCGAATGTGGCGATCGTCGCATTCCTCATCTCGCTACTTGCCTGGTTCCTGCTCGAGAAGACGATCTACGGACGCTGGATCTCGGCGATCGGCCAGAGCATGCCGGCCGCCCGTATGGCAGGCATACCGGTCGACGGCACGCGTTTCGTCACCTACCTTTTCTGCGCCGTGCTCGCATCGGTCGCCGGTTATCTGCTCGCCTGTTTCTCCGGCGGCGCGGCGCTCAACATGGGCACGGAATATCTGCTGATGTCGATCGCCGTCGTCGTGATCGGCGGCACGGCGGTCGCCGGCGGCGATTCCAACGTGCCGGGGATCTGGGGCGCATCGCTCTTCATGTTCCTGGTCGTCTCCATGCTCAATACTTACGGGTTCGGCGCGGGCATTCGCCTGATCATGACCGGCCTCATCATCATCAGCGTCATCATGCTCGCCGGCGGTCGCCGGGCAGGCATGCGATAAACGGAAAGACCGCCATGGCCGAGGCCAGTATCTACGAAATCCACGACCCGCGCTTCCGGCAGATGATCGTAACGAGCGCCGGCCTCGACGAGCTCTATTCCGGCTGCCGCTGGGCGGAGGGTCCCGTCTGGTTCAACGATGCGAACCAGCTGCTCTGGAGCGACATTCCCAACCAGCGCATGCTGCGATGGACGCCCGAGAGCGGCGTCTCCGTCTATCGCCAACCCTCCAACTTCACCAACGGCCATACGCGCGACCGGCAGGGACGGCTGATCTCCTGCGAACATGGGACGCGCCGCGTCACCCGCACCGAGGTCGACGGCTTGATCACCGTGCTCGCCGACCGTTTCGAGGGCGCCAGGCTCAATTCGCCGAACGATGTGGTGGTGAAGTCCGACGGCTCGATCTGGTTCACCGATCCGACCTACGGCATCATGTCGGACTACGAAGGTTTTCGCGCCGAGCCGGAGCAACCGACGCGCAACGTCTACCGGCTCGATCCGACGACAGGCGCGCTTGCAGCTGTCGTCACGGATTTCATCCAGCCGAACGGCCTCGCCTTCTCGCCCGACGAGACGATCCTCTATGTGGCGGATTCCGCCGCCAGCCATGACGAAAGCCTGCCACGTCACATCCGCGCTTTCGACGTGGTCGACGGCAACAGGCTCACGAACAGCCGCGTCTTCTGCCTGATCGACAACGGCATCCCAGACGGCGTCCGCACCGACGTCAACGGGAACCTCTGGTCAAGTGCCGCCGACGGCGTGCATTGCTTCGACCCGACGGGCAAGCTGATCGGCAAGATCCGCGTACCGCAGACCGTCGCCAACCTCACCTTCGGCGGCCCCCAACGCAACCGGCTGTTTATCGCGGCGACGCGGTCGGTTTATTCGGTCTATGTCGCCGTGAGTGGGGCTCAGGTGCCGTGAGGTTGGTCGCCTTGAACCAATACAAACCGTTACTACAAAAAGCTCGGCGGCCCACGTATGCCGCCGAGCTCCACATAAATCTTCATCATATGGGCTGATTGAACCCTCCGCTCGAGTCCGTAAGACCATGCATTTCCCGGATCAGATCGGCCGCCCGCTCTCCGATGACAACACAAGGCGCCATCGTGTTGCCGGTGGTGATGCGAGGCATGATCGAGGAGTCTGCGATGCGAAGGCGATCAATACCGTACACTTTGAGCTCGTTATCGACCACCGACATACTGTCGCGTCCCATCTTGGCTGTGCAGGATTGATGCCAGTAGGTGACCGCCGAACGCCGGGTAAAGTCGATCATCCCTGATCTGTTGCGCGCGCCCGGAGCAGTCTCGGCCGTTACCAACGGCTTGAAAGCGTCGCTATTTCCCAATTCCCGGCATAGCTCCACCGCGGCCAGGGCAGCAGCCATGTCTTCTGGTTCGCTCAACGAATTGGGTTCGATGAGGATAGGGTCACTTGCGTTGGGGCCGGAGAGCCGAAGCCAACCACGGCTTTTCGGCTGGGCGAGGCCGTTAAACATCGTCCAGCCATGTTCCGGCGTTTCGAGACCCGTCTCGATGGGCGACGGCACGGCGAACTCCAGCTGGCACTGAAGAATGTCCGGCTGGGCGAGACGCGCGTCGCTTTTCCAGTAGAGTTTTGCTTCGCAGCCACTGCCACCGACGGCTTCTGGTTTTCGATATGCCCAGGTGCAGCCGAATGCGAGGTGATCCTGATGATTGCGCCCAACGCCAGGTAAATGTTGGACCACGGGAATGCCGTGGGCTTGCAGATCATCTTCCGGCCCTATGCCCGACTGCATCAACACTTTCGGTGTGTTGATCGCGCCGAGCGACAGTACCGTTTCGCAACGCGCAATGAATTGACGTCGCTGATCACCGACGAGAGCCTCGATCCCCGTAACGCGCTTGCCATCGAAGATGAGCCGCGTGACCAGTGCGTCGGTTAGCACAGTCAGGTTCGAGCGCGACATGAGCGGGCGGACATAGGATCCAAAGACAGACTCCCGCTTGCCATCCCGGATCCGCAGTTCAGCGATGGATGCGCCGCCCGGTCCCTCCATCATTTCACCGTTCGGGCTATCGTAGACGGGAATGCCGATAGTGGATGCCGCACTCAACAAGGCCTCTGCGATCGGTTGGGGCGCCCGCGGCTGCGCTACGTATGCCGGCCCTCCGACGCCGCGACGCGTTGGGTTCGGAGCGCCCTGCCAATCTTCGATCCGGCGATAGTAGCCGAGGACAGACTGATAGCCCCACGCGTCATCGCCGGCTTCAGCGGCAAAGTGGTCCCAGTCCCCCTTGTGTCCTCTGGCCCACACCATGACATTGATGCTCGAACCGCCACCGAGCCCCTTGCCCATGCTGAGAGGAAGACGTCGTCCGTCCAGGCCGGGGGTCGGTTGTCCAACAAAGCCCCAGTCCCGGCTCGAGCCGAGATTGAGCGGCCACTGCGCAGGGTTCGTAACGGTTTCGGCCGCATCGTCCCCACCCGCCTCGAGCAGCAGAACGCTCGCGTGCCCATCCTCTGCCAGTCGCGCAGCGACAACGGAGCCGCTGGACCCGGCGCCGCAAACGATGAAGTCGAAAACAGCACCGACCTCGCGCTGAGGAATGGGCGGATTTTCGGGTGCATTTTGGTCATGACTATTCAGCTTCACGTGACTACCTCCGTGAATAGATTCAAAACAATAGCGAATTTGCTGGGGATCCCGGGGGCGAATGCGGGCAATGGATCCCAGTCCGAGATCGTGCGGCCTTCCATGTGCTCGTTTCGGCCCGACCTCGCTCGGTTCGACAGCCCCTGCTCGTCGTCATCGGGACAGTGCGGACTGTCCCGATGAGGCTACGTCTGTCATTGCTTCTTCGCCGAGACGGCCTTAGCGGCCTGATCAATGGTATCGGCCACCACCTTCGGCTGCGTCATGAACAGGGCGTGGCTTGCCGAAACCTTGGTGATCTTCGCCTTGATGCGCTCTGCCATGTGGATCAGCATCGCCTGATCGAATGCCTTGTCTTCGGTAGCGATGACGGCCCAGCTCGGCTTGGTGCGCCATGCAGCATTTTCCAACTTCGTCCCGAACGCCGACATGTTGATCGGGACCTGCGCATCCCTCATGAATGCAACATCCGCATCGCTGACGTCATGAGCAAAGCCAGCCTTGAGCTTTTCCGGGCTGACATATCCAAAGCCATCTTTCGTGGTCTCAATGACGAATTCCGATGCAGGAGCAAATCCTTGGTATTGCTGTGCCGTTGTCTCGCCGGCATCGGGGGACAGAGCAGAAACATAGACGAGGCCAGCAACCTTTGCGTCGATGCCCGCTTCCGTGATGACCGTGCCGCCCCAGGAATGTCCAACGAGAATGACCGGACCATCCTGCCGTTCCAGCGCACGTTTGGTGGCGGCAACGTCGTCTTCGAGGGAGGTCAGCGGGTTCTGGACGATCGCAACGCGATAGCCGCGCTTGGTGAGATTGTCGTAAACACCCTTCCAGCCAGAACCGTCCGCAAAGGCGCCGTGGACAAGCACAACGTTTCTGACCGACTGGTCTTGAGAGATAGTGTCCGCTGCGTTCGCCGGCAATGCGGCAGCGGACAGTGAGGCTGCAG
Organism: Rhizobium brockwellii; assembly: GCF_000769405.2. NCBI lineage: Bacteria > Pseudomonadati > Pseudomonadota > Alphaproteobacteria > Hyphomicrobiales > Rhizobiaceae > Rhizobium > Rhizobium brockwellii. The sequence continues at coordinate 198,516 of NZ_CP053440.1, forward strand.
CAGCAATTGCGGCTACGGTGGTCGTGCGTATCATGGCTACCTCCTTGTTAATTGCGATAACTGTTATCGCGATATATGTAAGCTCGCAGACTTTGGATTGCGCGTCAAGATAATTCTTATCGCGATATTTAATTTCTCTCTAGCATGGGCTATATGGAGTCTACAGGAGCTCACAATGACCGCACGCCATAACGACCCGCCCCCTCTGCACGACCAATTGTGCTACGCAATTTACACTGCTGGTATTGCCATCCAGCGTGCTTACAAGCCCCTTCTCGATGAGTTGGGCCTGACGTACCCGCAGTACCTCGTGCTCAACGTGCTGTGGGGCGAGGATGGGCAGACGGTGGGCGCCATTGCCAATGCCCTTGCCCTGGAATCCAGCACGCTGACGCCGCTTCTAAAGCGCCTTGAGGTATCCGGCCTGCTGCGTAGGACCAGAAACCTGAGCAACGAGCGCCAGGTGTTGATTGCGTTGACCGACGAAGGCAGGGCATTACAGCACAAGGCTGGTTGTCTCAGCGACACCTTGCTTGCAGCTTCGACCCAGACGCCACAGGAATTGGGCGCTCTGAACCGCGACGTCCGCCATCTCCGCAACGCGATCTATTCCCAGATCGGCGGCTGGGACGCACCCGCCTGATTTGCCGTGTATGTCGGCGCCTAAGCTGTTGGCACTGTCCCCCCATCGATTGTATATTCGGTACCGGTGATCGATGCAGCCCGGTCCGAGGCGAGGAACGCAATCAGGTTTGCGACCTCTTCCGGCTTTGCCGGACGCCCCAGCGGAATGCCGCCCAGCCCGTCCATGATGATCTTTTTGCCCCCCTCGAGGTCTGTTCCGGCCTGCTTCGCCAGGCGCTCTGCGAGGTGGACCGAAGCTTCCGTTTCGATCCAGCCTGGCGACACCCGAACGACACGAACACCTTTGCGCGAAACTTCCTTCGACATCGCCTTGCTGTAAGTGGAAAGCGCTGCCTTCGCCGCAGCATAGGCCGTCGTCGATTCCGGAAGCGGCAGGACTCTCTGGATGGATGTCACATGCACCACCACACCGTTTCCTTGAGCGACCATGTCCGGAACCAGTTGCCGATCCAGGCGAACGGCTGGAAAAAGGTTGAGCGACAGCTCCTTATGCCAGTCGTCTTCCGACAGTGCAGAAAATCCACCTCCGGCCGCTGAAGAGCCACCCAGCATATGGACGATGACGTCGACGCCGCCAAGGAGCCGCCGTGTAGCCTCTGCGACGATTGCACATCCCTCTTCGGTGGTCAGGTCCGCCTCGACGAACAGGTCTTCCGACAGGCTGTCCGGACGGGCCCGAGCGGCTGTCAGCACCTGCGCGCCGAGCTCCCGAAACAGTCTGACGGTCGCGGCACCAGTACCTTTGGTTCCAGCCGTAATGAGGGCCCGTTTGCCTCTCAGGTTGAGAAAGTCGGCCATTATAATATCTCCAGCCTGACGATCCTGTCGTCCTTGATGGTGAAGGCGTGGGTGAGCATCACCGGGCTACCGGGAAACTGGCCGCTCACCTTGGCTCGGAGGAGCGCTTTGTCACCGTCGACCGTGCATTCCAAAGGTTCAGCAACGTACTGAGCCGCCTTGTTCGCAGCCACCCACCATACTCGGATTGCGGCGACGCCTTGATGGCGCGCTCCTTCGTCTTCGACGACGGCTTCGACCGCAAAGGCGTCCAGCAGCGCATCCGCGTCATTGCGACGGTCTGCTTCAAAGTACGTGTCTATGATACCGGGCATATCCATTGTGTTCTCCTCATAACCTAATCAATACTTATCCCTCGACCATTGCATAAATAAGTGGGATAAACCGGCATGCGATGATGAACAGGTCGGGACAATGGAGCTAGCCAGCCTGAAAGAACTTGAAGCGGCCATTGCAATTGCCAGGCGCGGGACTTTTCGAGCAGCGGCCATTGATCTCGGCATGTCCACGACCGCGTTGAGCCATACGATAAGCAGGCTCGAGGCGGGACTTGGCGTGCGGTTGTTCAACCGCACCACCCGCAGTGTGTCGCTGACGGATGCCGGCCGGTTGTTTGTGCAGCAGGTAGGGCCTACGCTTCAGGATCTCCATGCTGCTCTGGATCTGGTGCGCTCCCACCGCGAGACCCCTTCTGGAACGATAAGGATCAACGCAGCGCCATTTGCGGCGCGCGCCATCATCTCACCGCTCGTGCTGGAGTTCCTGCGCCGCTATCCCGACATGAATGTCGATATCGTTACCGAGGGTAAAATGGTCGATATCGTCAAGGACGGGTTCGATCTGGGCGTCAGGGTTGAAGGCCTCGTTCCCAGCGACATGATTGCCGTTTCGCTCGGCCGGCCTCAGCGACACGCAGTGGTTGGGTCTCCCGAGTATTTCGAGAAACATGGTAAGCCCATGGTGCCTCCGGATCTTCTCAATCACAGGTGCATTCGTGTTCGCCTGCCAGACGGCTCCTTGTTTCGATGGCGGTTCGAAAAAGACGGCGAGCCGGTGCAGATAGACGTGCGGGGGCCAATCGCACTCGATGAGGCCAGCCTTACGCGGACTGCTGTGCTCGAAAGCGCCGGCGTGGGCTACCTCTTTGAACAGGACATTCTCTCGGACATAGAGGCGGGGCGCGTTGTTCGTGTTTTAGAAGATTGGACGCTGCCGTATCCAGGGCTATGCCTATACTATCCTGGACGCCGAAATCTATCGGCTGGCGTCCGAGCATTCCTCGACTTAGCTCGTGAGTTCTCCCGAAAAGCGGCTTGACCCACTGCCTTCACCTTGAACGGTTTCGAACCGCTGGCCGGTGAACCCTCCTGCGTCGCTCCTGTCTATCGCCCGCCCTGCTATTGCGCCGGTTCCGGCATCGCGCAATCTTCCCCGCCGGTGCACTCTCCCGAGAGTTTGCGCTGACCGAGCGCAATGATAAGGACGGTTGCGGCCCCGGCTGCTGCAGACACCCAGAATCCGCTCTGGGGACCGTAGCTGTCGACGACCCAGCCCGTGACGAAGGCGCCGAGCGCCATGCCGATGCCGATGCCGGTCATCACCCAGGTGACGCCCTCCGTCAGCACCGATTCCGGCACGCGACGCTCGATCAGTCCGAAGGCCGTTATAAAGGTCGGCGAGATCGCGATGCCGCTGACGAAGACGGCGATAGCAAGCAGAGTTACCGAGCTGCCGGCGACGAGGAGCGGCAGCGAGGTCAGTGCGAGGGCCGCAACAGCGATCAGCAACTGACGATGCAAGGGGATGCGCAGATTGAGCGCGCCGAGGGTCAAGCCCACCAGGAACGAACCGAGGGCATAGACACCGATGACCAGGCTTGCGGCATTCGGCTGACCAAGCTCCTTGGTGATGGCGACAACACTCACTTCAGCAGTTGCGAAGATCGCGCCGACGAAGATCAGCGCGAGTGTGATGATCTGCACCGGACGCTGGCGGATCGCGGAGCCAACCGAAGCCGCGCCGGCGACATGACGCACCTTCGGCTCGGTGCCGCGCTGCACGATGAAGGCGGCTGTCCCGAGCGCCAGAAAAGCTGTGCTCACCATCATGCCGGCTTCCGGGAATAAGGCGACGGCCAGCCCGACCGACAGCGAGGCGCCGGAGATATAGACCAGTTCATCCGCGGCACTTTCGAACGCGAAGGCCGTGTTGAGCTCGGGCCGGTTGCGAAAGAGTTCCGTCCAGCGCGCCCGCATCAGCGCCGGAATGCTCGGCATGGCCGCCGCGAGGAAGGCAGAGGCGAACAGCGTCCACACCGGCCAGTTCTGGTTGGTCGCGGTGATCAGCGCGATGAACGCCAGCACGGATACGATGGTTGTGGGAACGACCACTGCCGTCTGGCCCAGCCGGTCGACCGCTCGCGAAATCTGTGGTGAGATCATCGCGTTGGTGAGCGCATAAGTCGCCGACACGGCGCCCGCCAGCCAATATTCGCCATGTGCCTGGGAGAGCATGGCAACGATGCCGATCGGCGCCATGGCGATGGGAAGGCGTGCAAAAAAGCCGGCAACCGAGAAGCCCTCGGCCCCAGGTGCCGCGAATATTTGTCTATACGGATTTGACATGGGACGATCCTTCCAGATATCGGATAGAACACTTATATACGGAGCGTATGTGTTTAGATAATGCATACGCCACGTATGTCAATAAAAAAGATACGCGGCGTATGCCAATGGAGAAGCCAATGCGTAAACCGCGCCAGGAGATGATCGCAGAGACCCGCGGCAAACTGATCGCAGCCGGGCGGCGTGCCTTTGGCACGATCGGCTACGCGGAAGCCTCGATGGACGATTTCACCGGTGAAGCGGGATTGACGCGCGGGGCCCTCTATCACCACTTCGGTGACAAGAGGGGCCTGCTCCAGGCCGTGATCATGGAAATCGATGCGGAAATGACGGAGCGGCTGAACGAGGTCTCGGCCGCCGCTCCCACGCGCTGGCAGGGCTTTGTCGACGAGTGCTCCGCCTATATCGAAATGGCGCTTGAGCCTGAAATCCAGCGCATCATGTTTCGCGATGGCCCGGCTGTACTCGGCGATATCTCGCAATGGCAGAACACCCCCGGCTGCATCGCCGCCCTCTCCCGCAGCCTCGACGGTCTCAAGACCGATGGCGAGATCATCGACATCGACACCGAAACCGCCGCTCGCCTCATCAATGGCGCCAGCAGCCATATGGCGCTTTGGATCGCCAATGCCGAGAATCCGGAGGCGGTTTCGAAGCGGGCGGTTGCGGGATTCAAGGCTATGCTGGGCAGCCTCCGCAGGCAACAATGATCGGGCGCCATGGAGCCCGGGTCGTTCCCTGACGATCGCTTTCCCGCCCCTGCGTAACCGCCACCTCACACTCTGATACGTTTTTGGCATTTCTTGAAACATGCCAGATACGCAGACCCGTCAGACATCACTCCGTCACAAAATGTCGCCCTGGGCGACAAGAACATGGAGTGCCTCATGACGAAGTTTGACAATATTCTCGCCTGGCGCCGGCTTGCCCGCGGAGCAATGGCGATGGCGGTTGGACCGATGTTGCTGTTCCCAGCCGGTTACCTTGTGCCAGCGAGTGCCGCCGACGTCACATCGGACCGGCCGGCGACGCCGATCGAGGCCGACGAAACGATCCGCCCGTTCCAGATCCGCGTTCCGCAGTCACAGCTTGACGATCTGCGCAAGCGCATTGCCGAAACGCGTTGGCCAGACAAGGAGACCGTGAGCGACACCTCGCAAGGCATCCAGCTTTCGCGCATCCAGGATCTGGTCCGTTACTGGGGCACTGATTACGATTGGCGCAAAGCCGAGGCGGAGCTCAATGCACTTCCGGAATTCATCACGACGATCGACGGGGTCGATATCCAGTTCATCCATGTGCGATCGCGTCATCCCAACGCCCTGCCGCTCATTCTGACCCATGGTTGGCCGGGTTCGACCTTCGAGTTCATCAAGGCGATCGGCCCTCTTACCGATCCGACTGCTTATGGCGGTAAAGCGGAGGACGCATTTGACGTCGTCATCCCTTCCATCCCCGGCTACGGCTTTTCGGGTAAGCCGACGGAGCTTGGCTGGGGGCCTGACCGCGTTGCGCGAGCATGGGACATCCTGATGAAGCGGCTCGGCTACGCGCACTACGTTTCCCAGGGTGGCGACCATGGGTCCGTTATCTCCGACGCACTGGCGCGCCAGGCACCGAAGGGCTTGCTTGGTATCCATCTCAACATGCCGGCGACCGTTCCGGGCAATCTCACCAAGGCGATCAACAGTGGAGACCCGGCTCCTGCGGGACTGTCGGCGCCCGAGCGGGATGCCTATGAATCGTTGAGCACCTTCTTCGGCCGGAATGCCGCCTATGGAGCCGTGATGGTGACGCGTCCGCAGACGATCGGCTACTCGCTTTCCGACTCGCCGTCGGGCCTGGCTGCCTGGATCTACGAAAAATTTGCGCAGTGGAGCGACAGCGAGGGCATTCCCGAGCGCGTTTTTTCCAAGGACGAAATGCTGAATGACATCACATTGTACTGGCTGACCAACACTGGGGCATCCTCGTCTCGGTTCTATTGGGAAAACAACAACAACAACTTCAGCTCCGACGCTCAAAAGACCAAAGAGATCAAGATCCCGGTGGCAATCAGCGTATTCCCAAAGGAGATCTACCAGGCGCCGGAGAGTTGGAGCAAGCAGGCCTACCCCACGCTCCATTACTACCACCGTGTCGATATGGGCGGTCACTTCGCCGCCTGGGAACAGCCCCAGCTTTTCGCTGAGGAACTGCGAGAGGCATTCAAGTCGGTGCGTTGATCGATTGGCTGAAGAATGACGGCTTGGCATATCCGCGGCTGAGAGTGGCGAATTCAAAGCCGCGTAGAATCCAGCTCGAGCCGTTGCGTCAAATCATCCTCATCTCACTGTATTTTACGCGCATCAGTTCATTGCGCCACCGGCGGCCAATACCTCGTCCGGCGTATCGACATCGAGCAGGGCTGCATCGCCAACATCGACATCGAGCACAGGCAAGCCTGATGTGGCGATGATATCGCGCGCGCCGACATCGCCTTCAAGCCGGAGGACTGCCTGACGCAGAGAACGTGGCAGGATAACGGGATTGCCGGGCTTGCCCTGCGAAACGGCGCGCACGACGGCCTCGCCGCCCGCATTGCGAAAGGCGGAAATCAGGGCATTGAGATGCGTCGTGGAAATGCCGGGCATATCGGCGAGCATGACGAGAATGCCTTCGGCGCTGTCAGCGTCCCTCGATGAGAATCCTGCTTTGAGCGAGCTCGCCATGCCGCTGGCGTAATCGGGATTATCGACGAAAGTCAGAGCGAGCCCATCGAGCGCGGCATCGATCTCGCTCCGGCGATGGCCCGTGACGACAATGACGGAGGCTGCATCCGCACCGAGCGCGGTCAATGCCGACCGCCGCACGAGCGGCACGCCGTCGAATTCGGCCAGCAGCTTGTGCCTCCCGCCCTCACCCATCCGGCTTGCCTTGCCGGCAGCGAGAATGACGATCGCGACCGACGCCTTAAGCATAAGCCACCAGTCTTGCCGCAGCGATATCAGCCAGAACCGACAGGGCGAGCGAGGTTGCATCTCGCGTCGGGCCGAACATCCCGATGGGCGCCTTGATGCGACCGATATCATCCTTTCCGAAAGCCATGGCTGTCAATCGCTCGACACGCCGATGATGCGTCCGGGTACTGCCGAGCGCGCCGATGTAAAAGGCGGGTGAGTGAAGCGCGGTCTCGAGAATGGCGGCTTCGGCGTCAAGGTCATGATGCAGGAGCACAACGGCCGTGAAGGGGTCGATCATGTCGGCCGCGACCCTGCCCCCCTCGCCCTGTCCTCTGACGATCACGTCGTAACCGGAAGCCTCGGCCAGTCGTGCGACGGCCTGCGCTTCGATCGTCTGCCCGGAAAGGACGACGCGGGTGCGGGGACGGTAGACGCTCAGGAAATCTCGCTCGAGCCAGCACGCCCGTGACAGTGGGTCTACCGCTTCGAGCACCTGCCGCTCTGGCGAATAGGCAAGGCCGGCTGCCTGCCTGCGTTCGAGACGCTTCAGAACATGGCGCAAAGCGCCGACATCTTTCAGGACATGGATTGCGACGGTAATCCCGCCGCCGCAGGGAAGGACAATGTCGAAGAAGGGCGATCCGTCGCCGAACTTGACCGTGCGATCCCGTCCTTCCGCCATTGCCAGAAGCGCTTCGGAAGCGACGGCGGCTTCGACGCATCCGCCGGAGACATAGCCGCAGAACCGCCCGTCTGCGGCAACCGCCATATGAGCGCCGAGCGCACGCGCAGCGCCGCCTCGAATGTCGACGAGGGTCGCAAGTGCCGCCGCGCCGAGACCATGGGCGTCCATCGCGAAGCGAAGCAGTTCCGCAGGATCGTCGGTGGACGAGGCCCTGTGGGGAATTGGCGCCGTGATGGGCGCAAGTGTCTGATCCATCGGAAATCCTACAGGAAGTGGCGGCGGTCCGCTCTCGGGACCGCCGTCGAGACCATCAGGCTACGTCCGGCAGGCCGCCGATGAGCTTGTCAAGCGTCAGCGGATAGTGCCGAACTCTGATGCCGGTCGCATTGTAGACGGCGTTGGCGATTGCCGCCGCGACGCCGCAAAGGCCGAGCTCGCCGACGCCCTTGGCTTTCATCGGCGAGGACATCGGATCGGTCTCGTCCATGAAGATCACCTCCTGGTGCGGAATGTCGGCATGCACCGCCACTTCGTAGCTGGCAAGATCGTGGTTGACGAAAAAGCCGCGGCGGGTGTCGACCGCCAATTCCTCGGACAGCGCGCCGCCGGCCCCCATCGTCATTGCGCCAATGACCTGGCTGCGGGCGGTGATCGGATTGAGGATTCTTCCCGCCGCACAGACTGCGAGCATCCTGCGAATCCGGCTTTCCCCAGTGGCGATGTCGACAGCGACCTCCACGAAGTGCGCGCCGAATGTCGATTGCTGATGCGTCTCGGTAAGCTCGCCCCATTTGATCGTATCCTCGCCGACAAGACCATCCGGACCGGCGGCCTCGGCAAGAGGCACCGAACGATTGCCCGAGCGGACCGCGCCATTCTCGAAGATGACGTCTTCGGAGTTGAAGCCGAGCTTCTTGGCGATGGCCTCACGCAACTTGACACAGGCTGCGTAGACGCCGGACGTGGAGGAGTTCGCACCGAACTGTCCGCCGGAACCCGCAGAAACCGGAAAACGCGAGTCGCCGAGTTGGACGGCGACCTTGTCGATCGCAACGCCCATCATCTCGGCGGCCGTCTGGGCGATGATCGTGTAGCTGCCCGTCCCGATGTCGGTCATGTCGGTTTCGACTGTCACGACGCCTTCCCGGTCGAGCTTTACCCTTGCTCCGGAAGGAAGCATGAGGTTGTTGCGGAATGCGGCGGCAACGCCCATACCAACCAGCCAGTTGCCGTCCCGCCTGGAACCGGGCTTCCGCCGTTCATCCCAGCCAAACCGCTCTGCGCCGAGCTTGAGGCAGCCGATGAGATTGCGCTGGGAAAAAGGCCGCTGCGGCTTCTCCGGATCGACCTGCGTGTCGTTGATGATCCGAAACTGCACAGGATCGATCCCAACTTTTTCGGCAATCTCGTCGATGGCGATTTCGAGCGCCATCAGTCCGGGGGCTTCGCCCGGAGCGCGCATGGCATTCCCCTCCGGGAGGTTGAGCGTCGCCAGCCGCATCGCGGTCATCCGGTTCGCCCCTGCATAGAGAAGACGGGTCTGATTGACGGCGGTCTCAAGCTGGCCGCCGGGTTGGTCGCCTGACCAGCTTTCGTGCGCGATGGCGGTTATCTTGCCGTCACGCTCGGTTCCGATGCGGATGCGCTGGATCGTCGCCGGCCGATGGGTGGTGTTATTCATGAGAAAGGGGCGGGGCAAGGCGACCTTGACGGGCCGCTTTACCGCACGCGCGCCGACAACGGCCAGCACGGCATCCGCCCGCAGGAACAGCTTGCCGCCGAAGCCGCCGCCGATGAAGGGCGACATGAGGTGGATCTTCTCCTTGTCGATGTCGAGCGTCGTTGCAAGGTCGGAGCGCCACCAGTCGATCATCTGGCTGGAGGTCCAGACGGTCACCTCTTCGCCGTTCCAGGCTGCGATCGATGCGTGCGGCTCCATCATCGCATGAGACTGGTCGGGCGTCGTGTAAGACGCGTCAACGGTGACGGGAGCTGACCTGAAGGCAGCCTCGAAGTCGCCGACCGCGGTATCGGGCTGCTGCGACTCATCCGGCTTGACGGCTGAATCCTTTGCCTGACCGAGATCGAACACGCCTTTTTCCTCGGCGTAGTCGACCTTGACCAGGGAGGCTGCGGCGCGTGCCTGCTCGAAGGTCTCGGCGACGACGACCGCGATTGCCTGGTGATAGTGCTGAACCTCGTCGCCACCGAAAAGCTTGGCGGTGTTGAACTTGCCCTTCTTCCGCTCGCCGATGTCGAGCGTCGTCACCACGGCAAGCACACCCGGAGCCTTTTTGGCGGCGGAAACGTCCATGGACGTGATGCGGCCCTTGGCGATGGCGGCGCCGACCGGATAACCATAGGCGTAGCGCATATTCGGATCGTGCCACTCATAGGCATACATCGCTCGGCCGGTCGTCTTGAGCTGGCCGTCGATCCGATGGATCGGCTGACCGACAACCTTCAGATTATCGATCGGGTTGGTTGTCGCTGGCGTATCGAACTGCATGGCTCAACCCCTTGCTTCGGCAATGACCGCGGCGAGCGTGCGCCCGACCAGGTCCACCTTGAAACGGTTCTGTTCGGTCGGACGGGCGCCGGCAAGAAGGACGTCTGCCGCCGCGCGCGCACCTTTCGGCAGCTCGGCTTCGGCTGCCTCGATGCGCCACGGCTTATGGGCGATGCCGCCGACGGCGACACGTCCTGTTCCATCCGGCTGGATCACGGCTCCGACCGAGACGAGCGCGAAGGCATAGGAGGCGCGGTCTCGGACCTTGCGATAGATGTGCTTGCCGCCGATCGGTGTTGGCAGCAGGACCGCCGTGATGAACTCGCCGCGCTGAAGAACGGTCTCGATATCAGGCGTGTCGCCCGGCAACCGATGAAAGTCGGCGATCGCAATCGCGCGACGACTGCCGTCGGCCTTGACCGTTTCCACAACAGCATCGAGCGCCCGCATGGCGATGGCCATGTCACTCGGATGGGTGGCGATGCAGCTCTCGCTTACCCCGACCACTGCATGCTGACGGCTGAAGCCGCCGATGGCGGAACAGCCGCTGCCCGGCTGCCGCTTGTTGCACGGCTGGTTCGGGTCGTAGAAATAAGGACAGCGCGTGCGCTGCAGGAGGTTGCCGGCCGTCGTCGCCTTGTTGCGCAGTTGGCCTGAGGCGCCCGCGACAAGCGCCCTGGAAAGCAGGCCGTAGTCGCGGCGAACGATTTCGTGAGCTGCAAGAGCGGTGTTGCGGACCAAAGCGCCGATGCGCAGCCCGCCCTCCGGCGTGGGCTCGATCTTGTCGAGGCCGAGACCGTTGACATCGATCAGATGCGTCGGCGTTTCGATCTCGAGCTTCATCAGGTCGAGGAGGTTGGTGCCGCCGGCGATGAATTTGGCTTCAGGATTGGAGGCTGCCGCCTTGGCCGCGGTCTCGACGGACGAGGCACGTTCATAGGTGAAGGCTCTCATGCTTTGATCCCCGCGACTTCCGAAATGGCATCGATAATGTTGGAATAGGCGCCGCATCGACAGATGTTGCCGCTCATGCGTTCGCGGATCTCGGCCGGAGTGACAGCCGCCTCAGCCGTAAGATCGCCGGTGACGTGGCTCGGTATGTTCGCCTTGATCTCTTCGAGCACTGCCACGGAGGAACAGATCTGTCCCGGCGTGCAGTATCCGCACTGGAAGCCGTCATGCTTGACGAAGGCCGTCTGCATCGGATGAAGGTTTCCAGGCTGGCCGAGGCCCTCGATCGTGGTGATTTGATCGCCTTCGTGCATGACCGCCAGCGTCAGGCAGGAGTTGATGCGGTGGCCGTCGACAATGACGGTGCATGCACCGCATTGGCCGTGGTCGCATCCCTTTTTCGTGCCTGTGAGATGCAGGTGCTCGCGCAGCGCGTCGAGCAGCGACGTTCTGTTGTCGACCTCGAGATCGCGCTTCTCACCGTTAACCGCGAAGGAAACTTTCGATGTATAGGCCATTTCATTTCCTGGGGACTGTGCCGCCGCGGGCGCGACGGCTCCGGTGACCGCAATCGTTGCGGCCGACGAGATAAGTAGATCTCGACGGGAAAGTTCCAGTTGTGTCTGGCTTGGCATGAACTGTTCCACCTTGCTCGTTGGACATAGGCGCGCGTCAACGCCGTCTGCTGAGGTAGTGCAATTCCGCCCTCTGATTAGGCCCGTTCCGTTGCATACGGTTATCGATCTGGCTCATGAATTCCCCGGGCCGCGGTCATAAGATGCCGCGAGCTACAACTTCAATGAAGTTGGTTTGGATGCTGAAGCGCTGGCGGAGTAACTCCCGCCGATGCGCGCGAAAAAAAGCAGCGCCATGCGCAAAAAATGATGCTTTTCCGGCTTAGCTTTATTCCCTACTCCCTATCGAAGCAGGTGACGAAAGGGGAAGACCGCATGCCCACGCCGTTTTACTGGAATGAGCTCAATACATATGATTTTGCCGGCCTCTCCCCCGAGACCACGATTGCCGTTCTGCCCATCGCCTCGACGGAACAGCACGGCCCGCATCTGCCGATCGCAACGGATGTCGCCATCGCGACCGGCATGCTGGCGGAGCTGAAGAGGCAGCGGCCGGAGGATCTGGACATGCTGGTCCTTCCGACGCAGGAGATCGGCAAGGCCAACGAACACATCTACGGCCCCGGCACGCTGTCGCTCAGTGCCGAGCTGCTCATCCCCGTCTGGACGGCGATTGGCGCAAAGGTTGCCGAAGCCGGGCTGCGGAAGATGGTGATCGTCAATTCCCACGGCGGCAATGTCGACATCATGAGCATCGTGGCGCGCGAACTGCGCGTGCGCTATCAAATGGCGGTGGTCTCCACGCAATGGGGCCGTTTCGGTCATCCGGAAGGCATGGTCAGCGATCACGAGAGCAAATACGGCATCCACGGCGGCGATGTCGAGACGTCGTTGATGCTGCACTTCCGCCCCGAACTGGTGCGGATGGACAAGGCTCAAAACTTTGCCTCGAAGGCCGAAGGGATGCGGGAGCAGTCCAAATTTCTTCAGCCTCTGCCGCCGCATTCGCTGGCCTGGATCGCGCATGACCTCAATCCCTTCGGCGTGGTCGGCGATGCCTCGATCGCCAAAGCCGAAAAGGGCGAGGCGATCTGCCGCCATCAGGTCAAGGGGTTCGTCGAGCTGCTCCAGGACCTCAAGGCCTATCCGCTTTCAAATCTTTATGTGAAATAGGTTCAGCCGCGGGTTTCACATCGGGTGGGATATGACCCTTGGCCTGCAATTCCTGCACCAGGCCGAGCAGTTCGGCGAGCAGATATTCGACGAAAAGGCTGGTGGCCGCGTCGAGGGGCGCGCGGGCGCGCGCAAACAGCTTCATCTGCTGGTAACGCGCATGCGGCTCGGCAATCGGCCGGAAGACGAGTTCACCGCGCCGGCATTCGGTGATGACGTCGAGCGGATTGAGCAGCGTGAGCCCCGTGCCGCATTTGACCAGCTGTTTCAGCATCTCCGATGCATTAGTTTCCAGCACCGGCTCGACCGAGATGGGCAGGCGCGCAAAAGCAAGGTTGATCACCTCGCGCAGGCTGGTGCCTGGCTGCGCCAGAACCAGTTTTTCCTGGGTGACATCGGCGAGGTTGATCGGCCCGGGGCCGATCAGGTGATGTCCCGGCGGCAGCACGACACCGATCGGGATATCGAAATTTCCGAGGGTGCGGATGCCTGGAGTGGCGGGGATGTTGAAGCCGAGACCGATATCCACTTCGCCGGATACAACGGGGCTGGCCGTCGTGCCGCCGGTGTCGTTGCGCAGCTGGACGAAGACGCGCGGATGTTCTGAAAGAAAGCGCGCGATGATTTCGGGCAGCGGCCCGGCGGCAAGCCCAACGGTCGTCACCATGCGCACCTTCCCTGCCTGCTGCATCTTGAGGCTGCGGATGCGCCCCTCGAGGCGCTCGTAATTCTTCAGCACGTCCCGGATATGTTCGATGCAAAGTTCGCCGGCAGCCGTCAGCCGCAGGCCACGCGGCAGCCGCTCGAAAAGCGGCGCCCCGATCTCCTCCTCCAGCGCCAAAATCTGCCTGTTGACCGCCGAAGACGCCACGTTGAGGCGCGCGGCCGCCTTGCGGATCGAACCGCAACGGGCGATCTCGTTGATGTAAAGAAGGCGTCTGGAGTGCAACATGATCTCTCCAATGCATAAATTTTGCGCAGGACGCACAAATTATCTTCAGCTTTTCCAGGGATGCCGAAAAGGCATCAATGTGAACGAATTTTGATGCTTTTCAAAGCGCATGGCAATGGCTCAAATTCCCTCAAAAGGGAGCCGAGCAAGGCTTCCCTCGGCCACAAAAGGGGAACTGCCGACCATGTTGAAAGCACTGATGAAGACGCAATTCCTGAGCTGTCTCGGCCTCGCCTCGATGCTTGCCGCCGCCTCGCCGGCGCTTGCCCTCGACAAGGTGAGCTACGGGACGAACTGGCTTGCCCAGGCGGAACATGGCGGCTTCTACCAAGCCGTTGCCGACGGCACCTATGCAAAATACGGCCTCGACGTCACCATCGTCCAGGGCGGCCCGAATGCTGCAAACAGCGCTCTGCTGATCTCCGGCAAGCTCGATTTCTACATGGGCGGCCCGCAGGGCGAGATATCCGCCGTCGAACAGGGCATTCCGCTGGTCGATGTCGCCGCGATCTTCCAAAAGGATCCGCAGGTGCTAATCGCCCATCCAGGCAACGGCGTCGACAAGTTCGAGGATCTCGCCAAGCTGAAAACGCTGTTCCTCAGCAAGGACGGCTACCTCACCTATTTCGAATGGATGAAGGCCAACTTCAAAGGCTTCAAGGACGAGCAGTACAAGCCCTATAACTTCAGTCCCGCCCCCTTCCTCGCAGACAAGGACTCTGCCCAGCAGGGGTACCTGACTTCGGAACCCTACGAGATCCAGAAGCAGGCAGGCTTCGAGCCGAAGGTCTTCCTGCTCGCCGACAACGGCTATTCGCCCTATTCGACGATGATCACGACGACGCAGGCGATGATCGACGGCAAGCCCGATGTCGTGCAGCGCTTCGTCGATGCTTCGATCGAAGGCTGGTACAACTATCTCTACGGCGACAACACCAAGGCGAACGAACTGATCAAGAAGGATAATCCTGAAATGACGGATGGCCAGCTCGCCTACTCCATCGCCAAGATGAAGGAATACGGCATCATCGAATCCGGCGACAGCCTCGACAAGGGCATCGGCTGCATCACCGATGCGCACTACAAGACGTTCTTCGACGAGATGGTGGCGATCAAGGTCTTCAAGCCGGAGACGGATTACACCAAAGCGTTTACGACGAAGTTCGTCTGCAAGAGCACCGGCGTGGCACTGAAGAAGTAGACCGACCCGACGGCTCTCCTGGTCCGCCATTGAGGACGTGGCGGGCCGTATCCTCCCCGCATGAACGAGACAGCAATGCTCCCAGCAGACGCCCAGGCGGTATCCCCGAAAGAGACGCGCAAGCGGCCGCTTGTTGTCATGCAGTCGGTTTCGAAGGTCTTTTCCAGCGGCACTGTCGCCCTTTCGAACATGTCGCTCACGGTCGAAAGCGGCGAGTTCGTCAGCCTGCTCGGCCCTTCCGGCTGCGGCAAGTCGACGGCGCTGCGCATCATCGCCGGTCTCGGCGATGTCACCTCGGGAACGATCGACTGGCCGAGTTCGCGCATCAATTCCAGAGGTCTGCCGGAGGGCGATATCGGCTTTGTCTTCCAGGAGCCGACGTTGATGCCCTGGAAGAACGTGTTCGACAATGTCCATCTGCCGCTGAGGTTGAGGCGCGTTTCGAAGGCAGCCGCGCATGATCAGATCATGGAAGTACTGACCACCGTCGGCCTTCAGGATTTTGCCAAGGCCTATCCGCGCGAACTTTCCGGCGGCATGAAGATGCGCGTCTCGATCGCCCGTGCGCTGGTGACGAAGCCGAAGCTGCTGCTGATGGACGAGCCTTTCGCCGCGCTCGATGAGATCACCCGCCAGAAGCTCAACGACGACGTGCTGCGGCTGTGGAAGGCGACCGGCATTACAGTGATTTTCGTGACGCATTCGGTCTTCGAGTCCGCCTATCTCTCGAACCGCATCGTCGTGATGAAGGCAAGGCCCGGGCGTGTGCACGCTGACGTCCCGCTGATCACCAGCCTCGAACGCGACGCGCACTACCGCACCTCGGAAGAATACCGCAAGGCCTGCGAAACGGTATCGCATTCGCTGATCGGGGCGATCAATTCGGCAGGGGATCATTGATGAGTGACGAAACAGACATATCGCCGCTGCTCGTTAAGGGTACACCAAGCGCAAGGCGCCGCGATCTTGCGCTGCGCATCGCCATCCCCTTCCTCGTCATCGCCCTGTTGATCCTCGTCTGGTACGCCTATGTGAAACTGTCCGGCGTGCCACCCTATATCCTGCCAGGACCGGCCGCTGTGGCAAACGCCTTCGTGACGGATTGGGGGACGCTTGCGCCGGCCCTCTGGGTCACCACCAAGATCACCTTCATCTCGCTGATGCTGGCGCTGATTGGCGGTGTGGGGTTTGCAATCTTCCTGGTGCAATCGCGCTGGATCGAGCTTGCCTTCTATCCCCTTGCCGTCATCCTGCAGGTAACGCCGATCGTCGCCATCTCGCCGCTGATCCTGATCTATGCGCCGTCGACGCAGGTCGCGCTGCTGATCTGCGCCTTCCTCGTCGCATTCTTCCCGATCCTGTCGAACATGGTGCAGGGCCTGAAGAGCGTCGATCATAACCTCATCAACCTCTTCGAGCTCTATGGCGCCTCGCGCTGGCAGACGTTGATCCATCTGAAGATCCCGGCCGCCCAGCCTTATTTCATGACCGGTCTTCGCATCGGCGGCGGGCTCGCGCTGATCGCCGCCGTCGTCGCTGAATTTGCCGCGGGCTCCGCCGGTGCCGGCTCCGGTCTCGCCTTCCGCCTGCTGGAAGCGCAGTACCGGATGAACATCCCGCGGCTCTTCGCGGCGCTGTTGATGCTCTCCATGCTTGGCGTAGCGATCTTCGGCCTCACCACTCTCATTGCCTGGCTGAGCCTTCATCGCTGGCATGAAAGCAGCATCAAACGGGAAAACTGATGACCTATTCCTTCATATCCCCGCCGAATGCGGCCCGCTTCGTGCTGAGCAATGCGACAGTGCCCGCCGTCACCCTCGAGCATGTCGGCGTGCCGGTCACCGAAGGGCTGGCGACGGTCGATATCGTCATCAGCGACGGCATAATAGCCGCCATCCGGCCTGCGGGCGCCGCACCCGCTGATTATGCCAGGATCGATCTCAAGGACGGCATGGTCTGGCCGTGTTTTGCCGATATCCATACCCATCTCGACAAGGGCCATATCTGGCCGCGCCAGGCCAATCCCGACGGCAGCTTCATGGGCGCGCTCGATGCCGTCAGGGCCGACCGGGAGGCCAACTGGTCAGCCGCAGACGTCAAACGGCGCATGGAATTCTCGCTCCGCTCCGCCTACGCCCATGGCACCAGCCTGATCCGTACGCACCTGGATTCGCTTGCGCCCCAGCATCGCATATCCTTCGAGGTTTTTGCCGAAATCCGGGATGCCTGGAAGGACAGGATCGCGCTGCAGGCGGTCGCCCTCTTCCCGCTGGATGCCATGGCAGACAGCACCTTCTTTACCGATCTCGTCACAACAATCCGACAGAACGGCGGCCTGCTTGGCGGCGTCACCCGGATGGGGCCAGAGCTTGTCTGGCAGCTCGACACGCTCTTCAGGACTGCCGCGGAGCAGGGCCTGGATGTCGATCTGCATGTCGACGAGACGGATGATCGTGGCGCCGAGACGCTGAAGGCAATTGCCGAGGCCGTGCTGCGCAACGGGTTCGAGGGCAAGGTGACCGCCGGTCATTGCTGCTCGCTCGCCCGCCAGGACGAAGACACCGCCGCGCGCACCGTCGCGTTGGTCGCCAAGGCAGGTATCGCGGTCATCTCACTGCCGATGTGCAACATGTATCTGCAGGATCGCTATCCCGGCCGCACTCCGCGCTGGCGCGGCGTCACGCTGTTCAAGGAGCTGGCCGCCGCCGGTGTCGCGACCGCGGTCGCATCCGACAATACCCGTGACCCCTTCTACGCCTATGGTGATCTCGATCCAGTGGAGGTCTTCCGCGAGGCCGTGCGGATTCTGCATCTCGACCATCCGCTCGATACCGCCGCCCGCGTCGTCACCACCTCGCCCGCCGCCATCGTCGGACGACCGGACAAGGGCCGTATCGCCGCCGGCGATCCGGCCGATCTCGTGCTCTTCAGCGCGCGGCGCTGGAGTGAATTCCTGTCCCGTCCCCAGGCTGACCGCGTCGTGCTTCGCCGCGGCAAGGTGATCGACCGCAGCCTGCCGGATTACCGTGAACTCGATAGCGTCGTTGGAGCCTGACATGGCCGATTATCAGAAGATCAAAAAGGAACTCGAGGGCATCGCCGTTGAGGACAATCCCGCGCTTGTTCGCCAGAAGAGCCGGGATTTCTATTGGTACTCGCCGATCCTGAAGGCGCAGCTCGACAATGTAACGGCCGATCTCGTCGTCACGCCGAAGACCGAGGAAGAGGTCATTCGAACGCTGAAGGTCGCCTATGCCCATGGCGTGCCGGTCACGCCGCGCGGCGCTGGCACCGGCAATTACGGCCAGGCCATGCCGCTTTCCGGCGGCATCGTGCTGAACCTTGCAGCCATGGACAAGATCAAGGAGATCCATCCCGGCCGGGTCATCTGCGAACCGGGCATCGTGCTTGCCCAGCTCGACAAGCAGACCAAGGCGCATTCCGGCCAGGAGCTGCGATTCCACCCCTCCACCGCGCAGACGGCGACGGTCGGCGGCTTCATCGCCGGCGGCTCGGGCGGCGTCGGCTCGATCACCTGGGGCGGCTTGCGCGACCTCGGCAACATCCTGCGCCTGCGTGTTGTCACCATGGAGGCCGAACCGCGCGTCCTCGATCTCACCGGCTGGGATCTCCAGAAGGTGAGCCACGCCTACGGCACCAACGGCATCATCACCGAGATCGAGATGCCGCTTGCACCTGCCTATGACTGGGTCGACGTGCTCGTCGGCTATGACGACTTCATGGAAGCGGTGCGCTTCTCCGACGCGCTGGCGAAGTGCAACGGCATCCTCGTCAAGGAAATCGCCCCGATCGCCGCTCCCATTCCTTTCGATTATTTCACCCGCCACAAGCCCTACATCCGTCAGGGCCAATCGATCGTCGTGCTGATGATCGCACCGCACTCCATGGATGCCTTTCTTGCCTTCACGGCGGCGCAGAAGGGCGAGATCATGTTCCGCTCCGACAAGGTGGAAAGCATGCGCGGCATCCCGCATGCCTACGAGCTTGCCTGGAACCACACGACATTGCGTGCGCTGAAGGTCGACCCGAGCTTCACCTATCTGCAGGTTCAATATCCGGGACCCGATCATGTCGCCAAGGTCCGCAAGATGGTGGAGATCTTCGGTGACGAGGTGCCGGGTCATCTCGAATTCATCAAATTCGACGGCCAGATCCAGTGCTCGGGCCTGCCGCTGGTGCGTTATACCACCGAAGAGCGGCTGGAGGAGATCATCAAGATCCACCAGGACAATGGATGCCCGATCTTCAACCCGCACCGCTATACGCTGGAAGAGGGCGGCATGAAGCGCACCGATGCGGTTCAGCTCGCCTTCAAGCAGGAAACCGATCCGAAGGGCCTGCTCAATCCCGGCAAGATGATCGCGTGGGAAAATCCCGATTTCGATTTCAACGCCGGCAAGAACTATCTCTTCCCCGGCCTGGCGGCCCTGATGGAGGCTTCATGAGGGTTCTCGTCCTCCACTCTCACCCGGTCGAGGAAAGTTACGGCAAGGCGCTTTACCGGCAGACCGTCGAGAGCCTTGAGAAGGCCGGGCATACAGTGGATGGCTGCGACCTCTATGAAGAGCAGTTCGATCCGGTGCTCTCGCGCCGCGACCGGCTCATCTATCACGACTATCCGGAAAATCTGAAGCTGGTGGAACCGCATGTCGAAAGGTTGAAGGCGGCCGAGGGGCTGGTGATCTGCACCCCGATCTGGAACTTCGGCTTTCCGGCAATCCTCAAGGGATATTTCGACCGAGTCTGGCTGCCGGGCGTTTCCTTCGAACTGGTCAACGGCAAGGTGGAATCGCGGCTGCGCCACATCCGCAAGCTCGCCGCCGTCCTGACTTATGGCGCAACGCCCTTCCGGGCCTTTGCAGCCGGCAATCCGCCGAAGAAGATCGTCAAGCGCGTGCTGAGGGCGCAGATCAATCCGGTGAGACCGGTGACGTTCCTCGCCCATTACGACATGAACAATTGCACGTCGGAGACGCGGGCAAAGTTCCTCGCCCGCGTCGGAAACGCGATGGAGCGATTCTAGAATATTTTCGCGGCCGTCACTTCCACTTCGACCAGGAACTCAGGGCGCGTAAAGCCACCGATGACCAGCAAGGTGGAAACCGGCTTCGGATCGAGCGTATAGCGATCCCGCACGGCCATATAGGCCGGGAAATCCTCGCGGCGGGTGACGAAGCCCGAAATGCGGATCACATCGGCAAAACTCATCTCCGCCTCTTCGAGGATCGCTTTGATCGCCTCGAAGCAGAGTTCCGCCTGAGCAGTGATGTCGCTCGGAACAGCATCGTCGAGACCGATACCAAGCTGGCCCGACGTGACCAGAAGCGCTGCGCCGGGCGGCACCAGCAGGCCGTGATTGTAATTTCCGAAAGGCCGGCGCACCGAGGCCGGATTGAAGGTTTTCTTCATCGATCGCTCTGAAATTTCCTATAGGGCCGCAGATCCGGCGACCCTACAGGATGCGGCGGGATATGAGAATATCGCTGCCGCTGATGATGCGTTGCGAGGAATGATGAGGGACAACCCGCCTCGGAGGGGCCGAGGATCGTCCAGGTGCCAGTTCAATATCCGCGGCACCTAATCTGACGTCAGCCGCGTTTCATCTTTGCGTCACGCGCCGCGAAGCGACCAGGTGGATTGACCTGTTGCCTTCGAAGGCCCGTCCGCTGCGCTGCCCGTCCGCCGCGCTTTTGTCGCCGTCCAATTGAAACTGGTTGACCAGATCGCGCAGGCGGCCTGCCTCGGAGGACAATGAGGCAACGGCAGCCGTCGACTGCTCGACCATCGCGGCATTTTGCTGGGTCGCCTGGTCCATCTGATTGACTGCCGTGTTGATCTCGGCAAGTCCCGTCGACTGCTCGCGCGCCGATGTGGCAATCGCATCCATGAGTTGGTTGATCTGGACGACGTACTCACCGATCGACTTCAGCGACGTTCCGGTTTCGAGAACCAGTTTCACGCCATTTTCCACTTCGGTCGATGACTTTTGAATGAAGCCCTTGATTTCCTTAGCGGCTTGAGCTGCCCGCTGGGCAAGCTCGCGGACCTCCTGGGCGACCACGGCAAAACCTTTGCCCGCCTCTCCCGCACGGGCGGCTTCAACGCCGGCGTTCAGCGCCAGGAGGTTCGTCTGGAAGGCGATTTCATCAATTGCACCAATGATGTTCGAAATCTGCTGTGAACTGTCTTCGATGCGTCGCATGGCCTGTTCCGCCTGCGAGACGACCGTTGCCGACCGCTGAGCGCTGATATCGGCTTCTTTGGCCACATTGCGCGCCTCGTCGGTGCGTTTGGTCGCCATCGTCACATTCGACGTGATCTCGTCCAAGGCTGCAGCCGTCTCCTCGAGAGAGGCTGCTTGTTGTTCGGTGCGCTTGGAAAGATCCTGCGCGGCAGATGCAATTTCACCGGTACCATTATCGATGCTGTGCACCGTCTCGAGCACTGCGCCGATCGTCGCACCCAATTGCCGGAGCGAGGCGTTGAAGTCTTCGCGCAAGGCTTCATATTCGGCCGCAAATTGCTCCGAAAGCTGGAAGGATATGTCGCCTGCTGCAAGCCGCCGGAGACCTCCGCCCAAAGTCGTGGTCGCAAAGCGCAACTGTTCCGCCTCGTGTTCGGCGCGCTGCTGGGCTGCGGCGCGCGCGGCCTCGCTCTCGCTGCGGGATTCGGCGGCTTCCTTCTCGAGCCTGACGACGTTGAGGGCATTCTGACGAAAGATCTCAACCGCACCGGCCATTTCGCCGACTTCGTCGGCGCGACCGGCATGGGGAATATCACTGGCAAGATCGCCATCCGACAAGCGCCTCATGGCGGAAGCGATGCTTCGGATTGGGTTGGCGATGCCCGAAATCGCAAAGAAGATGCCGGCTATGGCAAGAAGCACGGCCAGCCCTGCGATCGCGGCCGTCAGCAGGAAAGCGGATTGTGCGGAATCACCGCTCGCGGTCACAAAGCCTTCGGCCTGGCTGAGAATGAAAGCGACCAGATCCGCCACCGCCTTGTTCACCAGCTCGGCTTGCGGCTCCATATTTTCCTTGAAGAGACGGATTGCTTCGGGCGTCTTCCCGTCATTTTCAGACGCGATCATTTGCTCTGCCAGCGTGCGATATTTGGCGAGTTCCGGCTTGATCTGATTGATCAGTTCGCGCCCCCGCTCGGTGCGGACACCTTTTTCGTATTTGGTGACAACCGTGTCCAGCGCGGCGCCGGCGGCGTTGATTTTTTGCTGCCCGACATTCCGCTCCTCTGCTGTATCCTCCAGGAGGTACTGGGCATAGACCAATTTCAGGTCGAGGAAGTCATCCTTGATCTCGCGGGCCGTCACAAGCCGCTGCATCCAGAAGGTCCCGATCTGCTCGGTATTGGCACGAAGTGTCGAAATCGTGCTCAGCGAGACATAGGACAGGCAGACCATGAACAAGCTTATGATCGACAGCTTCAGGATCAGGGCCTGTTTGATATTCGGGCGCTTCATGCGAGTCTCCACGAGTGGCATTTGGATCGACCGGGGGCCGGCTGATGCAAAATGTCGCACCGGATTCGATAATTTAGTATTAACTAAAAAATGTTCCCGCTTCATTTCCGAAGATCTTCTGAGTTGACCAATACTTCCGCGATCAATTAAACGCGCTGCGACCCAGAGTTCCTGAAAATTCAGGGAAATAGCAGCCACAACGAGCAAAAATGCCCCAATCTGAAGATCAACCTGCCGGCATTGAAATCGCTATTTGGCCGTATTCCGAGAGCGAAGGCGACGTGAACCGCTGGATGCCCTCGCTTTCACAAGATGAACGGGAGCGAGCCGCGACCTACCGGTTTGACCGGGATCGGGCCTCGTTCATTGCCGGCCGGTATCTGCTACGGCGGCTTTTGAGCGTGCATACCGGGACATCGCCGAGCAAGCTCGTATTGTCCGCGGACAGGCACGGCAAGCTGAGGCTTGAGGGGCGTGAGAGGCCGCAGTTCAGCCTCTCTAATGCTGACGGTCTTGTGGCGGTCGCTGTCGCTTCAGGATGTGATCACCTAGGAATCGACTGTGAACGCGCCGACGTCGAGATCGAGGAGGCGGCAGTGGATAGCTATTGCAGTGCAGATGAACGGCGGTGGCTGATGGAATTGCCTGCGCGCGAACGCGCACGCACGGCCATTGCACTTTGGACGCTCAAGGAGAGCCATTTGAAGGCACTCGGCGTCGGGCTGCGCGAGGATCCTCGCAACATTGCCTTTTCCTGGAAGGATGGCATCCCTGTCATGGTCGATGGCGGCGATTGCGATCGGCGATGGCATCACCGTCTGGTCGAAAGCGGCAGCCAGCATGTCGTTGCGCTGGCTGCCTGCTCTCAATCCGGCCACCCTGGCATTTCTACACGGCTATTTCAGGACGATAGCATGCCGTCCGAATAGCCGGCTCGGAGCTGATGAGGCATTGTGGAAGCGGTCTCCGTCGCCCAGGCCAGTTGCCCATTGTCGGGTTCCGCATCGAAATGCTGTCGGCCGAGAAGGGTATTGACGATGGTTGCGCTGCGCCAAGCCACGAGGCTGAGCTGAGAGTCGGCGATACCGTGCGAATAGCGCCCCGCATTCTGCGCAAACACCCGGTTGTTCCGCGGACCCGTCCACTGCATCGTGTAGTCGTCATTGAGCAGAGGATAGCCGTTTCTGTCGAGTGTTATCCTTTCGCCCAGCGAGCCGAGAGCATCCGGCAACCGGAACCGGTAGCCGGTGGCCAGCACCACCGCATCTGCATGAAGCACCTCGATTCCACCATCGAATTGGTTCCTGACAATGAGCCGATAGGCATTGCCGTTCCGCTCCATCTGAATCACGTCGCGATTGGGCGCCAGAGAGGCATTGAGTGCGCTCGGCTCGAGATAACGCAAGGCATAGAGGCGGCGGTAGATCGAGTGAATCGTCGAAATCGACAAGCCGTCGCTGG
This sequence comes from Rhizobium brockwellii, assembly GCF_000769405.2. Classification (NCBI taxonomy): domain Bacteria; kingdom Pseudomonadati; phylum Pseudomonadota; class Alphaproteobacteria; order Hyphomicrobiales; family Rhizobiaceae; genus Rhizobium; species Rhizobium brockwellii. Next base: position 222,530 of record NZ_CP053440.1, read on the forward strand.
TCAGGATCGAGTTCTTCAAAGCGGCCTGCTTCTGCTCGCCGCCGAGCTTCAGATAGGCCTGCACGTATTCCGGCGAGAAGACCTGGTTCGAAAATGGCGTATCGTTGATCGGCTCGAAATTATGACGCCGGCTGATCCATGTCAGCTCCGTCATGGAACCGGGATCGGTAAGCAGGGCTTCGACGACCTCGCCACCGCTTTGACCGCCGCCGACCACGACGATGCGGGCGGCGGCGAGATCGCTGAGACGCGATTTGGCCTCGCTGTTGTGAAAGCAATCGGCGCCTAGAAACGGTTTTGCCCAGTCAGGCACGAAGGGTGAAGAACCCGTGCCGATCACCAGGTTTCGCGCTTCGTCCTGCCCATTGTCGAACCGCAGGAAGAAGCGGTCGTCGCGGTGCTCGACGTCGCGGATCTCCGTGCCAAAGCGCAGGCCGTCCACGCCGTTGGCGACCCAGGCGAGATAACGTGCAAACTCCTGCCGGGGGACGGCCTCATAATTGGCGTTCAGGAAAGCGTAGAGCCTCTTATGGGCAACCAGATAGGAGACGAATGACCAGCGGCTGGTCGGCAGGACCGGGGTGACGAGGTCTTTCAGAAAGGACGATTGCAGCTCGACGCCGGGCATCATCATGCCGGGATGCCAGTCGAACGAGTCTCGCCGCTCGAAGAAACGGCTTCCGATCTCGGGCACCGACTCGAACAGGCAGGCGAGGCTCAGATTGGACGGGCCGATGCCGATGCCAGCAATATCCAGCGGCTCGGCATCCCTGCGGCTAAAAGCGACGGTCATGCGATATCCTTCTCTGTTTCCTTGAGACGCAGGGCAAGCCTTGAGTGGAAGGCGGGAGACCCGATCATGTGCAGATGGTTGGTGCCGGTGATGATTTCGGCCGCACGCGCCCGCGGCGACAGGCGGCGCCAGTCGATCAGGTTGAGGCCGCGGTTGAGGCTGTCGTCGGCAGCCCAGGGATAGATCGGCACATCGTGGGGAACGAGCCGGTGCTTGCGGAAGATCAGGGCATTGTCGATAAGCACCCAGAAGGTATGCTCGCGGCTGCTGATATCAGGCCCGTCGTTTGGAAGCGGGTCCTTTTCGTCGCCGACAAAGCGCAGGAACTGGTCGTAAGTATCCGCGTCCATCGTCGACAGCAGCCGGTCCCATTCGGGACGCATCGCCGTTCTTCCAAGCCATGCCTGCACATCTCGATGAAGCTCATCGCGCTCGCCCGGCCGGAACCTCGGCTTTGCGCCGATCGCGAATTCCGATCCGAGGTCGCAAACATCGACCATCGCCATCATCCTGACGTCGACCTGATCACCGAGGGCGCGGGCAGCCTCATAGGCCAGAAGCCCACCCCACGACCAGCCGAGGAAATAGCAGGGCGCTCCGTGACTATGCGTCATGATATAGTCGACATAGCTCTCGATGATCTCTTCGACCGGGGCGCCGACGGCCTTTTTCTCGGAAAGCGAGTGGCAAATGAAGCCGGTCGCCGGCTGATCGGCTCCGAGATAGTCGACGAGCTTGACGTATTCGCGGGTGCTGACGAGAAGGCCTGGGAAGCAATAGAGCCGCGGCTTGGCGCCGGAAGCACGCAGCACGATCACCTCTGACAGATCCCGTTGGTCACCCTGCTCCATCACGCCGGCAAATGAGCGCACGGTCGGATTGTTGAAGATATCGGCGACGGTGAGCGGGGTTTTCGGCCGGCGCTGCCGCAGCTGCGAAAGGATGCGGATCGCACCAAGCGAGTTGCCGCCGATCGCGAAGAAATTGTCCTCGACGCTGATTGCTTCCAGCTTGAGAACCTGCCGCCAGACATCCAGCACCTCCTCTTCGAGCGCGGTCGCCGGCTCGACGATGGTGCGTTTGACCGGTTGTGGCGCTGGCAGCGCAAATCGATCGAGCTTGCTGTTCGGATTGGTCGGCATTTTCTCCAGTTCGACCACCGCAGCCGGCACCATATAGGATGGCAGGCTGCGTTCGAGGCCCGCGCGGATCGTCTCGACGTCCAACGTCTCGTCTTTCTTGGGAACGACGTAGGCAACGAGTGCCTTTTCGCCGCCGGCATCGCCATCGCGCAGGACAACCAGGGCTTCGCCGACGCCGGGCTGCTGCAGGAGCGCCGCTTCGATCTCACCGAGTTCGATCCGGTAACCACGAAGCTTCACCTGATGGTCGACACGACCGACGAATTCGACGGTCCCGTCATCACGCCAACGCGTCAGGTCGCCGGAACGATAAAGCCGGCCGCCCTCCGTGAAGAACGGATCGGGGATGAAGCGGTCCGCCGTCGTGTCCGGCTTGCCGAGGTAGCCGCGTGCGATACCTTCGCCGCCGATATAGAGCTCGCCGGTCACGCCGATCGGGCACGGATTGAGATCGGGGTCGAGCACATAGACGCGCCTTAACCCGACAGCGCGGCCGAGCGGAGCATAGACCCCCTGGAATTTCGTGCCGGCCCTCACCTTCCAGACCATCGGCGTCATGATGGTTTCGGTTGGCCCGTAGCCGTTGATCAGCCATTCCGATTTCAGCGCCCGCGACAGAAGATCGAAGGTCGGCTGCGCCAGCCCCTCGCCGCCGAAGGAGTAAAGCCGCATCGGCGGCGCACCGTCGGTGATGTCGGCCCATTCCGCCAGCTGCTGCAGATAGGTTGTGGGAATGCTCGCATTTTTGGCGCCGTGCTTGCGCATGGCCGTCAATGTCTCTTCCGGGGTCCACAGCGGCTGGTCGGGAAGAATGATACTGCCGCCCTCCATCAGCGGGTTCATCCATCGCTCGTGCCCGCCATCTGAGCTGAAAGGCAGGAACGGCAGCTCGCGGGAGGCCGAACTCATGCCATAGACACGCGAGGTGTTCTGCAGATGGTGCGTCAGCGGCCCGTGCTCGACGGCCACGCCCTTCGGCAATCCCGTCGATCCTGACGTGTACATGACATAGGCGAGCTGATCCTTGTGGATCGGCACATCAAGCGGCGTATCCGGCTCGCCGTCGAGGTCGATCTTGTCGAGTTCCAGGATAATGGTGTCGAGCTCTTCCGGCAGCCGATGGCGAAGCCAGCTGTGGGTCAGAACGATCTTGACGCCGCCATCGCGCAGAATGTGATGGTTGCGGACCGGCGGGTGGTCGGGCTCGACCGGGATATAGGCGCCGCCCGCCTTCAGCGTCGCGAGGATCCCGACGATCGCCTCGGGCGAGCGCTTGATGAAGATGGCGACCGTCACCTCGGCGCGAACACCCAGCTGACGTAAGCGATGTGCGAGACGGTTGGTGTTGGCCTCAAGCCAGCCATGGCTCCATTCCTCGTCGCCGTAGACGATCGCCGTCTTCTCCGGCGTCTGGCGTGAATGGACTGATATCAGCTCGTGGACCGGCCTGTCGTCGTTGACCACCTCGTCTTCGTAGGGCGCCGACAACTGGTCGAGCTCGTCACTGCCGACGAGTTCGATATCCTTGATCCGCACATTCGGCCGCGCGACGATCTGCTCGAGCACAAGGGTGAAATGGCGGGAGACACGGCCAACCAGAGCGCTGTCGTAGAGATCCTGTGCATAATCGATCAGCCCGGATGCGGCCCCATCCAGACCCGCTTCGATCACCAGGGAAAGCTCGCTGTCGGCGCGCGCGCCCAGCGGTTCCAGATTGGTTGCGTGCCCGGGGATCGAATACGGCTCGCGGAATTCGAACAGGGCCTTGACCACGGCTTCCTGGGCAGCCGCTTCGTCTACGGCCAGCTCCTGGGTGATGCGCTCCAGCGGAACGAGCTGGGCGAGCCCCTCCTCCGTTGCCGATGAGATCGCTGCGATGACATCGTCGAGAGAGCTTTTTGATTTCAGCGACAGGATGAGGGGAAGGACCTGTTCGGCACGGCCGCGGTTCGCAAGGTGTTTCCTCTCCGGCCGCGCGATCAGGAGCCCGGTCAGCAAAGCATAGTTGCCGCTGTAGCGTGCCAGCAGCGCGCAAAAGGCGGCATGAAGCACGCGCTCGACCTGATATCCATTATGCTGCGCATGTCGACCGAGCTTTTCCCAGAGACCCGGCTCGATCGAAAATCGATGTTGAGCGCGAGCCACACCTGCCAGCCCGCCGCTGTTGAAGCGGGTGGGAAAGGTCGAGGCCGAATAATCGAGACCGATCGTGTTCCGCCAATAGGATAGGGATTCCTGCGCCTGCTCGGTCTGCAGCCATTCAGCCTCCCGCGTCCCGGCCAAGATTTCGGCCAGCTGCGTTTCGCTGGCGGGTGCGCCGTCGAGAATTCGCGTCAGGGAGCTGGCAAGAATAGACTTCTCGCGATCGTCCGAGATCACGGGATGAAGCACGATGGTCAGAAGCGACTGCCCATCGGCAAGCAAGACAATCTGAACACGCGCCGGGGGACCAGCAAGGAGATCGAAGCGCCCGTCGCGGAAGGCTTTCTGGGCGGCCAACGCATCGGCCTCCGCAAGAGCAGCGCCTTCGCCGACAATCTCGATCGGCACCGCGGTCAATGCGCCGCAGTATTGCTCGACGCGGCCGCCCGCCAGCCTGCGGAAGCGGGTGGCAAGCGACGGATGTTGCGCCACGAGCGCCCGGCAGGCGCCGGCAATGGTCTTGACGCCGACGGCCGGGCTCAATCGCAGCGAAATAACCTGGTCGGGAAACACGGTGCCGTTGCCGATCTGCTCCAGCGACCAGATACGCTTCTGCGCGATCGTCAGCGGGAAGCTCTCGAAGACCGCATCGGTTGCGACATCGGTCGGGGTGGCATCTGCAAAGTTTGTGATCTGCTTGTTCATCCGTGCCATCCAGCCGTTTTCAGAGACGCGCGTCGCCGGCGATTGCCGAGCGCAAAGAGAGCGGGCGCGGATCCGCCCAGACGTCAGCAATATGCGCTAGGCATTGTTGGCGCGAACCGGCAAAACCCGCCGGCTCCCAGCCCAGGGGAATCCGCTTGTCCAGCGGCCAGACCGAGTAGCGACGCTCGGTGTCGATGACGGCGATCCAGAGATCGCCGTGAGGGTCAAGATTATCCATTCGCAGCTCCTGCGGTGATGATGGCCATGCGCAAGTGACGGATCCGGCAGGCTGCAGTTTAGAAAATTGATGAGAATTTTTTTCTTCGCTTATCCCTAAATCAAGCGGGAGATGGATCGTCATTCTACCAAATCGGTACAAGAGCACGCTTCATACTCGCAGCGCCAAAAGCCCGACCGGCCCCCGACCGGCCAAGGAGAACATCATGGATTTCGATGCCGTCAAACAAAGGCGCGCTCTGCAGTCGCGCAGCTACGTCAGCCTCGCCCCCAATCTGATCCACCTCAAGACCGCTTACGGCCACCACGAAGCCGCATTCGAGGTTGAGGCCGGCATCGCGTCGGTGACCTTCTACCATGGCGATCCGGTGCAATCGCCGGAGCTTCTTATGGCGGCCGCCGAAGCCGTGACGGCAGAAGATCGCTCGATCACCTCAGTCGTCTTCGAAGGGCATCAAGCAAGCCTTCCCAGACACATTGCGGATGCCGACGGAAGGCTCGATTCGGCGATCCTGTGGCAATGGCCATCGCTGTGGCTGCCGCAGCTGTCCTATCCGCTGCCGCCCGTGCAGGAGATGACCGCGGGCCGGTATCATCCGCGTCGACCGGCAAAGCCGAAAGGCACGATCTACAGGCGTTTCATCCCCTGGCTGGAACGGGAAATCACCTTCACGGTGGCCGATCCCGAGACCGATCTTGCAGCATTTCATCGCTGGATGAACGATGAGCAGGTCAACACGATCTGGGAGGATGCGGGTTCGATCGACAAACATCGCGAGATCCTGGAGGAGAGGATCGCTGATCCGCATGTCCTGCCGCTGATCGGCAGTTTCGCGGACATTCCCTTCGGCTATTTCGAGGTCTATTGGGCGAAAGAGAACCGGCTCGGTCCCTTCTACGACGCCGACGACTATGATCGTGGATGGCATGTCGCGATCGGCGAGCCCGGTTATCGCGGCAAGAAATGGATCAGCGCATGGCTTCCTTCGCTGATGCATTTCATCTTCCTCGACGATCCGCGCACGAAGCGCATCGTCGGCGAGCCGCGCGCCAGTCACGAACAGCAGATCCGCAACCTCGACCGTTCGGGTTTTGCCAAGGTCAAGCATTTCGATTTTCCGCATAAGCGGGCGCTCCTGGTCATGCTTGGCCGCGAGCGTTTCTTCGGCGATCGTCTCTGGGTGCCGGCATCATGAACGACATGAGCGACGCAAGCGGCAGCTTCCGAAGACGGCAGCGCCTCGCCCCGGAGGACCTTGCCAGTCCTGAGCTTTTCAGGCTGCTGCTTCGGCTTGGGCTGCCGGCGATGTTCGGCCTGTCGATCAACGCCGCCCATCACACGATCAACATGATCTTCGTCGGAATGATCGGTGAAGACCAGATCGCGGCGATCATGATCGTCCTGCCGGTACTCATGCTCGTCGCCGCCTTCGGCGAAGGGATCGGCGTCGGTGTCGCAACCGAGGTCGGGCGGATGCTCGGAGCCGGCAATCGATCCCGGGCCGGCGCCATTGCCTCGATCAGCCTTGCGGCCGGCGTCGTCTTCGGCGCGGCAAGCGCTCTCGCAATCCACGCATTTCCAGATTTGCTGCTGTTTGGCGCCACGCCTGCCCTTCAGCCGCTCGCGCAGCAATATCTGATGATCATAGCGGCCTCGGTGCCGCTGACGATGGCGCAGATCATTCTCGATTTCGTGGCGATCGCAGAGGGCAATGCTCGCTTCAGCATGTGGACGCTGGTCGCCTGCTTTGCGCTGAACATGATCCTCGACCCGATCATGATCTTTGGCTTCGGCCTCGGCCTGCAGGGCGTTGCAATCGCAACCATCCTGTCCCAGCTCGTCGCGCTTTGCATCTATGCTGCTTACCACGCCAGGCGACTTGGGACGGTCCGGCTGACGTTTGGCTGGCGGTGGGGAGATATCGGCTATCTCAAACCTGTGCTTGCAGTCGGCGCACCGACGACGCTGACCAGTCTCGCAACCGCAGGCGCGATTGCGGCAATGGTATCGCTCGCCGGCACCTATCACGGAGAAGCCGGCATCGCCGGCGTCGGGATTGCCTTGCGGCTGCTTGCTGTGGGAACACTCCCCGTCCTCGGCATTTCACTCGGGGCCCAGTCGATCCTGAGCTTTGCATGGGGTCGAGGCGATACAGCTCGGGTGCTGTCGGCAGCCCGCATCCTGACAGTGGTTACAAGTGCGGTCAGTGGCGCCTATGGGCTCACCGCGCTCGCCTTCTCCGAAGAGCTTGCCTCGTTCTTCACCGACGATGCGACGGTGATCGGGATCGCGGCGCAAGCGATCGTCGCAACCCATCTTCCGCTTCTGCTGTTCGGCCTGCGGCAAACGGTGCTGATCCTCTTCCAGGCTCAGGGCAGAGCGAAAGCGGCGGTTGCTATCGGTCTGGCGCAGAATGGATATCTTCTGTTTCCGCTGCTGGCTCTCCTGCCGCCGTTCTTCGGCTTTTCAGGCTTGCTGGCAGCAATGTTCCTGGCCTCTGCCCTGACCGGGTTGCTGTCGGCCGTCTGCCTGGTGAGGGCACTTCGTGCGCTCCGGCAGCGCTCCGCCGACCATCTCACCTCCATCCGTCCATATCCCAGCTTTTGTCCATGAGAGGATGACCATGAACCAGTCGATCAACCCGCACGACCTTGGCGCCCATGCGGTCGCTGACGATCTCTTTACGCCTGTCGATCCCGCGGCATTCAACGCTGTGTCTCCGCCGATCTTCCAGACGTCGCTGTTCACCTATGACAGTTACGAGGCGATGGAGGATGTTTTCGCGGGCCGCACGCGCAACTACATCTATTCGCGTGGCGACAATCCGACGGTCCGCGAATTCGAACTCCTGGTCGCCCGCCTCGAGGGCGCGGAGGACGGACGTGCCTTCTCGAGCGGAACGGCCGCCATTACATCGACAATTCTCAGCCATGTTGAGGCAGGCGACCGGGTCGTTGCGGTCCGCCATCTCTACAACGATGTCTACCGCCTTCTGGTGAAGCTGCTTGCCAGGCTCGGCGTCGCGGTGGATTTCGTCGATCCCGCCGACCACGACGAGGTCCGCAAGGCGCTGTCGGGCGCCAAGCTGCTCTACCTTGAAAACCCCACATCCTTCGTCTTCGAGCTTCAGGACATTGCGGCGCTGTCGGCCATGGCAAAGGAGGCCGGTGTTACCACAATCATCGACAATTCCTGGGCAACGCCGCTCTTTCAAAAACCGATCCAGCATGGCGTCGATATCGTCATTCACGCCGCCTCGAAATATCTCGGCGGTCACAGCGATACGGTCGCCGGCGTCGTCGTCGGCTCGAAAGAGGCCATCGCCAGGATCAATTCAATATCCTACCCCTATGTCGGCGCCAAACTGTCACCGTTCGAGGCCTGGCTGCTGCTGCGCGGTATGCGCACGCTGCGTGTCCGTCTCAAGGAGCATGAGCGCAGCGGACTTTTGCTAGCCGGGCGGCTGAAGGAGCATTCTGCGATTGCACGCGTTCGTCACCCGGCATTCCAGGAGCATCCCGGACGGGCGACGCTGACGGGGTATGCCGGGCTGTTTACCTTCGACCTCAATCCCGATATCGATGTCGCACGCTTTGTGAATAGCCTTCGCGACATCCGTCTCGGTGTCAGCTGGGGGGGACCCGAAACGCTGGTGGTCCCCGCCAAGGTCGCGCTGCAGATCCCCGACCGGATGACCTCCTTCATCCGGTTCGGTGTGAGCGAGCAGACGGTTCGTTTCGCCGTTGGTCTGGAAGAGCCGGAACTGTTGTGGAGCGATTTGCAGCAGGCGCTGCACGCAGCGAAACGATAGGGTCCTGTCGGTGCGCATGATCGGGGCGGGAAGCTGGTTCGGCGATCGCCAGATGGCAATGTTCCTCTGCCGCCTTGATCATGAAGTTGACGAGGGTCCTTGAGACGCCGAGTTCGGCTGCAATATCCTTCTGCGGCACGCCGTTGAGGCGATGGCGAATGAACGCATCGTTGGTTCGCTTCGGCAGCGCCTCGAGCGAAGCAAGCACATTGCGCAAAGTCTCGGCAGCGACGAGCTGGTCGAGCACGGTGGGGATGGGAGCCGTGATCTCCTGAATCTGGTCTATCGACCTATGGTTGTTCATCTTCTGACGTCGCCGGCGGCTCTCGTCGAGTGCGAGATTATAGACCATCCGGAAGGCGTAACCGATCGGGCAACGAATGTCGTCGGTTTTGATCCCATAGGCTTTAATGACGCCATCCTGAAAGATATCCTCGGAGTATGACTTTGATTTGACAACGCTTTCAATGGTTTTAAGGAGCTTGTCCTTGTTTTCGATCATGGCGTTGACTACGGCATTTCCGTTCACATCACGATGCAATGCTTGCATTGTCCTGTACCCTTTTTACAAATGGAAAATCAGGCTCTGTCGTTGCTGGTCGGTGCGGTCTTGGCCTTCCTTTTCGAGGAAAGTACACGATTTGATTGCAGTGTCTATTTTAAGGTGATAACAAGAGTCAAGTTTAAATCGACCGAGTGGATGCGAGAAAAAATGGGAAAAACAGTTGAGATCCTGACAGGTAAGGCGGAGCTCTGCCGATCGATCATGGGCGCTTTGCCCGACTGGTTTTCAGAACCTGAGGTCATCGAAGCGAGCGCCCAGGCGATCGAAGACCTGCCGGTATTCGGCTATGTCGAAGCCGACGTCGTGACCGCGTTGATGGCCCTGAAACCGCATCCACCCGGCGCCGTCGAGATCGCGCTGATCGCGACCCGACCCGAACATCATGGTTGCGGCGCCGGACGCCATCTCATCGATGCAGCCGAACGTTTCGGCCATGAATCAGGTGCCCGGCTGCTGACGGTCAAGACGCTTGCCCCGCGCGGCCGCGACGAGCCTCAGTTCGAGGCGACGCGGCGCTTCTATGACCGGAACGGCTTTGTGCGGGCGGAGGTCTTTGCAAAGCTCTGGCACGAGGACCATCCATGCCTGTTCATGGTCAAGCCACTCGCCAGCGTTGAGGCAGGTGAACCCGCGCTTTGAGGCGATGAGACTCTCTGCCTGGCGCGTTGGCAATGACCAGCGCGCACTACATCGGAGCGGCCCTTCTCGTCATCGCCGACTGCCATCCATCGTCTCTTCAGGACCTTGGCGGGCCGATAGGAGCTAATGGCGCCCGTCCGGCAGCGGACAGGCTTCGCCGCAGCCAGCCACTCCCGGCAGATTGTAGCGCAGGCAGCAGACTTTCCGGCGGGCGAACTCCAGTCCGCATTGCTGCCGTGCCGCGCGGATCATGCCGAACATCGGATTGCGCCGACCGCACGGCCATGCGGGCTCTTCAAGCAGCGCCAGGCCGCCTTCGACGAGGTCGGGCTCCTGACGATGAGCGATCTCTTTGAGAATCCAGGAGAGATAGGCCGCGACATTGTTCCAGAGAAGCTTCGGCGCGACGCCGGCGTTGGCGGCGATCGCCGCGATGACTGGCTCGGCGTGACCGAGCATCAGCCGGTGAAGCTCGCCGGCCAGGTCACTTGTCACCTCGGGCCTGCCGGACATCACGAATGCTTCCGGTTCGCCTGTCTGCTCGTTGCAGACGAGCAAAAGCCGGTCGACCTCCATCGGCAGCGCGATGCGGTTCACGAACATATGGACGCTCGGAGCGATCGTCAGCATGCTGAAATAATAGAGCGTCCACATGGAGACGATCGCACGACGGTCGCTGCCCGGAAATTTTTGCGCATATCGGCCAATGATCTCGTCGAAGATCGCTCGGTCGCAAAGATCCCTGCAGGAAACGACGATGCCCGTCTGCGGGAGAGCGCTGAGCAGCTTGCCGCGGCAATAGGAGAACGGGCTGTCGCCCACCAGATCGTCGAGGTCGACGGCCTGGTGGGGGACAGGATGGTCAGCGATCGAGGTTGGGCGCTGGAACGCCCCGTTTGTCTCCATTGCCGTGCCTTACCAACGGTATTTCAGGGTGCCGGTCATGTTGCGGCCCTGGCCGAGATAGCAGAAGCCTTCGTTGCAGACAGTGTCGCGTTCGTCGGCAATGTTGCGGATATTGAAGGCGGCCGTCAGGCCCTCATATTTCCTGTCGACCGCGCCGAAATCATAAGTGGCGGATGCATCGACATAGAAGCTCGAAGGGTTCTTCGAGGTATTGGCGGTATCCGTCCAATTCTCGCTGACATAGCGGACCCCCGCGCCGATCGACAGGCCGTTGAACGGATTGGTTTCCTGGAAAGTATAGTTGGCCCAAAGGCTTGCGACATGCGAGGGCGTTACGGCCGGGGTGTTGCCCTCGTTGTCGCCGCCGGTGACCTCAGAATGGTTGTAGGTGTAGGCCGCAATGATGTCGAGGCCGTCGGCGATTGCCGCGCGAGCTTCAAGCTCGATGCCCTTTCCTGTCACTTCGCCGAGCGAGTCATAGGCAAGGGTCAGCGGATTGACCAGCACGGGCTTGTTCTTTTCGACGATGTGATAGGCGACCGCCGACAGCAGGATATCGGTGCCCGGCGGCTGATACTTCACGCCGAGTTCGTACTGTTCACCCTCGGTTGGCTCCAGGATCTTGCCGGATGTCGACCGGTTGGTCACCGGATCGAACGAGGTCGCATAGGAAACGAAGGGTGCAATGCCGTTGTCGAAGAGGTAAAGCGCACCCGCCTGCCAGGAGAAGGCATTCTTGCTGACGTCTTCCGAGTCGCTCAACCCAAAAGAGGGATAGGTCGTGTCACGCGTCTGGTTCACCCAAGTCTGGCGGCCGCCGAGATTGAAGCGCCAGTTGCCGGCCTCGATCTGGTCCATGGCGTAAACACCCACCTGCCGCATGTCGGCATCGGCTACGATGAAGTTATAGGCCGGCGTGGCGCCCGACACGCCATAGGTCGGATTGGCGATATCAAAATCGAATGCCGAGTTGACGGCGCCGATGCCGTAGCCCCAGTTCGACTGGAGATTGGTGTAGTCGAGCCCGAAGAGCATCGTGTGGGCAAGCGGACCTGTATCAAACTTCGCCTCGAGCTGGTTGTCGACCTGGAAGACGTTCATCTCGTCCCGGATCGAACTGGCGTTGCGATGCGCGACGGTCCCGGTCCAGCTGGAAACGCCGAGGTAGCGAGCGCGAAGATCGAGATGCGAGTAACGCAGGTTCTGCCGGAACGTCAGGCCGTTGTCGAATTCATGCTCGAACTGATAGCCGACCTGCTGCTGCTTGACCTTCTGGTAGTCGTAATCGGGATCGCTCTGCCTGATGTCGAGTATTCTGCCGTCCAGGGTCGTGATCGCGCCGACATTGGAGTCGGTCTCGTCGGCCTGCGCCAGACCGTAAAGCGTGAAGGTCGTGCCTTCGTCAGGCTTCCAGGTAAAGGACGGCGCCAGAAAATAGCGGTCGTCGGCAATATCGAAATTGGTGTCGCCGCGGCGGGCAAGGCCGACGATGCGATAGAGGAAATCGTCGTTGTCTTCGCTGATCGGCCCGCCGAAATCGAACATCGCCTGAGCTCGATCCTTGGTGCTGTAGGAGATACCGACTTCGTGGATCGGCTCTTCGGTCGGAAGCTTCGATATCTTGTTGACGAGGCCGCCCGGCGATCCCGAGCCATAGAGAACGGAGACCGGTCCCTTGATCACCTCGACGCGTTGCAACTGATAGGGATCGGTGCGGAACATGCCGTAATTGATATAGGGCTGACGCAAGCTGTCACGATAGTCGCCGACCGTCGTAACGTTGAAGCCGCGAATGAAGATCTGGTCGAAGCGCGGATCGAAGCCGTTCGGTCCGGTTGTCACGCCGGCCGAATAGCGTACGGCCTCGATGATGCTTTGGGCGCCACGCTGCTCAATTTCCTTCTCGGTGGTGACCGAGACTGAACGCGGCGTCTCGACGAGCGGCGTGTTAATCTTGGTCGCGGCCGAACTGTTCTTGGCGGCAACGGACGTCCGGTCAGTCTTGCTATCAGAGGATGCACCTTGAATGACGATTGGGTCGAGCGCTGTCGCGCCGGCATCTGCGGATGCGCTCTGGGCTGAGGCCGGCGATGCTGCAATGCCGATCAGGACGATCGCTGTCGTGCCAAATAGGCTATCTCTATAAATTCGCGATACATTATTAGAAACGTTCAAAAAAACACGCGCCATTGATTGGTCCCTACGCCACGGATGCGGGCGGAACCTATGGAGCGAAATTGGCCTTGTCAACATAAGATGATTATTTTAGTCACCTTTTAATCGATAAAAACTGCGTCTTCGACACTCCCGAACAGGTTGCACTCACCATCGAGCCCGTAACGTTCTGTTCGGGTAAATTGCCAACGGAGGCGGTTCTGTCGTGCGAGGGACCAGGTGCGGACAGATACGACTGTCAATCTGCCGGTCTCGATGGGGGCGAACCGTAATTAGGCCCGGCACAGGTGAGACTTTGAACCGATGTGAAACACTTAACAACATACTGTCGTGAAGTGGTCCAAAATCATTAGGGTAAGCATATCGTCTTTTGGCGCGGAATTCGCGGCTCGTCTTGCCTCCGGTCGTCTGCTCCCTAAATCCGACACATGGATACCGAGCGAACCACAGCTCCTATCAAATCGGTAAGGGCGTCTTCGCGGAAACCTCTCCAGAGGTTGAGCCCGGCCATTGTCGAGCAAGTCGAGCGCCTGCTCGGTGGACGCACGCGTGATATCCGCTTCAATGGGGAACTGGCTCAGCTTTTTCGCGAACGCTCCTGGCCGCGGACTGCCAAGATCATCCGCGCGTGGATGGTTTGGGTTATCGTGCTCGATGTTCTGACGTTGGGCCTCAACGCGATCTTGCTTCCGACCGGAACCGTGATGTCGATGCTTTGGCCAGCGTCAATCCTTCCCCCTGCAGCTCTTGTCGCAGCGATAGCCTTCCTGCGGCCGCGCGCTTTGTGGGTGCAGGGAGTTTTCATCCTCTCGGCTGTTTTTCTCATCCTCCTGTCGGTCGCCTTGGTGGGCGTTAACACCGGTGGCGAGTTTTACGAGCGGCATTTGACCATCATGCTTTTTGTGGCCGTCACTGCCATTATCATATTTCCCGTTCCACTCGGTTGGGCGATGGCGATCGGTGCTTCTGCCCTTGGTATCTACCTTGTGTTTCAACTGCGCAATCCAGCCATCGAAGTGGGCAGTGCTCTGGCCGGGACGCTGTTTTTCGCAAGCGGTGTGGCTGCAACCGTCGTTGCCCGACGCACCGCAACCATCTTCGCTCAGAAGACTTTCTTGCTGGAGTTACGAGATCGAAGTCGCCTCGCGGAGCTTACCGACGCCAATTCCCAGCTGGAATTGCTGGCACGGACCGACCCGCTGACGGGTGTCGCCAACCGGCGCTCGATGATGGAAACGCTCCATTATTTCTGGAGCGAGGATCTTAAACGAACGAGCGGCGCGGCGATGCTGATGTGCGATATCGACGACTTCAAGCATCTCAACGATAATCTCGGACATGCCGAAGGCGACCGCTGCCTGGTGAAAGTTGCCGGCATCATTCAGAGCAGCATGAGAGACGAGCGGGACCAGGTCGCCCGTTACGGAGGCGAAGAATTTCTCGTCTTTCTCCCAGGCTCTGATGAACAAGAGGCCCGGGTGGTCGCTGAGAGAATTCGAAGCCGAGTAGAAGCTGCGTCTCTTCCAAATCCTACCTCCCGCGTCGGCCCCTGGGTCACTGTCAGCATCGGAATAGCAATATTGATGCAAAACAGCGGACTCGTGTCGGCAGAGCACATGCAGCGCCAAGCGGATGCGGCGCTCTACCTTGCCAAGAAGACTGGTCGCAACTGCGTCGTGGTCCATGCTTCAGAGGTCGGTCAAGCCTCTGCCTGAAGTCATTCCAGGAAACTGTGGTGTTTGCCTGTTGTCGTTCTGGCGCCCGAGAACGACAGCGTCAAACAGCCGCGAGCAGGGCCGGTGTCAATCGATCAAACCTGACCATTTGACAGATATCCTACAAGTGGATATGTAATATCCATCTTACTGGCGATGCGAGAAAGTGGCCGACATGACACTGAAATCGATGAAGCCGCTGACGCGCGCCCCGCTGTTGCATGTCTCCGTGCAGGAAAGTCTGCGCGCCTATATCGATGATAATGGCCTCGCGCCCGGAACTCTGCTTCCCACGGAAGGAGAGCTCGCCACCCAGCTCGGCGTCAGCCGCAATTCGCTGAGGGAAGGCATCAAGGCGTTGGAATCGCTCGGCGTGTTGGAGACGCGGCGCGGCGTCGGCATCTTTGTGAAGGCCTTTTCCTTCGAGCCGCTTCTCGACAACCTCGCTTACGGCCTCGGCGGCGCGCTGCGGCAGATCGAGGAAGTCCTCGAAATCCGGCGCACGCTGGAAGTGGGATTGATCGGCAAGACGATCGAAGTGATCGGGGAAGAGGACATCGCCGAGCTGCGCGCCACCGTCAATCGAATGCGTGCCCATGCCGAGCGCGGCGAAACCTTTGCGGAAGACGACCAGCTGTTCCACCGACTGCTGTTTCGCTGCCAGGACAATGAAACGCTCGTGCGGCTGATCGATGTCTTCTGGCTCGCCTTCTACAAGGCGTCGGATTTCGTCAATCTTGAAAATGCCGATCCGATGGCGACGTGGCGCGACCATGCCGCGATCGTCGATGCGATCGAGGCAAAAGATCTGGAGGAGGCGCGCAGACGTCTGGATCGTCACTACGAAGGCATTGCCCGGGTGATTGCCAACAACAAGACAAGTTCAAACGTGGGAGGAACACATGAAAAGACTGTCTAGACTATCTGTTATTGCGCTTGGCGCCCTGCTGTCGACGGCTGCCGTTCCGGCTCTTGTCGTTTCGGGCGTTGCGACCCAGGCTCATGCCGCCACGCTGTCGGGCGGCTTCGATGTCGGCCCCGGAGGCTTCCAGGGCAACTTCAATCCGCTCGCCGCGACCGCCGGCTTCACCTGGCTCAGCGTCTACTACGAACCGCTGATCACCTATGACGAGAAGCTGCAGAAGGTCGTCGGCGCGCTGGCAAGCTCCTACGAGGTCAGCTCCGACCAGATGACCTACACGTTCAAGCTGGCGGACGCCAAATGGCATGACGACAAACCGTTCACCGCCAAGGACGCAAAGTTCACCATGGGCCTTGCGATGGATGCGAAAACCGGCTCGGTGCTCGCTGCCCGGCTGAAGGGCATATCGTCGGTCGAGACGCCGGACAATCGCACTGTTGTCATCAAGCTCAGCGCCCCCAGCAGCAGTTTTCCCGACACGATGACCAAGGTGATGATGCTGCCCGAGCATGCGCTCTCCTCTATCCCGGCCGACCAGTTGGCGAAGAACACCTGGTGGTCCACCGCTCCGATCGGCACCGGTCCGTTCAAATTCACCAAATACGTCTCGGATCAATATGTCGAACTTGCCGCAAACACCGATTATCGCGGTGGCAAACCCGCACTGGAACGCGTCATCAATCGCTATTTCGCCAATCCGGCCGCAGCGATCGCGGCGCTGAGATCCGGCGAAATCCAGTTCACCTATGTCGATTCCAACGACGTGCCGACCTTCAAGGACAACAAGGACTTCCAGGTCATCGAAGGCAACTCTTTCGTCGTCAACTATCTCGGCTTCAACCACGATTCCCCGCTCTGGAAGGACGTGCGCGTCCGCCAGGCGGTGATGTACGCGATCAATCGCGATGCCATCATCCAGAGCCTCTATGGCGGTGCGGCCAAGCCAGCCAATTGTGCCTATGTCGCCGACCAGCTGATACCCCCTGATATCGACAGCTATGCCTATGATCCCGAGAAGGCCAAGCAGTTGCTGACGGAAGCCGGCTGGGACCAGATCAATGGCGGCAAGCCGATCACCCTTCTGACCTATTACACCACGCCGCTGGCGACCAACGTGCTTGCCGCAGTCCAGGCGATGCTTGCCCAGGTCGGCATCAACATCGTCCCGCGCGCCGTCGATGCCCCGACCTATAACAGCATCGTGCTCAATGCGACGCCGGACATTGCCCAGTTCCAGTTGGTTTATGCCGGGCTGCAGAACGGGCCGGACGCCGGAAGCATCAATGTCGGCCTCAACGAGAAGCAGATCCCTCCGGCCGGACCGAATGTCGCCAGGGTTCGCATGCCTGACCTTACCAAGGCACTCGATAGTGCCTTGGCCGAACCTGATAGCGCCAAGCGGGATGCCGCCTATCAGGACGTCTGCAAGGTGATGAACACGAACCTGCCCTGGGCGACGCTCTGGGTGGCAAACCGCTACGGCATCGTCTCGACCAAGGTGAAGGATTTCGTCTGGACGCCGGCGCCGGGCGGCGGCCCCTACCAGGCCAATCCGCAGAAATGGTCGATCGCCGAATAGGCGTTTTCCGCGAAGCCTTGAGGGTGGCCTCGGCCACCCTGACAAGACGGCCGGACAAGACGGCCCGATAAGACGGATTACCGATGCTCCAATACAGTCTCAGACGCCTGATCATAGGAATAGGCATGCTCGTCGCCCTGAGCATGCTGATCTTCCTGCTGCTGCGCCTCACACCCGGCGATCCGATCGATGCCTATATCGATCCGAACCTGCCGATGTCGCCGTCAGACCTCGCCGATCTGCGCCGAAACCTCGGGCTCGATCAGCCCTTGCCCGCGCAGTATCTGGGCTGGTTGCAGCAGGCGCTGACCGGCAATCTCGGCTATTCGATCAAGCGTCTCGATCAGCCGGTTCTGGGCCTGGTGCTGTCACGGATCGGCCCGACAGTGCTCTTGATGGGCACTGCACTTGCCTTCGCCATCGTTGCAGGCATCACCTGCGGGGTGATCGGCGCCGTCCGCCGCAATTCGCTGGCCGATCTCTCCTTGTCGGTGGTTGCGCTTGCCGGCATTTCGAGCCCTGCCTTCCTCAGCGCGCTGATCGGCCTTTATATTTTCTCCGTCCGCCTGCACTGGATGCCATCAGGCGGCATGCTGACGCCGGGCGAGGAATTCTCGGTGGGCGATCTCCTCCATCATCTGATTCTGCCGGCGGCACTTCTGTCTGTCGCGCAAGCCGCATTGATTATGCGCTACATGCGCGCTTCGTTGCTCGAAGTCCTGAACCAGGACTACGTGCGCACGGCCCGCGCTAAGGGCGTTCGCGAGTTCTGGGTCATCAGCAAGCATGCGTTGCGTAACGCCCTTCTGCCGATCGTAACGCTGATCGGCTCCACCATCGGACTTGCGATCGGCGGCGCCATCTTCATCGAGAGCGTCTTCAACTGGCCGGGCATGGGTCTGTTGCTCGTCGATGCCGTGCAGACCCGTGACTATCCCGTCATCATGGGGGCGACGCTCGTCATCGGCGCCTGCGTTATCGTCGTCAATCTTCTGACCGATATCACCTATGCGGTCGTCGACCCGCGTATCAAGGTGGGCTGATCATGCTGGCACGCTCTTCCGAACGCCGGAGCCCCGGACCACTTGCCCACGCCTTCAGTCGGTTTCTGCTCAACCGCGCAGCCGTTGCCGGCGTCTGCATTGCCATTCCGATGCTGCTGTTGATCCTTTCCTATCCGCTATGGTGGGCTTTCCGGCCGAACGACATCGATCTTCTGGCCATGAATAGCGGCCCGACGGCAACGCACTGGTTCGGAGCCGACGGTGTCGGCCGCGACGTCTTCGCGCGCGTGCTCGAAGGCGGCCGGATTTCGCTGCTGGTCGCCGTCGCATCGACTGCGCTTTCCGCGGTCATCGGTTTTCTTTTCGGGGCGATCTCGGCGCTTGCCGGACGCTGGACGGACGCCGTCTCGATGCGCTTCGTCGATCTGGTGATGACCCTGCCGCCCGTCATCTTCCTGCTTGTGCTCGCCTCGATTGCCGGCACCGGCATCTGGCCGACGGTGCTGGTCATCTCGCTGCTTTCCTGGCCGCTGCTTGCGCGCATGATCCGCTCGCGGCTGCTGGAATTGCGTGAACGCGACTTCGTCATGGCTGCCCGCGGCATGGGCGCCGGCATCGGACATTTGCTCTTTCGCCACGGCCTGCCGAACTCGATCGATATCCTCGTGGTCTATGCAACGCTGCAGATCGCCAATGCCATCCTGCTCGAGGCGGGCCTGTCCTTCCTTGGCCTCGGCATCGCCCCGCCGGCGGCAAGCTGGGGCAACATGCTGAACGCGGCCCGCTCGACCGCCGTGCTCGAACAATATCCGTGGCAATGGCTCTTCCCCGGCGCCGCGCTGATCCTTGCCGTCCTGGCAATCAACTTCATTGGCGATGGCCTCAGAGATGCCTTCGACCCGCGTGCCGAACTGAACTGACAATCGAAAGAAGCGAAAATGACCAAATTCAAGGGTGTCGTCCCCCCTGTCGTAACACCGCTCAATCCGGATCTCACCGTCGACTACCCATCCTATACACGCGTGCTCGAGCATCTGATCGATGCCGGCTGCCATGGCGTATTCGTGCTCGGCTCGACGAGCGAGGTGATCTTCCATGACGAAAAGACCCGGCGGGACATCATCGAGCATTCGGCCAGGGTGGTGAATGGCCGCGTACCGCTGATCGTCGGCGTCATTGATCCGACCACGGATCGCGTCATCGCCCATGCGAAGGTCGCAAAGGCCGCTGGCGCCGATGCGGTCGTGGTGACGGCGCCATTCTATACGGTCACCAGCCAGTCCGAGATCCTCGACCACTTTCGTTATATCCGCGACGCGGTGGATGTTCCGCTGGTCGCCTACGACATTCCAGTCTGCGTTCACGTCAAGCTGCAGCGCCAGACCGTGGTCACGCTTGCCAGGGAAGGCGCCATAATCGGCCTCAAGGATTCCAGCGGCGATGACGGCAACTTCCGCTATGCGCTCCTCGACCTAGCCGAACACAAGGACGTCTTCCTGATGACCGGCTCCGAGATCGTCGTCGACACCGCCCTGCTGATGGGCGCCCATGGTGTTGTCCCTGGTATCGCCAATGTCGATCCGCACGGCTATGTCCGCCTTTGGAATGCTGCGCAGCGCGGCGACTGGGTCGCCGCGAAGAAGGAACAGGAGCGCCTCTGCCGCCTCTTCGAAATCGTCTGGGTCGCGCAGGGCCGCGTCAGTGGCGGCGCAGCCGGCATCGGCGCCTTCAAGACCGCTATGCGCAGCCTCGGCATCATCGATTCCGCCGTCATGCCGCGGCCGCGTGCCTCCCTCAACGATGCCGAAACGGCGCGGATCGACGAGATCCTGCGTGCAACCGGCCTGCTGAACTGAGCCGGCTGATGGAACAGACCGCCGAACCCGTACTCGACATCGAGGGATTGCGAACGATCTTCCGCATCCGCGGCCGCGAGATCACGGCGGTCAACGATATCGACCTGACCGTTGCCGCCGGCGAGACGCTTGCGCTCGTCGGCGAATCCGGCTCCGGCAAGTCGGTCACCAGCCTGTCCGTCATGCGGCTGCTCACCCGCAACATCGGCGTGATCGCCGCAGGCAGTATCCGCCTTGCGACGGGGAACGGCGTGGTCCGCGATCTCGTCTCCCTCGACGAAGAGAGCATGCGCAGGATCAGGGGCGACGACATCGGCATGATATTCCAGGAGCCGATGTCGAGCCTCAATCCGGTCTTCACCATCGGCGACCAGATCGCCGAGCCGATCCGCATCCATCGCGGCGCCGATCGCAAGGCGGCGATGAACGCAGCCGTCGCGTTGCTTGAAAGCGTCGGCATACCGGACGCCCGACGCCGTGCCGGCCAATATCCACACGAACTGTCGGGCGGCATGCGGCAGCGCGCGACGATCGCCATGGCGCTCGCCTGCGATCCGGCGCTGCTGATCGCCGACGAGCCGACCACGGCGCTCGACGTGACGATCCAGGCGCAGATTCTCGACCTGCTCCTCAAACTGCAGCGCGAGCGCGGCATGGCCATGCTCTTTGTCACCCACAATCTCGGCGTCGTCGCCGAAATCGCCCATCGCGTGGCGGTGATGTATGCCGGCCGGATCGTCGAAGAAGGGCCGGTCGGCGAGGTTTTCCGCAATCCCAAGCACCCCTACACCATGGGACTTCTTGCCTCGATGCCGCGCCTTGGCGATGCGGCGCGGATGAAACAGGCCGGCGAAAAGCTCGCCGCCATTCCCGGCATGGTCCCGAGCCTGATGAACATGCCGAGCGGCTGCGCCTTTTCCCCGCGCTGCAAATTCGCGATCGATGCCTGTCGCGTCGCGGTTCCCGAGCTCGAACAGGTCAATCCGCAGCACCGCAGCCGCTGCATCAGATGGCAGGAGATCTAGATGAGCGCACCGCTGCTTTCCGTCCGCGACCTTTCGAAACATTATACTTCCCGCGGCACGCGGCTGAACATTCTCCAGGGCATCTCGTTCGATATCGGCAAGGGTGAAGTTGTCGGGCTTGTCGGCGAATCCGGCAGTGGAAAGACCACGATCGGGCGTTCCGTCCTTCGCCTCGTCGAGCCGTCGTCCGGCAGCGTCCGATTCGACGGGACGGAACTTACGGCACTTTCCGCCTCGGCGCTCAGACGGCAGCGGCGGCGCATGCAGTATATTTTCCAGGACCCCTTCGCCAGCCTTTCGCCGCGCATGACCATCGGCGAGATCCTGACGGAAGGCCTGAAGATCCAGGGAATCGGCACCGCCCGTGACAGGCTTGAACGGGCGCAGTCGGCCTTGGCGGAGGTCGATCTGCCCGCCGACGCAATCAATCGATACGCGCATGAGTTTTCCGGTGGCCAGCGCCAGCGCATCGGGATTGCCCGTGCGTTGACCTTGTCGCCCGAATTCATCGTCGCCGACGAGCCGGTCTCGGCGCTCGACGTGTCGATCCAGGCGCAGGTGATCAACCTGCTGCGCGACCTGCAGCAGCGGCTTGGCCTGACCATGCTGTTCATCTCGCATGACCTTGCCGTCGTCGAATATATCTGCGACCGGGTGATCGTGCTCTATCTCGGCCGCATCATGGAAATCGCACCAAGTGCCGATCTCTATGCGAGACCGCAGCATCCCTATACGCGCGCGCTGCTCTCGGCGATTCCGTCGCCCGATCCGGACGCTCGCCGTAACAGGCAGATCCTGAAAGGCGATATTCCCAGCCCGGCCAATCCGCCGAGCGGATGTGTTTTTCGCACGCGCTGTCCGAGCGCTCTCGAGGCCTGCGCCGGCGCCGTTCCGCAATTGCGGGAAGTCGCTCCCGGCCACTTCAAGGCCTGCATTCGCGACGACCTCAACTGATCCGTCATCCACCGGAGAAAAACAGATGAATGCGAAGACGCCGCATCCCGCCATCGGCGGAAATTGGGCGAGCCTGCTTTTGCCGATCGCAGCCGATGACAGCATTGAATTCGACAAGCTCGGCGAAGAGATCGACATCCTCATCGATACGGGCGTCGATGGTATTTACTCAAATGGCACCGCCGGCGAATTCCACAATCAGACGGAGGTGGAGTTCGACTGCATCCAGGCAATGCTGGCCGAGCGTTGCAAAACGTCTTCAACCTCATTCGTCATCGGCGCCTGCCAGCCCGACCCGCTGATCATGCTCAATCGCGTCCGCCGCGCCGCCGCGCTCGATCCCCGCGCCATTCAGGTCATCTTGCCGGACTGGTGGCCGCTCACCGATGCCGAAGCGGTCGACTTCCTGAAACGAGCGGCCGAGGCTGCCGACGGAATTCCGCTCATCCTCTACAATCCGCCTCATGCAAAACGCGTGCTGGCGCCAAAGGAGCTCGGCATGGTCTGCGCCGCGGTGCCTGAGGTGATCGGCATCAAGCTCGCCGATGGCGACGGCCCCTGGTATGCCGAGGCGCGCCGGCATCTGTCCGGGCTGTCACTCTTCGTCCCCGGCCATCATCTCGCAACCGGCATCAACGAAGGTGTGGCAACTGGCTCCTTTTCCAATGTCGCCTGCCTCAGCCCCCGCGGTGCTCAGACCTGGACGGTCTCGATGCGAAACGATATCGACGCCGCACTCGATCTTGAGCGACGCATCTGCGCGTTTATGGACGCGCATATCGTTTCCTTTCGCCAGGAATT
Organism: Rhizobium brockwellii; assembly: GCF_000769405.2. Taxonomy (NCBI): domain Bacteria; kingdom Pseudomonadati; phylum Pseudomonadota; class Alphaproteobacteria; order Hyphomicrobiales; family Rhizobiaceae; genus Rhizobium; species Rhizobium brockwellii. The sequence goes on from NZ_CP053440.1 coordinate 245,502, forward strand.
TGGCTATTCGAATGCCGCTCTCGATAAACTTTTGAGTGCCATCGGCAATTGGGGACCCGTGGACACCCGTTTGCGGTTTCCTTATCGCTCGATAGACATGGCAGAAGCGGTCAGGTTGCGACGCATCGCACGCTCCGAACTCCCCGATCTTTTCCCCTGAGTTTGCTCGGGTCGAGCGGATCAAATGATCTGTGGGTTTGCTGCGCGTAACATCGTCCTCGTGGAGTAACGACCAGTGCAATACAATCCAGAGACCCGCAACTCGATCTCGTTCTTGAGGGAGGAGAAGAATTTTCTGTTGTCGCAAATGAAAAATCTGATTTACTGATACTTCGCTGCTTGGCTCTAAGGGGGATATTGCCGATGCCGTGGACTCGCAGAAATATTGTGCTTGGTGGATTGGCGTTGCTTGGCGCCGGCGCGCTGCGGAAACCGGTATTCGCCGCGGCGTCTTCCTTTTTCGACGGCACCACCGTCGACAATGGCGTGACGTTCCGAAGGACCGACTTCGCCAAGATCGACAGGAAGTGGCACCGCCAGGTCGTCAAATATTTCAGCAGCGAGCCGATCGGCACCGTCGTCGTCGATACGAGACACCATTTTCTCTATGTGATCATGGAGAACAAGACGGCCATCCGCTACGGCGTCGGCGTCGGCCGCGAGGGCTTCAAATGGTTTGGCCGTGCGACGATCGACGCCAAATCGCTTTGGCCGCGCTGGACGCCACCGCCGGAGATGCGCAAGCGCCATCCTGAACTGCCCGAATTCGTGGCGGGAGGCTCACCGAAGAATCCGCTTGGCCCCCGCGCCATGTACCTGCATCGCGACGGCGTCGACACCGGCTATCGCTTCCACGGCACGTTGGAGCCGTGGAGCATCGGCAAGGATGCCTCCAGCGGCTGTATCCGCATGTTCAACGAAGACGCCATCGATCTTTACCAGCGTTGCCCCATCGGCACCGCGGTGCAGGTTCTGCCGCATATCGCCGACCAGGCTGAAAGTGCCGCGCAGGTCAGCCAAACAACCACGGTCGAGTGAGGAATATTCCCTGATGTCTGCTACAACAGGATATGCGAGGCGCCTTCTCGCCGCGGCCATGCTCTTGGCGCTCGCCGCCTGCTCCACCACTGAGATCGCCTCTTTGGAAGAACCCGCGGCTGCGCCGATGACCGGCCAGACCAACGATCCCGCCCCCGGGTTCGAGAATGTAGGGGCTGGCAGTGAAGAGGATTTCATCCTCAATGTCGGCCGACGGATCTATTTCAAGCAGGACTCCGCCGCACTCGATTCCGTCGCCATGGCAACGCTGGATAACCAAGCCGCCTGGCTCAACAGGAACCCGACTTGGCTGCTCAAGCTGCAGGGATTTGCCGACGATTCCGGCTCCGCATCCCAAATGGAGGCGTTGTCGCAGAAGCGCGCCGATGCCGCCATGGCCTATCTTGCCTCCAAGGGTGTGGACGCGAAGCGGATGTGGGCGAGGGGCTACGGGAACGAGCGCGAAGTCCGAGACTGCACAGATCGCTCCTGCAGGGTGCAGAACCGGCGCGTAGTCACCAATCTCCGCACCCAGCCCGACGCGGCCTGATCCAGCTCGAACCACTCAACGCTTGGCGCAGACGCGCCAAGCGCTATCGGCCGGGCTCAGCTCGAATACGACATGGATCTCGCCAACCTGCGTTTAATACGAGGGTGGCAGGACATATTCGAGTGCTGACGACAGCTCGATGACGAACCTGATATTCGCGGCATTCGCAGCCACCACCAGCTGGTAGTCGCCGGGTTCGGCGCGGAAGGCGCCGGCCTTGACGTCGAAATAAGCGAGGTCGCGCGGCATGATCTTCATTTCGGCTGTGCCGGTCTCACCGGGCAGCAGCGAAAGCTTTGCGAAGGCGCGCAGTTCCTTCTCCGGCCGCGCCACCTTTGACTTTGGCGAACGCACATAGAGCTGGACCAGTTCCGATCCGGCCCGATCGCCGATATTGGTCAGATCGATGCTGACCGTCACGCCTTCGGCACCCATTTCGCTCGCCGACAGGCGCGGCTCGCTCCAGCTGAAGCGCGTATAGCCAAGGCCGAAACCGAAGGGGAAGAGCGGTTCGACGGCGCGCGTATCGTGATGACGATAGCCGACGAAGACGCCTTCGGCATACCGAACATGCCCATCCTTACCCGGATAGACGGCCGGATCACCTGTTATCGCGGAATTGTCGGCAAGCGCCTTCGGGAATGTCTGTGGAAGGCGCCCGCCGGGCTCGACATCGCCGAACAGGACATCGGCGACGGCATTGCCCAGCTCCTGCCCGGGATACCAGATTTGCAGCACGGCCCGAACCTTGCCGAGCCAGGGCATTTCCACCGGACCGCCGGTCTGCAGCACGACCACAGTGTTGGCGTTGACGGCCGCAACGCGCTTGATCAGCTCTTCCTGCCGACCCGGAAGCCGCATGTCGGGTAAATCCAAGCCCTCGGTATCCCATTCGCCGTCGCGGCCGACGAAGAGAAGCGCCACATCGGCATTCAGCGCCGTCTCGACGGCGTCCTCGATATCGGCCTCGCCCAAGGGCTTTTCGACGCCAAACCGAATGGCCGTGAGGTTGATCCCCTCTCCATTCGCCACCGGCGGATCATACTCGACGGTGACGGCATGGGCTTTGCCCGCATCGAGCGCCACCGTGCCGCGCTGTTCGTCATTGGCAGTGCCGAAGTAGTTCTCGCCGCGTGTCCAGCCGTCATCGCCGTCGACCGTCAGCCTGCCATCGACGAAGAGCCGCGCCAGTCCGGCATTGGTCATGCCGAAGACATGGGCGCCGCTCTCCTCCGGCACGAATTGCATCGTCATCCGCGCCGAGAAATCGGTGGGGTCGAGCTCGGCCGACGGCAGCTCGAACCAGAAGAACTCACCCTTGTCGACGGTTTCGACATGAAGCGGAGTGCCCTGACAACCACGCCCCTTGAAATATTCGACGGTGATCTTTCCCTTGGCCACCTCGATCAGACGGTTATGGCGGCAGCCGACAGCGTGGCTGACGCTGTTGGCATTGGAAAGGGCCGCTCGAATCCCTTCGAGCGGGCTGACCGTATAATGCGCCGCGATCTGCGCGCTGCCGCCGCCCATGACGCGCGCGCTCGCGGCGTTGGGTCCAATGACGGCGATCCGGTCGAGCGACGTCTTAGCAAGCGGCAGTATGCCGTCGTTCTTTAAAAGGACTGCGCCCTCTGCGCCGAGACGCCGGATCAGCGCCCGGTCTTCCGGCAGGTCGACTGCCTGCTCCGTGAGATCGGGCTTCTTCTCGAACGCACCGATCCGCTCGAGCAGAAGCAGGATCCGCCCCGCCGCCGCGCGCACGGTCGTCGCTTCAACCCTGCCCTCGCGCACGGCCGCAACCAATTTCTCGCCGCGATCGCGCGCCGGGCCGGGCATTTCGAGATCGAGACCGGCATTGATCGTCTCGGCCGTCGAATGCGAACCGAACCAGTCGGACATGACGATGCCGTCGAATCCCCATTCCTCGCGCAGCACTTTGGTCAGCAGCCACTCATGCTCGCTCGTATAGGTGCCGTTGAGACGGTTGTAGGAGGACATGACGGCCATCACGCCAGCGCGCCGGACGGCCTGTTCGAAGGGCGGAAAGTAGATTTCGCGCAACGTCCGCTCGTCGATATCGGAAGACATGGTCTGCCGCTCGATCTCGGATTCATTGCCGGCGAAGTGCTTGATCGTCGCGGCGATCCCCTGGCTCTGCACGCCCTTGATATAGGCGACGGCGAGTTCGGCGGTCAGCATCGGATCCTCGGAATAACATTCGAAATTTCGCCCGTTGAGCCCGGAACGATGGATATTCACTGTGGGCGCGAGCAGTACGGCGGCACCCTTGCTCTTCGCCTGGTGGGCAAGCGCGACACCCATGCGCTCGACGAGATCGGGATTCCAGGTGGCGCCGAGCGCGATGGCAGTGGGAAAGCAGGTCGCCTTGACGCCGCCGACCAGCGAACCCGCGCCGCGGGCGCCATTCGGTCCGTCCGTCACCTTGATCTTCGGCACACCAAGACGCTCGACGGGAACCGTCGTCCAGAAATCCGCGCCTGAGAGCAGCGAGACCTGCTCCTCGAGCGTCATCTTGTCGAGAATGGAATCGATCATGCAAACCTCCCCTTCAATGGAATTCGGGCATTGCGAAGTGCTGCCCTCTGTACGGTGCCAATCCATCCGGCGGCGCCGCTAAAGTCTCCTCGCAAGGCAGTTCTTAAACCTACCGATTACTCGGTATTTTTAAGATGTCAACTGATCACGCCTGATATAGGAATAGAGAGCGCCCGAGAAATCGATGGGAGGGTTGCCGATCGCTAGCTTGTCGCTAGAAGAAACCGACGGGAGTGACGATGGCAGAGTTATTCGAATCGAAGACCGGACAGGACGAAAAGCGACGACGCAGATCCAGCAAGGGCGAAGCGCGCCGCGCGGAGATCCTGAAGGCTGCGATGCGGCGCTTTGCCGAAGACGGCTACCAGAATGCTGCCATCGGCGATGTCGCCCGCGACGTCGGCCTGTCGCTGCCCGGCCTGCTGCACCATTTTCCGACCAAGGTCGATCTCCTGCTTGCCATTCTGGACAAGCGCGATCTCGAAAGCGAAAACTTCATCGGGCCCTACCGTTCAGACCTCCGCGGCCTGCTCAAGGGCATGGTCGGGGTCTTCCGCCGCAACGCCGAAATGATCGAGGTCATCAGGGCCTTCGCCATCCTGAATGCCGAAAGCCTCATGAAGGATCACCCGGCCAAGGCATGGTTTCTCGATCGCGCCACTCAGCTGCAGAACGACATCGCGGCGACCTTCGAACGGGCCGTTGCCGATGGCTCGATAGACGGCAAGATCGATGGCCGGGCGATGGCAGCCGAGCTGATCGCCGTGATGGACGGCCTTCAGATGCTCTGGCTGCGCGATCCCACTCGCTTCGACATGGTCGGCGGGTTGGAAGCCTATATCAACCGCCTGCTGGCGAGCCTTGGTTTAGAGGACTGAGCTTGGTTGGCCGCGTCGCAAGGGCTCCTGAAAGATGTAATCAGCAGCCGGCACCTTGATTTTCATGCTAGCCTTGAAGACCGAAGAGGCACGCGCAGGTGGTTCCCTTCAGTATCAATATCCAAGCGCAAACCCGTCCTTCCTGTGATCCGAGCTTCCGATAAACACGCCCCGAGCCCTGTCGATAAGAACCGCCTGGCAGCCGCCGATTGGCGCGTTTGCCCATTCCGTACGGTGGCCGCGCTCTTCCAGCTCGGCGCGGACCTTATCGCCGAACGCGGGCTCAAGCGACAGTCTGCCGTCAAAGGAGAAGCTGCGCGGCGCCTCGTTGGCGCGCTGCGGATCGAAGCCGCGGTCGTAGAGATGCGAGAGGAAATGTGCGTGGCCCGTCGCCTGGAACTGCCCGCCCATGACGCCGAAGGGCATCACGGGCAAGTTATTGTGGACCACCATGCCCGGAATGATCGTGTGCAGCGGCAGCTTTCGCGGTGCGAGTTCATTGGCGTGGCCTTCGTTCAGTGAGAAGCCGCTTCCGCGGTTCTGCAACAGGACCCCCGATACCGGTGCGTAGATGCCGCTGCCAAACGCGGAGAATAGCGAATTGATCAGCGAAACTGCATTGCCGTCACGATCGACGACCGACAGGTAGACGGTATCGCGATGAACCGGACCATCCCAGATCGATGCTTCGCTTGCCCGGTCCATTCGTATTCTGGATCGTAATGCGGCAACGAAACGCTCGCTCAGAACTTCCTCGACGGAAATCCGCATATGGTCCGGATCGGCGATCAGCAGGTCACGCTGATGATAGGCCGCCTTGCTGGCTTCAGCCAGGAGGTGAACACGATCGGCCTCGCTTACGGCGTCATCCGACAGATCGAATCCGTCAAGGATCCGGGCAATCAGCAGAGCGGCGAGACCCTGGCCGTTTGGCGGGCATTCCAGCACACGACGGCCGCGGAAATCCGCACCGATCGGCTCGGTCGCAAAGCCGCGATGGCGTGAGAAATCATCTACAGTATGGCGGCCGCCGCATTCGCGAAGCACGGAGACCATTTCCTCGGCAACGGCGCCTTCATAGAAGGCGGCACGGCCATTGGCGGCGATCGCCCGCAAGGTGGCCGCCAATGCGGGTATGGAAAAGCGGTCGCCGGTCGTCGGCGCCTTGCCACCCGGCAGGAATTGCGTACGCGCCGCCTCATGGTGCTCCAGCCGCTTACCTTCGCGCGCCCAATCATACGCTACCCGGCCGGCAACGCGGAAGCCGTTGTCTGCGAGCGCAATGGCCGGCGCCAGGATCTCGGCGAGTTCCATTCGGCCGAATGTCTGCGAAAGCTGGCACCAGGCATCGACGGCGCCGGGAATGGTGACGGCGTCCGGGCTTTCTTCATCGATCCGCGACAAGCCTTTCGCACGCAAGCGCTCAGCATCAGCCCTCGCACAGGATCGGCCGGATCCGTTGAACGCAATAATGGGTTTTCCTGCTGGGGCAACGATCGCAAAGCAATCACCGCCGATGCCGGTCATCGCCGGCTCGACGACACTCTGAACAGCGACCGCCGCCAGAGCGGCATCGATCGCATTGCCGCCGGCGCGCAGAATGTCGATCGCTGTCAGCGTCGCGGCCGGGTGCGAGGTTGCCGCCATGCCGTTTTCGCCGATGGCCGGCGAGCGGCCGGGGTCTATATAATTGCGTTCTCTCACGATTCCTGCCCTTTCGTCTTATTGGCGTGTTTTTTTAATTCTGGGTCAACGCCCGCGGTGCTGTCTGGTGGCCAACCACACCAGCAACAGCCAGCAATGCCAGCAGATAAGGCATCATGATCAACAGCGCATTCGGAATATGAATGCCAAAGGCCGGCAATTGAAATTGCAGTGCGGTTGCCGCGCCGAACAGGAGGCAGGCGGCCACTGTCCGCCAGAGCCGCCAACTGCCGAAGATCACGGCGACGATCGCCAGGTAACCAGCACCATTTGTCATGCCCTCGGTAAAGGTGTGAATGTCGCCGATCGACAGGAAGGCGCCGCCAAGGGCCGACATCACCCCGGTGAAGATCACGGCTGCATGCCGGACACCCTTCAATGGCGCACCCGAACGGATGACCGATTGCGGATTGTCGCCGGCGGCGCGCAAAACGATGCCTAGGCCGGTCCGTTCCAGGACGTAGCCAACGACAGCGATAATGGCGGCTGCCAGGTAAAACAGCCACACTTGTTGGAAAACGCCCCCCACCAGCGGTATTTGTCCGAGCAACGGCGGCGACCAGGCATCGAAGCCGGGGATGATGTCACGGGATCTTGCACCGAAAAGGGCTCGGTAGCCCAGCGTCGTCACGCCGAGAGCCATGATGTTGATGCCGATGCCGGTGACAATCTGATTGGCACGCAGCGTGTTGGTCATCACCGATTGCAGCACAGCGATGGGCAGCACGGCGAGGATGGCGCAGCAGAGTCCGAGCATGGGCGATCCGGTGTAGGCCGCCCCCATCGCACCACCGAAAGCCCCGGTCAGCATCATGCCTTCGACGCTCATGTTGACGACCCCCGCTCGCTCGGACACGAGTTCTCCAGTCGCCGCAAACAAAAGCGGCACCGCGAGCCGGACTGTCGAGGCGAGGAACAGGGTGAAGAGCTCTGCCGTCATCGTGCAATTCTCCGCTCGAGATAATAAGCGGCGCTGGCGATCGTCAGGACGATCAGGCCCTGTAGCACGTCGATCAACGCCGAAGGCACGCCGGCTGCCATTTCCATGGAAATGCCCCCCGAACGCAGGAACCCGAACAGCAATGCGCCGGCAATCACGCCCGTCACCGACCCGCGCGCAAGCAGTCCGACCACGAGGCCGTCGAAACCGTAGCCGGAGGAAAAGCCGGCCTTTAGTGAATATTGCTCACCCTGTAGCATCAGGCCGCCTGCCAACCCGCCCAATGCGCCGGCGAGGCACATGGCCGATATGATAGTAAAACCGACCGCCACACCCGCCCGGGCGGCGGCAATGGGGTTCAGCCCGACGGCGCTTAGGGCGAAGCCATAAAGCGACCTGCGCAACAGGATTGCCGCGATGATTGCAATCCCCAGCAGGATGGGCAGGCCGAGCGTTACCGGGGAGCTGTAAGATCCGGTCAGCAACGGCACCTGAGTCGCCTCTGGAATGGCAAGCGATTCGGGCAATGTCGCCGCACTGGTCATTGGCTGGCGCAACAGGTTCTCCGATTGCACGCACCAGTACAGAAGCCAGACAGCGATAAAGGAGAGAAGGAGGGTGGCAATAACCTCATTGGTGCCTGCCCTGACCCGCAACATTCCGGCAATCCCACCCCAAAGCCCGCCGGCAAGTGATGCAGCAAGGAGCGGCAGCAGATAGGAAAGCCCGAGGGGCAGGTCTGCCATTCCGGGCATCAGACAGAATGCGGTGGCGACGATGCCTCCGATAGCGATCTGGCCCTCGCCGCCGACATTGGTCAGGCCGGCACGGTTGGCGATGACGAAGCCAACGCCGACGAGCGCGAGCGCGACCGCGCGGTTGAGCGAGGCTGAGATCGCATATGCATTGCCGAAAGCGCCGCGATAGAATGCCATGACCGCCTTGTCGAGCGTTACACCCATGGCGACCACGACGATCATCCCCACCACCAGGGCCGCAAGCACGGCAGCAGCCGGAAGAAGCACGGGCAGAAGGGCGGAGCGAGGTGAAAAGGATGATGCATTTGCTGTCGTGCTTGCACTCATGCTGCCTGCCCCGACATCAGTGCCCCGATAGCGTGGCCGTTCTCCGGCCGCGCGACATGTTCACCGACGATCCGTCCACGATAGAAGACAAGGATCCGGTCGGCGACGGAAATCAATTCGTCCAGTTCGGATGAAATCAGAAGTACGCCAACGCCGGCATCGGCGGCATCGCGGACCAGCCCGTAGACCGCTTCGATCGCGCCGACATCCAGGCCCCGCGTCGGTTGCGCGGCAAGTAGGAAGTTGAGATTCTGCGTGGTCAGTTCACGCCCGAGAACCGCCTTCTGCTGGTTGCCTCCCGAAAGGCTGCCAAAAGGAACGAGCGGTCCGGCGGCGCGAACATCGAAACGCGCCATTGCCTGTTCGGCCGCCTTTCGCTGTGCACGACGGTCGATCATGCGGAACCGGCTAAACTGATGCATGCGATTGAGAAACAGGTTGTCCGCCAGCGTCATCCTGGAAATCGCTCCGACCGCATGACGATCCTCCGGTACGATGCCGACGCCCGCCCCGGTGATCTGGCGCGGGGTCGCCTTTGTGAGTTCTCGGTTCCCGGCAAACCAACGACCCTCGCTTGGCCTCAGCAGGCCGGCAAGGACGGCGCCGAGTTCGCTTTGGCCGTTGCCTTCAACGCCGGCGATACCAACCACTTCGCCGCAGCCGACCGTCAGAGTGATGTCGTCGAGACGCTTGACACCGAGACGATCGACAACCGTTATCCCATCTATCTGCATGGCTTCGCGGGTCGGGCGTACGGGAGTTTGAGGCTTGCGGGAGGCAACGGCTCGGGCACCAATCACCGCATCCGGATCGATGTCGGGACGATGGATCATTGCTCCGACAAGCCGGCTGATCTCGGACGCGGGCTGATCCGACCGAGCGGCAATTCGTCCGCGATGAAGGACGGTGACCCGATCTGCGACGCGCTCGATCTCAGCGAGCTTATGGGTAACCATGACCACGGCGCAGCCGCTTTCGGCCACCTGCCGGCAGATACCGAGCAGGGCACTGATCTCGTCTGGCAACAACACGGCGGTCGGTTCGTCGAGCACCAGGACGCGCGGACTGTTCATGAGGCATTTGACGATTTCGACCCGCTGCCGCTGGCCGACCGACAGGTCGCCGACGATCGCGGCTGGCGAAATTTCAAGGCCGAAACGCCGCGACATCGCCTCGAGCCGTTCACTTTCGCCTTTTCTGTCCAGCCGCCCGAAGCCACGGCCGAGCAGGAGGTTATCGATGACCGAGAGTTCATTCACCAGGCTGAAATGCTGGTGAACCATGGCAATGCCACTTGTTAGCGCGTCGCGCGGTTTCGAGGGCAGGTAGGGTCTGCCCTCGAGAATCATTTGGCCAGCACTGGGGCGATTGATGCCGAAGATGAGATTGCAAAGGGTGGATTTCCCAGCGCCGTTTTCGCCGAGGAGACAATGGACTTCGAAAGGGTGAAAATCGATATCGATTCCCGCCAGTGCCTCGAACGCGCCGAAGAGCTTGCCGATACCCTTCAACGAAAGGAGTGGCGCTGCCTTGGCCCCTATGCTTCTCTCGCTGCGCATCAGCCCTCCAGCACCTTGATCTTGCCGGACTTGATGTCCTCGATGATGGCCTTGAGCTTCTTTGCCATTTCGTCGGTGGCGTTGCAGACAGCCATGTCGGAAGCTTCCGGCCCCATCGCCAAGCCGAAGGGCTTGTAACCGGCCTTCCATGTGCCCCCGATCGTTTCGTCGATCGCATATTTCACCTGGAAGCCCACACCGGTGATCGAATATGCCAAGTAGAGCGGATCGGTGCCGCAATAATTGGTGTAAGAGCCGATGATGTGGGTGCCCTTCTCCTTGGCGGCCTGCTCCATGCCGCGCAGGCCGAGGTTCAGGATGTGATAGTGAACGTCCGCACCTTGCGCGATCGCCGTCAGCGTCGCTTCCTTGGCCTTTGCGAGGTCATCGAAGTCGCCGGTATAGGCTTCGAAATATTTGATATTCGGATTGACGTATTTCGCGCCGTTACCGAATTCTTTCCCGGCGTTGACGATCGACGGGAGTTCCATGCCGCCGACATATGACACTGCGCCGCTCTTCGAGAGCATCGCGGCCGCCGCGCCTGCGACGAACGCGATCTCGGCCTGTTTCACATCATAACCGGCGACGTTTGGGAGTTCGGCGCCGGCATTGCCGCCGACGATTGAGAACTTGATGTCGGGAAAACGCTTCGCGATTTTCATCACCGCAGCCTGGGTCTGGCCGCCGACGCCTATCACCAGTGCGTTAGAGGAGGCGAGCTGCGTAAGCGCCTGCTCCATGTCTGCATAGTTGATGTTTTCAATCATCTGAACGGCGATCTTGTCGCCATATTTCTTCTGCGCCGCGACCAGACCGTCATAACCCGATTCCATCCAACCTTTGTCGGTCTTCGATCCCGGAATAAGGATACCGACCGACAACGGGGTTTGCGCCATCGCGCCGCCAAGGCTCGTCCCGACCAGTGCAAGCGTGGTCATAGCCATGAGAACATTTCGCCGTTTGATCATTTTGCTTCCCTTTGTTGATTGAACGCCGGAACGATGGCGGGTGGACCGCTTTAGCTCCCGTTGAAAAGAGAACGCAAAGCCTATGCCAGATCCATATCCGTCTGATTATCAACGTGAAATTTCGGCGTCTGCAGCAACGAAGTAAGTAAATGATTATTTATTATCCAGATCCAGCTCAATGCTGCACAATTGATCTGCAGTCCGGGTGCGTGGACCGCCATTTTCTGCGGCAGACCGGGCTTTCCCGCTATGGCATGACGCTTGCATCGACGACTGCAATTGGTTCGAGAGCAGCAGGAGAATGGGAAATGGCGGGCTTAGATACGACGAGTGGCGGCATCCTCGGAAAGGGCCGTAACACCGCCTGGCGGGCAACGCCGACCAATGTCGATATGACGTTGCCCGCCATTTTGCCAAGGGTCGTGACAATCGATGCCGAACCGCAAGGCGTGACGATCGACCTCGCTCGCACAGCAATTGTGGTTATCGATATGCAGAACGATTTTTGTGCCAAGGATGGTTGGGTGGATCATATCGGCGGCAACTATGAGGCGGATCGCGCGGCGATCGCGCCTTTGCAGAAACTCCTTCCGCAACTCCGCCAAGCTGAGGTACCTGTCATCTGGGTAAACTGGGGAAATAGACCGGACCTCCTCAACATGCCGCCGAACCAGCTTCATCTCTACAAGAACAGTGGCGAGGGCATCGGGCTCGGCGATCCGCTGCCGTCCAACGGCGCGCACGTCCTGGAGAAGGATTCCTGGGCGGCCGAGGTGGTCGATGAGCTCAAGCCGCAGCCCGCTGACGTTCGGGTCGACAAGTACAGGATCAGCGGTTTCTGGGACACGCCGCTGGATTCCATCCTGCGCAATCTCGGCACGCGCACCATCCTGTTTGCCGGCTGCAACACCGACCAATGCGTGCTTCATACGCTGACCGATGCCAATTTCCTTGGCTATGGCTGCATCATGCTAGCCGATTGCTGTGCCACCAGTTCGCCGGACTTCTGTACCGAGGCGACGATCTGGAACGTCAAGAAATGCTTCGGCTTCGTCTGCAATTCGGACGCCGTCCTCAAGACCTTGCCATAAGTGTGATGATGGACGACGAGCATATTGTCGATACTGCCGGAGCCTTCGTGCCCGGAGAAATCTTTCGTCTGGATGCAACGGCGCAAGGCTCGCTTGCGGGTCTTACTTTCGCGGTCAAGGACCTGATCGATATTGCCGGTCGGCGCACTGGCGGCGGCAATCCCGACTGGCGCGCGGCTGCGACTCCTGCCGCGGCGCATGCGCCCGTGGTAACCAGATTGCTTGCCAACGGCGCCACGTTTCTGGGCAAAACAGTGACTGACGAATTGGCCTTCAGCCTGGAAGGACGCAACATTCACTATGGCATACCGCGCAATCCTCAAAATCCGGATTGGCTGCCGGGAGGATCGTCCAGCGGATCAGCCGCTGCGGTCGGAGCGCGACTGGTGGATTTTGCACTCGGTACCGATACCGGCGGATCGGTTCGCGTTCCGGCTGCCTTCAGTGGTATTTGGGGCATGCGACCGAGCCACTATGCAGTGCCGCTTGATGGCGTTCTTCCTTTTGCACCGAGTTACGACACTATTGGTTGGTTCGCCCGCGACGCACAGACCCTCGCTCGCGTCGGTGACGTGCTCTTGCCGCCTGCGCAGCATGTGGATTGCCTAACGATTTCGATTGTTGAAGATACGTTGGACATGCTGGATCCGGCGGATGCGCACGCCTTTCGGGACGCCGCACGACAGTTTGCAAATGCGGCACCGATGCGGGTGTTCGAGCATTGGCCGTCCGCGCAATTGCAGTGGGCCTATTCGACCGTCCAGGGTTATGAGATTGCCCGCAGCCTTGGATCCCGGCTGGACGCGCTAAAGCCCCGTTTCGCGATGGATATTGGTGAGCGTTTTGCCTCGGCATCGGCCATCAGCTATGCCGATTATGAGACGGCAGCAGCGGTGCGCCGAAGCTTTGCGGGTTGGCTGCGAGAACGGCTGCCGCCCGGTACTGTGGCCCTACTGCCGGTGACATCCGTGCCGCACCTGCGGATCGACGCACCTAGCGAAGAGATCGGCCGCTTTTACGCTTCGACACTTGCACTCACCGCGCTTGCCGGTCATTTGGGGGCACCACAACTCCAGTGCGGAAGGAGTCCTTTGTCAGTGATGGGCGGATGCGGTTCGGATCGCGCCATCCTCAATTTTGCGCTAGGAATCGATCGGGAGAAAAGCAACGATGGGCGCTGACATGAAAGCGGTGACAGCACCGGCCAGGAAGATGCGCGCCGTGCCCGACACGCGTGCGAAAATCCTGAAAGCCGCGCGCGAGGAGTTCTCGCAACATGGCTTCGCCGGCGCGCGCACCGAGCGCATACTTTCGACGTCCGGCGCAAACCCCCGCATGCTCTATCATCATTTCGGCGGCAAATCTGGTCTCTATGTGGTGGTCCTGGAAGAGGCGCTCTTCAACCTGCGCCAGCAGGAACTGAAAATCGATGTGGATCATCTCCACCCGTTGGAGGGGTTGATCGCGCTCTTTGAGCATATCCACCAGCATTTCGATTCGGATCTGCGTTTAGTGCAGCTTCTGAGGAATGAAAACGTCGAAAAAGCCAAGCACTTGAAGACATCGCAGCGCGTTCGGGAAATGTCGTCGCCGGTGCTCAAATTAATCGCGGATTTTCTCGCGCGCGGCGCGCAGGACGGATCGGTTCGCACTGACGTCGATCCGCTTCATTATTACGTGACGATGGTGGCATTATGTCAGTTTCACTTGTCGAATGCACACACGCTGTCGTTCATTTTCGATCAGGATCTGACAAAAAAAGACTGGCGCAAGGCGCATCTCGCCTTCACCATCGAAATGGTCAAAGCCTTCCTCAAGCCGCTGGACATCCCGAAATAATGTCCCGCGGCCAACCCGCCTAGGCGATGCTCTGGAAGGTCGCAACGCTACCGGCGGAATCCGTCTAGTGATTGCACCCTGGTTTCATTCTTTGAATGCCGCCGATCATTCCGCGGCATTCAAAGTCAAAAAGGATTTGGTCTGCGTGACATAGCGTCAGGCAGTTTCCAGCTTCCAGGTCCGGATTTCGAACGGCATGATGTCGGCAGGTCCCTTGCGCTCCATCGGCTCTTCGAGAATGTTCAGCGGCTGCGATGCTGCCCATCCGGAAGGTAGACCGAGGGAGAGCTTGCCGCGCCGACCAGCTGGTTCGTAGAGGCGCAGGATGAGACCATCGCCTTCTTCTGCCGGCTTAAGGCCAGAAAATGCAACGGGGATACCGGTGACCGTAAGCGGCGCAAAAGTGCCGGTGGAGAGGCCGCTGGCCTCAGCCGCGACAAGCGGTTGATTGAGATCGATCGCCTCGTCGAGAACGCCGCCTTCATGCCAGGTGCCTTCATGCGGCATCAACGCATAGGTGAAGCTCTGCTCCCCTTCATCGGCCAGCGGATCCGGATAGATCGGCCCGCGCACGAGGCTCATGCCGATCACATTGCCGCGGGCGCTATGACCGTATTTGGCATTGTTGAGCAGCGCGACACCGAAGTCCGGCTCGCTGATATCGACGAAGCGGTGCGCGACGGCCTCGAACATCGCCTGCTCCCAGGACGTATTCGTGTGCGTTGCCCGCTCGACGATGCCGAAGGCGCATTCGAACGTCGCCTTGCGGGCCTGCGCAGCGACGGGGTTCAAGGTGCGTAGAAGCGTGCGGCGGTCATGCCAGTCGATCTTCGTTTCGATGTCGAGCCGCCTGGCGTTGGCGGTCAGCACATAGGTCTGCGTGACGCTCGAATTCCGGTAGCGGTAAACGACGCGGATCGCCGCGCGGTGCGGTCCGTCTTCAACGAGGGTGATACTGTCAGGCGCATCGAGGCGGACGGCCTTTTCGGCATAATCCGCATCGATGTCCCAGGCGTCCCAGTTGCGCGGCTTGTCGGCAGGATAGACCCAGAGCTGGTTTGCCGAGCCGTCAACCGCTTCCCTGCCCGTGGCCTTGTGAAGGAGGCTCGAAACCGCCCCGTCCTTGCCGATGGAGACCGAGAGGTGGTCGTTTTCGAGACGGTCGGGGCCTGCCGTCAGCCCGCGTGCCGGCCTGAGCGAGCCCTTGTCGAAGACCGCGACGGATAAGGGGGCAACGAGATCGGCGGCCGCAATGACCGTGCCGTCGGAGAGCGTTGCGCTGAGCGGTCTGGCCGCAAGAGACGGATTGACGACGACGAGGGCATCGCCGACCCCGCCCTTCGGCAGCTTGGCCGACAGCGCTTGCAATCCCGCCGCCTGTTCGGCCTTGGCATGTTCGATGACGCCGTCCAGTTCCTGCTCTGCATCTTGATAGACTTCGCGGATGCTCGAGCCCGGCAGAATGTCGTGGAATTCGTTCTTCAGCACGACGCGCCAATCCGCTTCGAGGCTTCTCGGACTGTCTGCTCCGAGCATATGGGCCAGCGAAGCGATGGTTTCGGCGGTGATCAGCGCCCGTTCGGCCTGGCGATGCTTGCGCTTGACGCCGCTTTGCGACGTCAGCGTGGCGCGGTGCAGTTCCAGATAGATTTCGCCATCCCACACCGGAAGGTTCTTTTCCCCCGCGGTGCGGTGCGCCTGCTCGTAATAGCTTTTGACGGTGCCCCAGCGTGCCTGCGGGATAGCCGGGAAATCGCGTAGCTGCACTTCGCGCTCAACCATCTCTGGGGTGACGCCGCCGCCGCCGTCGCCATAACCGACGGCCAGAAGCGAGGTATCGTGCTGCGTCTTGCCGCGGAAATTCTTCCATGTCGGCACGTAGCAATCGGGTTGCACGAAGCCGTTATAGCCCTGCATCGGATTGTCGAACGTATGGGTCAGCACCCGGCTGCCGTCGAGGCCCTTCCACCAGAAGAGATCGGAGGGAATATGGTTGGTCTCGCTCCAGTTGACCTTGATCGTGAAGAAGCTGTCGATGCCGCCCTGTCTCAGGATTTGCGGCAGCGCGCCTGAAAAGCCGAAGCAATCCGGCAGCCAGCAGACTGTATGGCGGGTGCCGAAGGTCTTTTCGAAATAACGCTGGCCATAGAGAACCTGACGGGCGAGGCTTTCGCCGGTCGGCATATTCGTGTCGGGCTCTACCCACATGCCGCCGACGGTTTCCCACTTTCCGTCCGCGACCTTGTTCTTGATGCGCTCGAGAAGCTCCGGGTCTTCCTCTTCCATCTGCGCGTAATAATGGGCGGTCGATTGATTGAAGCGGAAATCCTCGGAGCGCTCCATCAGCGACAGGGCCGTGTTGAAGGTGCGCCGCATTTTCCGCCGCGTCTCGCGATAAGGCCAAAGCCAGGCCAGATCGATATGCGCATGGCCCGTCAGCAGCAGTTCTCCATTCGGCGGGAAGCGCTTCTGCAACTCCCTCAACCTCGCCGTCAGAGCCTCGAAGGCCGTGGCTGCCGAGCCGCTTTGTTCGTCCGTGAGGCCCGCCGGATTTGTCTCAAGCTCCGGCAGTTCCCAGATCTTCTGCTGCATGACAGCGCCGGATGTGCGGGAGATATAGGCGGCCGTATCCGATGGCCAGTCGAGGCTGCGCAACGCATGCTCGGCGGCATCCATCAGACGCGGCACGACTTCATGCTCGCCCAGCACATCGATTGCCTCGGCAACCTGCTTCAACAGAAGATGCAGGCGGTGAGCTGGACCATCGAGCCAGATAAACCGGGCCTTGTTGAGCCGCGGAGCGCGATTGGGTTCGCCGAATGGAAAGCGGGCGACGGTTTCCGTCGCGATCGAGAAACGCCGGCCCTTCAGAGGGAATTCCTGATGATAGGGATCGAGACCGAATGTTTCGGTTTCGTCGTCGGGGTAGCTGAGAGTAATCAGGCTCTCGCCACCAAGATCGAGTTGCAGGCGAATATCTGCCAGAGGCCACGCCTCCGGCGCTTCAGCGGTCGCGGCAAAATGCACCACCCCCTGGCGGTGCGGCCAATCCTGCTGATGTGCGATCGGCTCGCCCTCGAAAGTCCAGCCGTCGATCGGAGCACTTTGTCTATCCCGCCAATGAGCCAACTCGGCAATGCGAACTTTCAAACGATCAAGGCGCTGGGCAATGGTCAGAGGCATGGCTTATCCTGTTTAAAATCGACGGCTGACAATTTTGTCGTCAAGCTTCTGGAGCCGTGGTCATGGTTTTGGGGGAGATGGCGCGACCGACATCGCGACTTGCCCGGTCCCGCTCCTCCAACAGTCCCGATGCTCTTAGATTAAGTAACTTTGATTTGGCGTCAAGTCCGTAAGAAATTCATTGCGGCAGACGATGGCGTGATACAAAAGCGTCGTATAGCTCTAAGGACGGCGACTATGCGGTATCTTCGATCAGGGCCGCGTCGGCTTCAAACCCAGG
Organism: Rhizobium brockwellii; assembly: GCF_000769405.2. Lineage (NCBI taxonomy): Bacteria > Pseudomonadati > Pseudomonadota > Alphaproteobacteria > Hyphomicrobiales > Rhizobiaceae > Rhizobium > Rhizobium brockwellii. Next base: position 263,176 of record NZ_CP053440.1, read on the forward strand.
ACACAGGCGCTCCGCGTGCCAAAACAGTCGGCCTGCGGTCCGGTGAAATCGCCGACCGGAACATTCGCGTCATCCTGGAAGCCATCCGCCGCCACGGCCCGCTGACGCGGATGGAGCTTGGCCGGCATTGCGGCCTGACCGGCCCGGGGATTACTAATATTCTTCGCCGACTGGCCGAAGAGAAGCTTGTCAGCTCCAACCGCCGCAACGGGCTCAGTGGCGGTGCGAGCGCCACCGAGTTTGCCTTGCGCCCGGAAGGCGCTTTCTCGATCGGCGTCAAGCTTCGCCAAAGGCGCGGCGAGGCCGTGCTCATCGATCTCAGCGGCCAGGTCCATGACCGGGTCTATTTCAGCGTGGACCCCGCAGACAGGGTCGGCGTGGCGCATGCGACTGTCAGGAATATGGTTGATCGCCACGCTGCCTTGCCGATCATCGGCCTTGGCATCGCCGCCAACGACTGGACGGAGGAGCAAAGCGATCAGATCGCCGCGATGTCGACGATCGCGCGTCCTTATGTCGAGAACGAGTGTACGGCGAGCCTTCTCGCCGAGCGCACGATCGGCAGCTCCGGCAGGGAAGGCGGACTTGCGATGATCATCATCGACGACGACGTCCAGGCCGGTTTTCTGATTCGCGGTATTCCCTATTCTGGCGTGCATGGCCGGGCAGGCAGCATCGGCGAAATGCTGACAGGCCCCGACAATGTCCAGCTCAATACCGTCGTCGGTTTCGAATCCCTGCGATCGCGGATCGGCGACCAGGACTTCACCCGCCTGCTGCAAGGGGAAGAATTCCCCTCGTCATCACTGTCGCAATGGATACGGGAAGCTGCAGGCCATCTGCTCGACCCGATCATCGCCATGGCTGGATTCCTCGCTCCGAGCGTCGTCATGATCGGCAGCGATCTGCCGCAGGGCGTGATCGAAGCGCTGATCCATCAGCTTTCCATCGAGCGGCGCGATACCTCGACGAGACCGTTGCTGACGCCCTGGATCTCACCGATGAAACCCGCGAGCTTCAGCGGCGGCGGCGTTGCGCTCGGTGCCGCCCTCCTGCCCTTCCTCAACACCTTGCTGCTGCCGCCAGCTTCGGCGTGATGGCCCAAACGCGCTGCGCGCTTGGCCAACTCAGCCGAGCGCTTCATCGGCGTGGCTGAGATCGGAGGCCAGCGCCTTGTCCAGGACTTTCTGGATATTGGCCGCCCGCCGGAATGATGGTTCCTGCGTCTTTCCCGCCCGCACGGCCTGGACGAAACGCTGGTAGTTCGTCTCGACCGGATCGAAGCTGACGTCACGCCAGGTCGCCGTGTGCACGTCTTCGCCAAGACAGGCGCGAAGCGTCGATTTTCCGGTATCGTAGATCATCTCGATCGAGCCGGTTTCGCCATAGACCCTGAGGCGCAGCTGATCCATCTGTCCGGCCGCCGTGCGCGTCGCCTGGATCGTCCCGATCGCCCCGCCGGTGAAATCGACATTCATCGTAAAGCTGTCATTCGCATCAAGATCATATTCGCCGATCTTGTGGCCCGGCGCCTTGTCGAAGGTTTTCAGCCGCGCGAAGACATGAGCAACGTCAAGCCCTGAACCGTATGATGCGAAATCGACGATGTGGATGCCGATATCGCCGAGCGCGCCGTTGGATCCATGCTTCTTGCTCAGCCGCCACAGCCATTTGCTTTCGCTCTTCCAGTCGCCCCAATGACGACCGACCAGCCAGCTTTGCAGATGCGACGCCTCGACATGGCGCACTTGCCCGATTTCGCCGGCGAGAACCATCTGCCGGCCCTTCTGGAGGGCGGGCGAATTGCGATAGGTGAAATTGACCATGCCGACCTTGCCCGATCGCTCGATGGCCTCGGTCATCTCCATGGCCTTGATCGCATCGGTGGCGAGCGGTTTTTCGCAGAAGACGTGCTTGCCGGCTGCGATCGCCTGTAGCGTCGTCGGGTGGTGAATGCGGTCCGGCGTGACATTTGCGACAGCGTCGAATTCGCCCCAGGCGAGAGCTTCCTCAAGGGTCGTGAAATGGTTGGCGATGCCATGTTCGGTGCAAAAGGCCGCGAGCCTTTCCGGGACGACATCGACGCCGCCCACGACGCTGACGCCTTCAATCGCCTTGAAGTTGGCGGCATGCTGGTTGGCCATGCCGCCGGTACCGAGAATGAGTAAACGCATCTTATCCTCCATAGAATTAACTCCCCCGCCGTAGTTTAGCCAGGGCAAACCGCACTCACTCCATCGCGGCCATCCGCGATTGCCTCGTGCTCTTCTTCAGGAAAATTGCGGTGGGTGCGCCGCGCGGGACGCTCCATCACATTCATGGCGCAGATCCTTTTCCGGAAATCGATCTCGATTTTCCGGAACTGTGCACTAGCTGCTGTTGATTGTCGCCAGCATCTAACCTCCCAGGTCTGGCCTTCCAAGCTGTGGCTTGACATCAAATCAAAGTAACTTAATCTAATTAATGCAGCACGGAAATGAGGAGAGGTCAACCGACCGCCAGGCTGTATCCGTTCAAAATGGGGAGGAGACCCATCATGAAGAGCGCCACCGTCAGCGCATTTGCGCTGAGCACCATGTTATTTTCAGCATCTACTTCATTTGCCCAGGAACTTGCCACGAAGGACAGGATCGGCCTTGCCGATGCGCCCAAATCCCTCGTCGTCCGTTTGACGAACGACAGTCCCAACAATTCGGATCCGGCGATCGCCGAGGGCTATCAGAAGCTCTTCGTCGATTTCATCAAGAAGCATCCGGACTGGAAATTGCAGATGCAATTCATGTCCTCGGACATCGGCACCGAACAGGCCAAGATGCTGGAGCAGGCCAAGGCCGGCAACGCGCCTGACTGCGCCGCTGTCGACTCCTTCGTGCTTTCGCAATTCATGGTCAATCACGTGCTTGCGGACTTCACGCCGTATTTTTCGAAGGAGGAAGTGGATGACCTTTTCCCCTTCATCCGCAGTGGCATCACGGATAAGGACCAGACGGTCCGCGCCTGGTGGTGGGATACCGATCTTCGTGTGCTCTACCGCAACAAGTCGATCGTTGCCGATGCGCCTCAGACATGGGACGACCTGAAAAAGGCCGCGCTCGCCTCTACCAAGGAGGGCATGGAAGGTGTCCTCTTCAATGGCGGGCGCTGGGAAGGGACGACGTTCGACTGGCTCGCGAATTATTGGGCGCTGGGCGGCAAGCTCGTCGATGATTCAGGCAAGCCGGTATTCGGCGAAGGCGAGAACAAGGAGAAATTCCTGAAGGCCCTGAATTATTTCAAGGATCTCGTCGATTCGGGTGCCGCGCCCAAGCGCGTCAGCACGATCGCGAATTATGACGATTTGAATGCTGCGGCCGCAGCGGCGACGACGGCTCTCTTCATCGGCGGCAACTGGCAATATGCGCAGTTGAAGGCCACGCTCGACGAGGACGAGTTCAACAACTGGACCTTCTCGCCGATCCCCGGCCCCAGCGCCGATCAGCGTTCGACCGGCACCGGCGGTTGGACGATCGCCTCCTTCAGCAAGGACAAGGATAAGGTCGAGATGTGCGCCAACCTCGCCCGCGAGGTTTATATGGGGCCGGCAAACGCGCTGCAGCAGCAGTTGCCGACCAGGAAATCGCTGTTCGACAAATATGAGGTCTTCTCCACCGAAGCCAACAAGACCTTCGCCAAGGCTCTGGTCGACGGACAGGCACGCCCGGGTGTGCCGATCTATCCCGAAATCTCCAACCAGATCCAGATCATGATGGGCGACGTGCTCTCAGGCACCAAAAAGCCGGAAGACGCCTTGAATGCCGCCTACAACGCGGCGCTGGAGGCTTACAAGCGACTCTAGTGCTTTTGAGCGCGACGGCGCCTGCCCGCCAGGCGCCGTCGACCTACAGCGCCGCACGTCTTTTCAGACGCGCAAAGGACGCTGTAAGACTTTGAATCTGCGCATCGTGCTTTCCGAAAATCGATTCCGATTTTCGGGCCGATGCGCCAGCGAAACCCCGGACAGAGAAGCTAATGAGCCCCATCGCCATCGAGGTTGACAGCCCGCCTCAAAGCAGATCGTTCATGCGCCGTTTCGCCGGTGCGCCCCTGCCCTGGATCATGCCCGTGATCGTCGTCATCGGCATCTTCTATCTTTATCCCGTCATCGATGTATTCAGGCTTTCATTCACCAATGCGACGCTGATCGGCGACAATCAGGATTATACGCTGGGGTCGATCACCAATGCGTTGAGCTCGCCGCAGTTGCCCGACATTTTATGGGCGACCCTGATCTTTGTCGGCGGCAGCGTCATCGGTCAGCAGATTTTAGGTATTGCGGTGGCTGTCGTGGTCATCCGCGGCGAAAAGCGCGGCCTGTTCGGCACCACCATCCTCAGGACGACGGCGCTGGTTGCTTGGGTCGTCCCCGGAATTGCCGGCGGCATCATCTGGCAGATGCTCTTTTCCGAAGCGCCTTATGGCGCGCTGAACAGCATTCTCAGGCTGATGCACATGCCTGTTGTCGCCTGGCTCTCGGACCCTGCTATTGCGCCGTGGTCCACCCTCATCTCCAACATATGGCGCGGCACCGCATTTTCGATGGTCGTCATGTATGCGGCGCTGAAGTCGATCGATCCCTCGCTCTATGAAGCGGCTGAGGTCGACGGCGCGACGGCATCGCAGCAGTTTTTCTTCGTCACGCTTCCGCAGTTGCGTGCGGCAATCCTCGTCAACATGATCCTGATTACGATCCAGACGGTGAATACCTTCGATGCAATCATCACGCTGACGGGCGGCGGTCCTGGGCGTGCGACCGAGGTTATCTCGCTCTACGTCTTCAATATCGTCTTTAGAAACTACGACCTGTCCGGCGGCAGCGTGCTCTCCGTGCTCATGCTGATCATCAGCCTCGGGCTCGCCTTCGTCTATGCGTCGTTCCTGCCGAAGGAGGAAGAGCAATGAGCGGACGGACCGGAACGCGGCTCGGCGATGCCATGAGCTATCTGTTCATGCTGATAATGTTCGTGTTCTTCGCCGGCCCCCTCACCTATCTCCTGTCGATGGCGATGCGTGACAAGCGCGAGATCTATCGCGGCGCGGCGCGATATATTCCAAACAATCCCACCATCGACAACTTCATCACCGTTCTCAACAACAGCTACTTTCCGATCTATCTCTGGAACGGGCTCAAACTTGCCGCCCTTAGCGGACTGGGCGTCCTGATCGTCGCACTGCCAGCGGCTTACGCCTTTTCCCGATTTCAATTCCGGGGCAAGGGCCTGTCGATGATGGGGCTGCTTCTCTTCCAGATGATCTCGCCGCTTGTCATCATGGTGCCGCTCTATCGCTACATGAACCGTCTCGGCCTGCTGGATACGCATTTTGCCGTCGTTATGGTCTACATCGCGCTGGGCGTTCCGCTGGCGACCTGGCTGTTGAAGAGCACGGTCGACGGCATCCCGCGCAGCCTCGACGAAGCGGCCATGATCGACGGCTGCAACAGGTTTTCCGTCTTCTGGCGCATCGTTCTGCCATTATCGGCGCCGGGCATAGCCTCGGTCTTCATCATCACGGTGATTGCAGGCTGGTCGCAATTTCTGGTGCCTTTTCTGTTGCTCACGAAAAATGATCTGATGCCGATCGGCGTCGGGATCTTTAACTTCCGCGGGATGCAAACCGACTCGTCCATCCAGTTGCTTGCCGCCGCCTGCCTGATCGCGGTCGTTCCGGCGATCGTCGCCTTCCTGTCGCTCCAGCGGCTGATCCTCGGTGCGATGACCAGCGGCGCGGTCAAGGGATGACCAGCGGTTCAGGCTATGTGCAAGGAAGGATTTCGAGCATGAACCAGGCACTCGGCGCCAGACTGTCCCCGGATCTGACCGGCGCCAATGTCGAAGATGCAGGCGAGCATAACAGGGCTGTCGTCCTGCGCTGCATTCATCGCCAAGCGCCGATTTCGCGCGCTGAAATTGCCAGGCGGACGGGTTTTACCAAACCGGCAATCGCCCGGATCGTCGATCGCCTGCTGGATGAGGGCCTGATCATGGAAGCCCGCCGGCGGCATGGGTTGAGAGGCCAGCCGGCAATCGAACTCGAAATCAATCCGGATGCCTGCTTTGCCATCGGCATCAATATCGATCGCGACCATCTGACGATCCTGGCCGTCGATGCCGTCGGCAATGTCCGCGCCCGCGTGCATCACGAGAAACGCTTCATCCTGCCGGCGGAATTCCTGCAGCTCACGGCCGATGCTATTTCGCATTTCCAGCGCAGCCGGCTCATCGACGACGCGCGCCTCGCCGGCATCGGTCTGGCGATGCCGGATTGGCTTGGAGAGATTTCGCTCCTCGGCAAGCCCGAGGCTTATCAGGAATGGACGGCATTCGACGTGCGCGCCGCACTGGAAAACCTGACGCAGCATCCTGTCTTCATCGAGAACGAAGCGAATGCCGCAGCCCTGGCCGAACTCGATTACGGACTGGGTGCTGAAAGCAGCAGCTTTTTCTACATCGCCATCAATCCATGCCCGGGTGGCGGCCTCGTGCTCGACGGCAACGGTCATCGTGGCGCCATGGGCCTCAGCGGAGAAATTGGCTGGCTTCCGATCGCCGACGGCGGGGACGGGAAGGCCCATAAGGTCCAGCTTCTCGGCGAGATATTCTCGCTGTTCTTCCTCTATGATTTCCTCGCGCAGCACGGCGTCGAGGTGAGTGTTCCGCACGATCTCTTGACGTTGGATGCGCATGGCAGGCGCCTGGTGTCGCAGTGGCTGAAGGAAATGAGCGCGCATCTGGCAGTCGCCGTCAAGCATATCGGCATGATCGTCGACCCCGACGCCGTCCTCGTCGGCGGCAGACTGCCGATCCGCATTGTCGATGAATTGCTGCGCTATGTGCACGAGCATCTCGATGCCGAGGACACCAGCCTTCCCTCGCTTCATCGCGCCTCGCTCGGAGAGGATGCCTCGGCCATGGGGGCGGCGGCCATGCCGATGGCCGCAGCCCTCATGCTCGCATCGGCGGACGCTGCTCAACGCACACGTTCGCCACTCAAGAACATGGACCGCCTGAACAGTTGAAACGGCCGGCAAGGCCCACGGATTTTGGTGAAGAACGGATTTTGGTGAAGATGGGAGGATTTTGGTGAGGATCGGCTTTTACACCTCGACATTCAACGATCGCCCCCTGGAGGAAGTGGTGGATTTCGCCGCATCGGCAGGTTTCGACGCAATCGAGATCGATGTCGGCGGCCATATCAAGACGCCCGATCAGGTGGAGGCCGCCGTCGCGCTCGCACGCAGCCGCAACCTCTTCGTGTCGTCAATCACCTATTTCGGCAATCAGCTCGATGCTGACCGCGCAAAGCGTGGGGCGCTTCGGGCGAAGACCGCCGACTTTGCCGGCGCGATCGGTGAAGCGGGTGTGCCAATCTTTGTGATCTTCCCCGGCCGGGACGACACTGCAAGCGACGAAGCCAACTATGATGACTTCGCCGATTTCGCCAACGGCCTGATCGCTGAGACGCAGTCATACGGCCTGACCTTTGCAATCGAGAACTGGCCGGGTCCGAAGGACAATTTCATCGGAACGACGCCAAGAGGCTGGCAGGAGCTTTTTCAGAGAATCAGGGATCCCCGCTTCGGGCTGGAATTCGATCCCTCGCACCTCATTCGCATCGGCGTCGATCCCTATCAGGCGATGGAGGCGGTGAAGGATCGCATCTCCATCCTTCACGCCAAGGACACGGCAATCGATCCGGAGAGCTTGCAGGCTGTCGGCTATCACAGCAAGGGCTGGTGGCAATACAAGCTGCCGGGGCTCGGCGTGATCGACTGGCCGCGTTTCCTGCGCCAGGCCCGCGGGGCTGGCTTCGACGGCACGCTGTCGATCGAACATGAGGATGCCGCCTATGGCTGGCCGGGCAAGGACTTGGCCGCGCGCAAACAGGGCGAGCGCCTCGGCCTCGATTATTTGAGAAATGTCCTGAGCGGACTTTGATAGCGATTTCGGGAGGACTGTTATGGCCCATGTTTCGGTCAACAATGCGCGCAAGGATTACGGCGCGTTCAAAGCCATCAAAGGCGTCTCGGTCGACATCGGTGACGGCGAGTTCGTCGTTCTGGTCGGCCCCTCGGGCTGCGGCAAATCCACGCTTTTGAGGATGATTGCCGGCCTTGAGGGCATCACCTCGGGGCAGATCCAGATCGGCAAGCATATCGTCAACGAGCTTGCGCCCAAGGACCGGGACATCGCCATGGTGTTCCAGAATTATGCGCTCTACCCGCATATGACCGTTGCGAAGAACATGGGCTTTTCGCTGCGGCTGAAACGAATGCCGCGGACGGAGATCGATCAGCGGGTCGGCAACGCCGCGAAGATCCTCGGACTCGAAAGTCTCCTGGAGAGATATCCGAAGCAACTGTCGGGCGGCCAGAGACAGCGCGTGGCGATGGGGCGGGCAATCGTGCGAGACCCGGCCGTCTTTCTTTTCGATGAGCCTCTGTCGAACCTCGATGCCAAGCTCAGGGTGCAAATGCGCTCGGAGATCAAGGAACTGCATCAACGGCTGCAGACAACCACCATCTATGTCACCCACGACCAGATCGAAGCCATGACCATGGCCGATAAGATTGTCGTCATGAAGGACGGCCTGATTGAGCAGTCGGGCTCTCCGCTGGAATTGTACGATCGGCCGAACAACCTTTTCGTCGCCGGCTTCATCGGCTCCCCGGCGATGAATTTCATCAGCGGCAATATGACGGAAGACGGGTTTCGAACCGCCGATGGCCTGCTCCTGCCGAGCGAGCGCCGTCCGCCTGAAGCCGTGACCTACGGCATTCGTCCCGAGCATCTCCGATTGGACCCGGCCGGCATCGATGTAACAACGGTGGTCGTCGAGCCCACGGGTTCGGAAACGCTGCTCATCGCCCGGCTGGGAACGCAGACGCTCACTTGCGTTTTCAGGGACCGGATCAGGGCAGCCCCCGGCGAGGTGCTGAGGATCGCGCCAATCCACGATGCGGTTCATCTGTTTGCCGGAGACGAGCAGCGGATCACATCAGGCGAAGCCCCGTTGAACTGACCCGGCCGATTGCCCCTCCCCTTCGGCCGGGCTTCGACCGGGGGCGCGTTTTCCGCGCCCCCGGCCTCGAATGGAAACGCTATAGAACACTGCTACGAGAAAGCCGTCAGCCAGCTCTAGCTGGCGGCGTTCCTTTTGCCGAGAAGGGCTGCGCGGATCTGTTCGCTTTTGCTCAACACCGGAGCGGGAACCGGCGCTGTCGGCTCTGGCACGTCGGCTTTGCCGGTGGTTTGCTTGAGGCTCAGGAAGCGTTTTTGCGCGACCAGCCGGTCTTCGGGCGACAGTGGTTCGACGGGTTCACCGTCAAGGTCATGGCGCATGGAATCGGGCTGGGCGCTGGCGAAGTAGTAGCGCCGGCCGTGGACATAGGCCGCGGTCGCCCGCCTGAGCGTTGTGACGCCGGCATCGGGCTTGAGGAGCGGGCGGAGTTCGTTGAAAAGGCCGACGGCAAACGGAAGGACCGGATCTCCCGCCTTGGCAGGAAGGACGCCAACCGGCCGGATCAACAACGTGTTGATCGCGTTTGCCTTCTCCACGTCGACCTCGGTTGCCGCAATCGGTCCGCGGCTGATCTTCCAGGGCTTGTCCATGCGTCCTCCATGTAACGTCCATAGCGACCGACTGTGATGGTATCTTGACGGACAGGGCGAGCAACGGAAGTCGCACATCGTCGGTTCCACTGCAAGCCTGTGGGATGCGACATCAGAGCCTATAGGAATTCAATTCAAAACGATTCTTCGCGAGGAATCGAATGCAGGAAACCAATCTCTGTTGGGATCAAATCCTTGATTTGGAAAAACGGACAATTTCACGGGGTTCGCGGCCATGCATCTCAACTAGGCGGGACAAGGCTGGCAGTGGCATGACGCTCAGGACTGAACGTGTCGTGGGGCACCCGCGATCTGCATCATGACACGCGCAATCGCGTCTTCGTCATGAAGTTCGCCGATCAATAGTTTAAACCAGCTAAACCCCACCCAAAGCGAGACCTTGTCATCGACCTCCTCGAGGCGTATTTCGCCGCGGGCCGCGCCACTGGTCAATATATGCCTCAGGTCGGCGGTACGGTCCGGAAGGAACTTGTCGCGCAGTGCTCCCAACGCTTCTTCGGTGCCTTGTGCCTCCGCGATTAATCCCTTCAACGCAGCTCCGGCCGGGTGGGAGGACCAGAAACGCCAGAGACTCGTCGTGTACTGCACCAGCTCTTCGACCAGGTTCCCGACGTCGGGCACCGTCACAAAAGTCGATCGTTCCATCGTGTAGATCGCGATAAAGAGATCTGCCTTCGTGGGGTACCATCTGTAGATTGTCGTCTTTCCCGCTCCAGCTCTTCGCGCGACTTCTTCGACGGAAAATCCCGCGTAGCCTTTCTCCGAGATGAGTTCCCTCGCGGCTGCCAGTACTGCGGCCTCCGCCTCCGGATTGCGACGCGATCCGATGGAGGTTCGTTTTCTCGCCGAGACAGCATTTGGGGTCGTGATCATCGTTCAGGCGTAGCCCAATTCGATGTCACCGATCAACAGGCAATGGGGCAGAACCCATGGCGGACGCCTCAGGAGCGCTTCGGAAATCTCCCAAAACTCCCACTCACCGACTGCCTTGAGTTGGACCGGCCCGAGGAATGAAACCCGGGACTCCAGTCTCGATGACGCCGTTGAAGCGAATGTTCGTCTTTATGCCATCTCGGATCTGCTGCATCGCGTCTTCCGGCAATTCGGAAAGGTCAAAATTCTCCTTGATCCGGCTGGGTGTGACCGAGGTGGTGAGGAAGGCAGTGCCACGCTGCGCTGCCCAGGCCAGCGCAACCTGCGCCGGCGTCTTGTTGACGCGATGAGCTATTGCCTTAATGACCGGATCTTCGAGCAGATTGGGCTCCATGCCATGCCCGAGAGCCGCAAAGGCCAGCAGGACGATCCCGTGCTCTCGGCAAAATTCAAGCAACTCCCATTCCGGCAGGTACGGATGCGACTCCACTTGCACCACGGCCGGCTTGATCCGCGCAACCGCGACAACGTCCTTCAACTTTTCCAGCGTAACATCCGACAGGCCGATGGACCTGCACCTGCCACTGTCCACAAGCGCCTCAAGCGCGCGCCAAGTGTCGATTAGACTCACTCCTGAATCGTAAATGACCTCGCCGTGTTCGTCCCTTGGATCATTCTCGTCGCCGGGTTGAAATGCGAAAGGGGTGTGGATGAGATAACAGTCGACATAATCGACCTGAAGACGTCGAAGGCTCGCCTGAAATGCAGCAAGCACCCGCTCCGGACGGTGATTGGTATTCCAGAGCTTGGTCGTGACAAATACATCTTCGCGCCGGACCGTGCCCGCGGCGAAGGCGTCGCGCATCGCCTCTCCGACTGCGTCTTCATTGCCATATCGTTCCGCGCAATCGAGATGCCGGAACCCAGCTTCAAGCGCTGCGGCAACGGCACGTTTGGTGGTGGCAGGATCGGGAATCAGCGTACCGAAACCCAATGCCGGAATCGAGGTCGCGCCGTCGGAGAGGGGAATTCTTTTGTAGCGGAGCATATGAGTGACTTCCATGTTAAGTCCCTAGATTTAGATTGGATGGCATATTTAAGAGCGAACGCTTCCTGGCGCCTAAATGCCGAGCGACGGCTGCACACGCGCCGCCTTCTTCATGAAGAAAGCAACCGACGGGTCGTCCACGACACTTCCCCCTGATGCACGGACAATCGCGATCCCAATACGGCGGCGCGGTGGGATCATTTATCGTGTCGTCAGCGGATGAGAGGGGGATGGTGCCATAAGCGAGACGACAACCAGCCCCGCAATCGCGGCCGCAAAGGTGATCCAAAAACCATCAATGTAGGCCTCGGCGTTCGCCTCCCTTTGCACCACGCTCGCCAGCACGCCGACACCCCGCGCCGCCGAACCCGAACCGAGTTGCGTCAATGTGGTATTCCACCCGGGCGTCGCGCCCGTAACATGCAAGCCGATAAGATAGGAGTGGAGTTGTTCCCGCTGCCGTATCCAGGTGTTCATCGTCGTCGTGACAGTTTCCGAGCAGATCAATCGCATGACCTGTACATATGCGGTGAGCGATATTGCCCTCGCTGGATTTACGTTGCTGAACAACGTCGCGACCGCGGCCAGAAATACGATTTCTTCACCGAACGTCTGAAGGATGACGATCAGTCGGAACTCCGGTAGCGACCATAAGCTGGTCAACTGCGTGCCAAGCCACGCCGATAGAGCGAAGCAGATGAAGCCGATCATCAACGCGGCTCGCTGCTTGAGAGTCTGGACAAGGGCGACTGCAGTGACAGTTGCGCCGGCCAGAAGGAGAATTGCATAAGGTGCGGCGAAGTCACCGATTTGTTCCGGTCGCAAATGTGCCACCGCGATCAGGAAGCTCGGCTCCAACAAGGAACTCCCGAGACTCGCTGTCATAAAGCAGCCAATAGCGGCGAAGCCCAGTGCGATGTTTCTTGCGAACAGGATCGAGATGTGTGCCCAGGGATACTGCACGCGAGCCTCGTGCCACAGGAAGATGCACGCGAGAAACGCTGTGGCGAGAAGGAGCGAGATGACGAGGCCGGACCGAAACCAGTCCAATCGATTGCCTTGGTCCAAAGCAAAGTAGAGCGTCGTCAGAGCCACGCCAAAGATAGCCATTCCGCCCCAGTCGGCTCGATTGAGGAGCATACGGTCGACCGGCGTCGGCTTGCCGCCGTACCAGAAGAGGATGCCAATCAGGGGCCCGACGAGTGCGCCCTGCCAGTACAGCCATTGCCATCCTATGGTCTGCGTATAGCTTCCGGCCGTATACAGGCCGAGATTTTGCGCGAATGGGATTCTCAAAACGTAAAATGCCAGTACGAAAATCCAGAATTTTCGGTCGATGTTCCGAAAAGCCGTCATGAGCGTCGCGCCGACGAACTGGCCGAGCAAAACCGCTCTTAAGGCGTGCAGTGCGGCCAGCATTTCGAAGTTGCTGGAGAATGGTATGAGAAAGGATATTGCGGAGTAGAAGATGGTCGGCGCGATCATTACTCTTTTAACCCCAAAGACCGCGATCAACCATCCGACGCTCGGAGCAGCCAGAATCTGTGGAGCGGTGGCGAAGGTGCCAAGCCACGCCCCCTCGTCAAAGGTCAAGCCAAAAGCGCCTCGCAGGTCCGGCAACCCAATGCTTACAGCACGTATGTCAAAGGCAGTTAATATGGACGCCATGAGCAAAGCGACCGCGACGAATCCCTGGCGTGGCAGGTCGTTCGGATGATTCATCCTAGGCATGATGGTCGGCCTTTGTGGAGATATGGGTTATAACCGACATGCCAGGGCGAAGGCGGTCAAAGTTCGGCTGGTTTGGGTCGAGTTCGATCCGAACCGTCAGGCGTTGAGCGACCTTCGTGAAGTTGCCGGTCGCGTTGTCGGATGGCAGCAGCGCGAATGTCGATCCGCTTGCGGGCGAAATTCTCGAAACCGTTCCATGCAGCTTTGCCCCAGGCAACAGATCGACCGATATGTCGACCGCTTGTCCTTCCCTGACCAGTCCCAATTGGTTTTCCTTATAGTTCGCAAGGATGTACACCTGAGGAAGCGGAACGATTGAGATCAGGCTTGTGCCGGCGCTGACATAGTTTCCACGCTGCGCGTTTCGTCTGGCGACCACGCCATCGACGGGTGCGCGCACATTTGCGTAGCCCAATTCGAGTTCACGCGCGGCAACATCCGCAGCAGCAGTGTCGACGTTGGCCTTAAGGACCTCACGCTGCTTCGACAGCACGTCAAGCTTGACTTGTTGGGCAACGACTGTGGCTCGCGCCGTCTTCGAACTCGCCAATGCACGCTCGTGCGCCGCAGTGGCCTTTTCGAGGGTCTGGATCGAGCTTGCCCTGCCGTCGATACCAAGACGTGTCTGTCGTTCCAGTTCCTTGCTCGCCTGGATCTCATCCGCTTTCGCGGCCTCCCGCTGTGCAAGTGCGACATCGATCTGGGTAAGCTGGAACGAGCGCTGGGTGTCGTTATCCCCAAGCTGCGCCTGAGCTGCATCCAGCTTTGCCTTCGAGGCGCGGAGCGCAACTTCGTACGGCCTGGGATCAATCGAGAACAGGAGGTCGCCAGCCTTTACATGGGAATAGTCATCGATCGACACCAAGTCGATGGTGCCGCTGACGCGAGCGCTGATGGAGGATATGTCCGCGTAAACTGCAGCGTCCTCGGTGGACTGCACCGCACGTCTTGCAACCCACCAATCCCAATTTGCCCCGGCCGCAACGACGGCTGCAACGGCTATGACGATTGCGGATACCGGGACAATGAGTGACGCCGCAGATGCCACGACTGGCGGCGCAGAGGAGTGTCCAGGCGCGACAACCTTTTCCTGAGGCGCGGCCACCAGGGCAGTGACATTGGTTCCAGATCTTTCGTCCATTTCCTTCTTCTTTCGCAACCACGACATCTTTTCATCCGTTCGCAGGACCCTCGGTCCGTTTTTTAACAACCCGGCTTTCTCCGCCGACAGCTGCCGAGCCATCCGGCCGCTAACGGTCCACAGGTGACTCGATCTGATAGTTGAGTGCCCCATCGCCATTCCGTTCGTTGGGACCGCGTATCACTCAGAGCGAGAAACCTGATTTCATATAAACGAGACGTATCGTTTTATCAAGTCCCGTGAACGGTCAACCCGTTTCGGGCCGGTGTTAAATGAGAAAATGCGATCGTGTCACTCGATCTGGCGCGGGGGGAAACCGGATTCATCCTCAATGAGTGCCCATTGGGACGCTAGCCTCGCGAGAGCGGAGCGGAAATTGTACTTAGGTGTCGTGCTGGAGTGCAGCCTCTTTCTATTCCGCAAAAAGGCCAGCCGCCGATGCATCTAATCGTTTTTATCGAGAAATATGCATTGACCCGCCGCATCGATTACACTTCTTATCCGCGCCCAAGATGGAGTGACCGGCCCAGGGAGGATATATGCGGGTTTTCTCGAGCATTGACGAGCTGCGCCATACGCTCGATGCGCTGAAGCGGCAGGGGCGGACCGTCGGCCTTGTTCCGACGATGGGCTATCTCCATGCCGGTCATATGGAGCTGGTCTCGCGCGCTCGCGCCGAGAACGACATCGTCGTCGTCTCGATTTTCGTCAATCCGCTGCAATTCGGCCCGGCGGAAGATCTCAGCAAATATCCACGCGATCTGGAACGCGACGCCGCCATGCTAAGGCAAGCCGGCGTCAATTTCCTTTTTTCACCTGGCGTCGAGGACATGTATCCCCGCCCGATGCTTGCTGTCGTCGACGTTCCGGATCTCGGGCGCGAACTCGAAGGAGCGGTGCGGCCGGGGCATTTTGCCGGCGTCGCCACTGTCGTCTGCAAGCTTTTCAATATCGTGCAGCCGCAGACCTCCTATTTCGGAGAGAAGGATTACCAGCAGGTCGTCATCATCAAGCGCATGGTGGACGATCTGGCCTTGCCGGTGCGCGTGATATCGGTGCCGACGGTCAGGGATAGCGACGG
This sequence comes from Rhizobium brockwellii, assembly GCF_000769405.2. Classification (NCBI taxonomy): domain Bacteria; kingdom Pseudomonadati; phylum Pseudomonadota; class Alphaproteobacteria; order Hyphomicrobiales; family Rhizobiaceae; genus Rhizobium; species Rhizobium brockwellii. Next base: position 278,718 of record NZ_CP053440.1, read on the forward strand.
CCTCGCATTGTCGTCGCGCAACGTCTATCTCAGCGAGGCGGAGCGGCGTGCCGCGGTGATCGTCCCACAGACCCTTGACGAGGCCGAGCGCCTGGTCGCCGAGGGCTTGACCGATCCGGTGGAACTCGAGGCAAAGCTCACGGCATTTCTCAATCGCGAACCTCTGGCAAAGCCCGAGGTCGTCGCTGTCAGGGATGCCTCGACGCTGCAGCTGGTCACGTCGATCGCAGATCCTGTCGTCGTGGCGCTGTTCGTTCGGGTCGGCTCGACACGGCTTCTCGACAATAGGGTCGTCAGTGACAACCGAGTGATCGGGAACAACAGGGTTGTCGGCGGGCGGAGCTTGCCGGGAAAGGGAGTGACCCGATGAGCGCGGCCGGAATTCAGAAGCGCCTTACACCAGTGCGCATCTCAGCTATGAAAGGCGGCAAGCCGATTGTCTGCCTGACTGCTTATACGACACCTATGGCGCGGCTGCTCGATGAGCATTGCGACCTCCTGCTGGTCGGGGATTCGCTCGGCATGGTGCTCTACGGCATGGAGTCCACTATCGGCGTGACGCTCGACATGATGATCGCGCACGGCAAGGCGGTGATGCGCGGCGTCGGCAAGGCCTGCGTCGTCGTCGACATGCCGTTCGGCAGTTATCAGGAATCGAAGGAGATCGCCTTCCGCAACGCTGTGCGCATCCTGCAGGAAACTGGCTGCGATGCCGTCAAGCTGGAGGGCGGCGAGGAGATGGCCGAGACCATCGCCTTTCTGACCAAGCGGGGGATCCCGGTCATGGGGCATATCGGCCTGATGCCGCAGCAGGTTCAAACCGCAGGCGGGTATCGTTCCGTCGGCCATACCGAACACGAGACGTCGAAGATCCGCCGTGACGCCCATGCCATCGGCGGCTCGGGAGCCTTTGCCGTCGTCATCGAGGGCACGGTGGAGCCGCTCGCCCGGGAGGTGACGGCCGCCATGCACGTCCCGACCATCGGTATCGGCGCTTCTTCCGCCTGCGACGGTCAGGTTCTGGTTTCCGACGACATTCTGGGGCTCTTCAACGATTTCACCCCGCGTTTCGTCAAGCGCTACGACGAACTCGGCAAGAGGATTTCGGCCGCCGCCGCCGCTTACGCCGAAGAGGTCCGATCGCGACAGTTTCCGGCAGCGGAGCATACGTTCAAGCGGCGATCTTGAGGCGAGGCGATGTCAGGTCCATCACCGCGCGATATACTTTTCGCGCATGCTGTCGGCCGACCGGCGGACCGCCTCGGAAACCTGCACGAGCTGTTTGGCCATGGGCGTCGAATGGCGCCAGATCATCCCGATCGTTCGCGACGGCTGCGGAGACTGGAAGCGCGAGATCGAAACATGCGCCGAGCGCGTTTCGAGGGGAACAGCCATCTCCGGGATCAAGGTGATGCCTATCCCGGCGCTGACCATCTGAACCAGGGTGGAGAGAGAGCTGCCTTCCATGACTTCCCGGGGGCGGGCCGGCCCTATCTTGCAGAACGACAAGGCCTGATCGCGAAAGCAATGGCCTTCCTCAAGCAGCAGCAACCGCATTTCGCGCAGCGCCTCGCGTTCGGGCACCGGCTTGCCCTCGTCTTCGGGCCGCCGGACCAGCACGAATTCTTCCTTGAAGAGCTCGAGCTCGGTCAGCGAGGGCTCGGACACCGGCAAGGCAACGATTGCCGTGTCCAGCTGGCCTTGCGCCAACTCGTGAACCAGCTTTGACGTCTGCGTCTCGCGCACCTCGATCTGGATGCCGGCAAAGCTCCTGTTCAGATCGTTGATGATCGCTGGCAACAGATAGGGCGCAATCGTCGGGATGATGCCGATGCGCAGCCGCGTCAGGAAAGGATCGCGCGCGGCACGCGCCAGATCCGCCAGCTCGTCCACGCCACGCAGGATATCGCGGATCCTGAGTGCGACGCTTTGGCCGAAAGCGGTCAGCTTCACCTCACGCGCGTTGCGCTCAAAAAGCTCACCGCCCAACTCTTGCTCAAGTTCTTTGATCTGCATTGATAATGCCGGCTGGGAGATCGCACAGGCGTCGGCGGCACGTCGGAAGCGGCCATCTCTAGCCAGTGCTTCAAAATAACGTAGCTGTTTCAGGGTAAGATTCTTCATAAGTTCAGCTTATCGCAACGATCAGTAAATCCAACTTAAATTTATTACATGCATCCGATATGAAGACTGCAAGGGGAGAGTGGGGCGCCAGCTCGGCTCATCTTTTTTACGCGCAGACAGATCAAGCAATGAAGGAGACGATCATGGACAACCCCACTGACAGCGCAGGCAAATGTCCTGTGCCACACGGCAATACGCCTCGCAGCAGCCGATCCAACCGCGACTGGTGGCCGGACCAGTTGAACGTGCAGATTCTTCACCAGAATTCCGGCCGCGCCGACCCGCTCGGCCAAGCCTTCGACTATGCCGAGGAGTTCAAGAAGCTCGATCTCGACGGCCTGAAGAAGGATCTTCACGCGTTGATGACGGATTCGCAGGATTGGTGGCCGGCCGATTTCGGTCACTATGGCGGCCTGTTCATCCGCATGGCCTGGCACAGCGCCGGCACATACCGCATCACCGATGGCCGCGGCGGCGCCGGGGCTGGCCAGCAGCGTTTTGCGCCGCTCAACAGCTGGCCGGACAACGTGAACCTCGACAAGGCCCGCCGCCTGCTGTGGCCTATCAAGCAGAAATACGGCAACCGTATCTCCTGGGCTGACCTGTTGATCCTCACCGGCAACGTCGCGCTCGAATCCATGGGTTTCAAGACCTTCGGTTTCGCCGGCGGCCGCGCCGACGTCTGGGAGCCGGAAGAACTTTACTGGGGTCCTGAGGGAACCTGGCTGGGTGACGAACGCTACAGTGGCGAACGCGAACTGGCAGAGCCGCTTGGCGCGGTGCAGATGGGCCTTATCTATGTCAACCCGGAAGGTCCGAACGGCACCCCGGATCCGCTGGCATCCGCCCGCGACATCCGCGAAACCTTCGCCCGTATGGCGATGAACGACGAAGAAACCGTGGCGCTGATCGCCGGCGGGCATACCTTCGGCAAGACCCATGGCGCTGGCGATCCGTCGTTTGTCGGTGTCGACCCGGAAGGCGGCGAGCTCGAAGCTCAGGGCCTGGGCTGGACCAGCAAGTTCAACACCGGCGTCGGTCGCGATGCCATCGGCAGCGGCCTCGAAGTGACCTGGACCCAGACGCCGACCCAGTGGAGCAACTACTTTTTCGAAAACCTGTTCGCTTTCGAATGGGAGCTGACCAAGAGCCCGGGTGGCGCGCATCAGTGGCAGGCCAAGAACGCTGAAGCCTCCATTCCGGATGCCTACGACGCCTCGAAGAGGCACCTGCCGACCATGCTGACCAGCGACCTCGCGCTGCGTTTCGATCCGGTCTACGAGAAGATCTCGCGCCGCTTCCTCGAAAATCCCGACCAGTTCGCCGACGCTTTCGCCCGCGCCTGGTTCAAGCTGACCCACCGCGACATGGGACCGAAGGTGCGCTACCTCGGCCCGGAAGTTCCGGCCGAAGACCTGATCTGGCAGGATGTGATCCCGGCCGTCGACCACCCGCTTGTCGACGACAAGGACATTGCCGACCTGAAGGAAAAGGTTCTCGCCACCGGCCTCACGGTGCAGGAACTCGTCTCGACCGCCTGGGCGTCGGCCTCGACCTTCCGCGGCTCCGACAAGCGCGGCGGTGCCAACGGCGCGCGCATCCGCCTTGCCCCGCAGAAGGACTGGGACGCCAACCAGCCGACGCAGCTCGCCAAAGTCCTCGGCGTTCTCGAAGGCATCCAGAAGGAATTCAATGCTGCCCAGACCGGGGCCAAGAAGATCTCGCTCGCCGACTTGATCGTTCTCGCTGGTGCTGCCGGCGTCGAGAAGGCGGCAGCGGCCGGCGGCAACGCCGTCAGCGTGCCCTTCACGCCGGGCCGCACGGATGCTTCCGAAGCCCAGACCGACGCGCATTCCTTCGCAGCACTCGAGCCGCGCATCGACGGCTTCCGCAACTATGTGAACGGCAAGCGCCATCAGTTCATGAAGCCGGAAGAAGCACTCGTCGACCGTGCCCAGCTCTTGACGCTGACCGGCCCCGAGATGACCGTCCTCGTCGGCGGCCTGCGCGTGCTGAAGGCAGGCGACCCCGAGCAAGGCGTCTTCACTTCGCGTCCCGAGACGTTGACGAACGATTTCTTCGTCAACTTGCTCGACATGGGCACGCAGTGGGTTCCCCTTGCCGGCAAGGAAGGCGTCTATGAAGGCCGCGACCGCAAGACTGGCGCCGCCAAATGGACCGGCACCCGCGTCGACCTGATCTTCGGCTCGCACTCGCAGCTTCGCGCCTTTGCCGAAGTCTACGGCCAGGCCGATACCAAGGAGAAGTTCGTGAGAGACTTCGTCGCGGCCTGGACCAAGGTCATGAACGCCGATCGTTTCGATCTCGTCTGATCGACAGTATTTCGCCCGGGCGCAGTTTCGGCTGCGCCCGGGCATTTTTTTCATCGTCTTGCGCTTCCACCGCATCGCTTCTTCTCCCTCATTTCTGTGCTTGTTGTCACAGAGATCCAGTGCGCCTAAGCCCTTGGGCGCGGGAGACCTCCTTGCTTTGATAAGAGTCATTCAGCGCGCAGAAGCGCGGTGGCTGGATTCCTATGACAGGGATAGGAATGACGAGCGCGGGGTGGCGTCGCATGATCGCAGCACTTTAGCGAGGCAGAATGCCGAAAGGCGAAAGTGACAGCAGATCGGGATCGGTCGTCGCCGTTACTGTCGCTACCTGGGCATGGTTTATGCTGTAGCCGTAGGTGAGGACGCGCACGCCGTCGATCATGAAGAACTGCGACTGATCCAAGCCGGGCCGCAGGGTACCCATTACGGCGACGGTTTCGTACATTCTTGCCAGGTGCAAAGGCTTTTCCGGAACGACACGAACCAGTTGGTTGGGCGGAGGGGAAGGCATGTGGCTGCAGGCTCCGGCCCAAGGCACCAGCATGAATTCGTAGACAAGATCGCCTTCCTGGTCGATCGGCAGAACGAAGCCCGTCAATTCGATCGGATGCTCCTCGCCACGCCAGGCGAGCGTTTCGCCCTGTGGGCTGCTCACCGCCTTGCCCGACAGCGGCACTGTCGCTTTGGCCTGATCGGCCGGCCGTAAAGCACTCCAGAAGATAGGCTGCGCGGCAGCGGACGCGTCGGAAATTGGCCATGCGGAACCAAATGCCAGCGCCACGACCGTCAGGAGGAGAGGTTTGTGCTTCATCATTGCATCTCCGCGGGGCCGGCCGCTTTGACCACTTTGCCGCTGCCGCATGGATGCTACTCCCGATCCCACTTGGCCGTCAAAACTTCGGGCGCGGACTTACTCAGGGCTTTGCGGGGTAGAGGGGGCTCACACGGTATGGCCTCTCTTTCGTCATGTTCGAGCCCGTCCTGCTGCTGTTCGGCACGAAAGTGACCGCAGCCTCAAGCAATCGCTGCCATCGACCGGAGGTAATAGCTCGGGGGAACGACGACCGAGTGGTTGGCAGTCAGGAGACCCCGCGTGAGGTGAACACGGGATCTCCTTGTCGGACCGGCAGGCCGGTGAAGCCTTACGTCTCCGGCATCATCGAAGAGTGGTGCGAGGTGATCAGCCACTTCCCGTCCTTGAACTCATAGGTATAGGTGTAGCGGGCGGGAACCTTCGAACCGTCCTTCAGGGTGAAGGTGTAGGTGCCGACGTCGACGGCCCAGTTACATCCGATCTGGATGTCGCGGCTATCGATGTGGCCTTTGGGCTCATTCGCCAGGAAATGCTCGAAATAATCGATCCGCTCCGCCTGGGTCAGGCGAGGCTTGTCCGACAAGGTCGCGAGAAGCACGGAGTCCTCACTGTAGTTCTTGGCGACCTCCTGGGGGCTCAACGTCGCGAGTGAGGTATTCCAGCGGTCGAAGAGCTTGGCGATTTCCGCTTCGCTTGTCGGCGCACAGGTTGCGGTTGCGGTAGCCGCCGCAGCCGACTGGACCTGAACGAAACCGAGAACGAGGGCGACAGCAATGATGGTACGCATTTTGACTTTCCTATGTAGCGGTTCCGGCGGACATCGCATCGGTCGACCGCATGACCAACATCTAAGGTGCCCGATGCCGCTGCCCCATCTGCCGGGTGGCTCCGATCGGGTCTGCCGAACGGCATAGATGACATTCCTGCCGGAATGACTATCGTGCCCGCGTCATTCATCTCGGAGCAGCACCGTCAGGCATGAACCACGATACGGGCACGACGCATGCGCCGAACGTCACAGAATTGAGGGCCCTTTACCGGGCGGCGGAAGCGCGCGCGGCCCGGCTGCGCTTCATCATCGAGGCGCGAAACCTGCTTGACACCCAAGCCTTCGAAACGGCTGCCCAGGAGGTTCTATCGCGGCTCGCCGACTTCGCGGGAGCAGCCTTTGCCGAGCTCGTTTTTCCATCCTTGCAGGGAGATCTGCCGGTGCAGCTGATGGTCGGCAAGTCGACGAGCCCGGGAAGCGACAGCATCTTGTTTACCTCGCAGGACGGCTCCGGTTTCCACCTCACGTTGATCGGTCCATCGAGAGGCCGCGCCATCGACGCCGACGATCGGCAGACATTGGAGGTAGTGGCAGGTCAACTGGCCGACGCTTACAATCTTGATCGGCAGGCGGCGGAAAATCAGGCGCTTCTCGGTGATCTGGAACGGCAGCGCAGCGAGCTCGCAGCCCTCGTCGCGCAACTGATCCAGGCGCAGGAGCAGGAGCGGCAGCGAGTAGCGCTCGATCTTCACGACGGCTCGGCGCAGCTGGCAGCAGGTCTCAGCTATCGCCTGCAGAACCTAGCGGCCCGCATCGGCGAGGCGCATGTCCTGAAGCCCGAGATCGACCAGCTCGCCGCACTCGCGCGCCATTCCGTTGCGGATCTCAGGGGGGCGATCGCCGATCTTCGCCCGCCCGAGCTCGATGATCTCGGCGTCGCCGCGGCTCTGCGCACGCGTCTCGATGCAATCGACGATCTCGAGGTGATCGCCGATCTCGATGCCGCCGCCGATCGCTGGCCGGCATCGACGGGGATCATTTTCTATCGCGTCGCGCAGGAAGCGATCACCAATGTGATTAAGCACGCCGAGGCGAGCCGCTTGGTCGTGCGCCTCTTCGAGGACGGTAAGGGCGAAGCGCATCTCGAAGTGATCGATGATGGCAAAGGCATCGGCGAGTTGCGCCATGCCCAGATGCGGGGCGGGCAACTCGGCATCGTCGGCATGCGGGAACGGCTGGCGCTGCTCGGCGGCCGGATCGAGATCGAGGCCGGGTCTTCGGGCGGCACGCATGTCCGCGCCGCCGCCCCTCTTCAGCAGGAGACGACATCAGAATGACGGCATCGATCCTTGTCGCCGACGATCATGACATCGCCCGTGCCGGTCTTATCGCCATGATCGGCGGCGAAGACGATTTTCATATTGCCTGGGACGTGCGCGACGGCGTCGAAGCGGTGGAGGCCTGTACGCAGCACAAGCCGGATCTTGCTCTCCTCGACATCCGCATGCCGCGCATGGACGGCCTCGCCGCGACGAGGGAGATCCGGCGCGTGTCGCCGGGGACACGCGTCATGATCATCACCATGCATGACAGCCTCGACTACCTGGAAGCGGCGATCGAAGCAGGCGCTACGGGCTACCTGCTCAAGGATGCCAGCCGGGAAGACATTCTCCGCACGATCCGGCGCGTCCTTCAGGGTGACGCCTTCTTCGACGGTCCGCTCGTTGCCAGGCTGTTGCGCCGCGCGGCCACCAAGCCGCAAACCAACAGCAGCGCTCTGGAGACGCTGACCATCCGGGAGCGCGAAGTCCTGTCGAAGGTGGCCGAGGGCCTGACGAACAAGGAGATCGGCCGGGCCTTGAAAATCTCACCTGGTACCGTGAAGATCCATGTCGAGCGGATCATCGGCAAGCTCGGCGCTGGCGACCGGACGCAAGCCGCCGTCATGGCTGTGCGTGGCGGGTTCGTGTCAACATCCAGGGAAGAACAGCAATGACCGCGACGACGCGCCGGCAGGCGCTACGCTTCGCCGACCTTCCGCTGAGGGCAAAGGGTATCGTCATCATCACTGTGCCGCTGGCGCTGCTGCTTGCGGCTCTCGCTTCCGTCTTCGTGGCCGACCGGCAAAGCCGGATTGCCGAGGATCAGGTGCGGGTCACGCTCGAGATCCAGTCGGGTATTCAAGAGATCCATGCCTCGATCGCCGAAGCGGCCACCGCGATGCGGGGTTATCTCTTGACCGGAAGAGCCGATTTTCTTGATCCCTTCAACCGAGCCGAGGACAGATTGCCTGTCGTGCTCGACGAGGTCGGCCGGCGATTGCGGGATGAAGAGCAGAAGAGCCGCTTCGAACGCATCCGCAGCCTGGTCGTCGCGAAAGTCGATCGTCTCCAACTCCTGAAACAGGCCGACATCCTGCGCGCCGGCGGACGCGAGGACCTTGCGGCCAAGCTCATCGAGGGCAAGCAGGTCCTCGATGTGCTGAGACAGGAAATCGACGCGATGAGCCGGCGGGAGGCGGATCTGCTTCACGCGAGGACCGAGGCCGCGGACCGGGTTCGCACTCTGTCGCGAAGCCTGATGATCGCAGCCGGCTTTCTTGGTTTTGCCGGCGCGCTCGTCGCCGTCTTCCTGTTTTCGGCAAGCATCGTGCGCCGTGTGCATGCGCTGAAAGCTGAGGCGCATCGGCTGTCGCAAGGCGAGGTCGTGACGGTGGCGGATCCCTTCCGCGATGAACTCGGCAGTCTCGGACAGGCGCTCGAAGATGCGAGCGTCCTTCTGAAAAAACGCGAGGCGGACCTGACCGAGAGCGAGGAGCGCTTTCGGCAACTGGTCGAAGGCGTCAGCGACTACGGCATCTTCGGGCTCGATACGTCAGGACGGGTGATAAGCTGGAATGAAGGCGCCGAGCGGATCACCGGTTATGGCGCCGAGGAAATCGTCGGGCAGCATTTTTCCCGCTTCTATCCCACGGAAACCAGGGACACCTTTCCGGCAGAAGAGCTTGCCGAAGCAGCCCTTCGCGGACGCACCGAAGCGGAAGGCTGGCGCGTTCGCAAGGACGGGTCGAAATTCTGGTCGCACGTCGTCGTGACCGCACTCCATGACGAGACGGGCCGGTTGCGCGGCTTTTCCAAGATCACGCGCGATATTACCGAGCGCAAGCAAATCGAAGAGGCCCTGCTTGGCGCCCGTGAGGATGCGATCCGCGCGAGCAACGCCAAGAGCGAATTTCTGTCGCGCATGAGCCACGAACTGCGCACGCCGCTGAATTCCGTGCTCGGTTTCGCGCAGCTTCTGGAAATGGACGTCACCGATACCGAGTCCAGGGAGAGTGTCGCGCAGATATTGAGGGCCGGCCGGCATTTGCTCAGCCTCATCGACGAAGTTCTCGACATGGCGAGGATCGAGGCCGGGCACATGGATCTCGCTGTCGAAGCACAGCCCGTCGCCGAGGTGATCGATGAAGCCGTGTCGCTTGCAAGACCGCTCTGCGGTAAGCAGCAGATCACGATCGAGGTCGTCGGGCCGGTCGAGCCGGATCTTTCGGTGCTCGCCGACCGGCGGCGTCTGCTGCAGGTGTTCCTCAACCTCCTCTCCAATGCGGTGAAATACAATCGCCCCCAGGGAAGCGTAACCGTCAGCCACCGCGCGATGGATGGCGGCCGTATCCGCATCGAGGTCAGCGATACCGGTCCCGGCATTCCGGCCGAACGCGTCTCCCGGCTTTTCACCCCGTTCGATCGGTTGGGAGCGGAACGGATCAGCCGGGATGGAACCGGTCTCGGGCTCGCGCTGTCGAAACATCTGACAGACGCCATGGGCGGAACGCTCGGCTTCAGCAACCGGGAAGGCGGCGCCACTTTCCACGTCGATCTGCCGCGCGCGCCTGCAGCGGTAGAGGCAAGACCGGTTGCGATGGGAAGCCCGCCGTCAAAGCATCACCTTTGATTTGGCCGCGCCGCTTGATATCAGTTCGGCATCGCTTCAACGAAATATTGGGTCCATGACAGATTCCACCGATATCGTGCGCCGATCGACGATCCTGATCGTCGACGACGAGCCCGCCAATGTCTCGCTGCTGGAGCGTATCCTCAAGCGCGAAGGCTTTACGGCGCTGATCAGTACCACCGAGCCCCGCGAGGCCTTGCGGCTCTTTCGCGAACATCCTGTCGATCTCGTTCTCCTCGACCTGATGATGCCCGATCTCGATGGCTTCGCTCTTCTGGAGACCTTTGCGAGGCTCATTCCCGAAAACAGCTATCTGCCGATCCTGGTTCTAACCGCGGATGCGACATTGCCGACGCGCCGGCGGGCGCTTTCTCTCGGCGCGAAGGATTTTCTGACGAAGCCGTTCGATGCGATCGAGGCCATCCTGCGCATCTTCAACCTTCTCGAAACCCGTATTCTGACCCTGGAGCTTGCCAAACACGGGCTGGCAACGCCGAAATCGGAGCGTCCCCGGATTGATTGATGCGTATCGATTATGGCACCCGCCATCTTGGCGTTTGGGCGTTGGGCCATCGGCAAATGTTGACCGAGCAATGCGGCGGAAATCGGCAGCAACGAGAGAGACGGCTGAACCAGGCGCGCAACGCCGATAATGGGGCCAACTGGGAAGCCGGCCCCACCCAACTCAGAACATGGTGTTCTTGTTTGCCGCCTCTTTCGGAACGGCCTGGATCACGTCCCAGTGCTCGACGATCTTGCCGTCCTCGACGCGGAAAATATCGACGATCGCCTGGCCAAGATCGCCTGCGCCGTTGGTCGCGTGCACATGCAACCAGACCAGATCGCCATCGGCGGCGCTGCGGACGATCTCGGCCTTCGATTGGGCATTGTCCTTGAAGAAGCCGGTGAAGAAGGAAATCAAAGGCTTCTTTCCGTCGGGAACTTGAGGATTGTGCTGCCGGTAGTCGTCGGCGACGACGGCGGCAGCCTCGATATCGTGCTTGTTGAAGAACCGGTCGTAGAACTCCACCACCAGCTTCCGGTTGGCTTCCTCGACCTTCAAATCCCGCGAGGCCGTTTCAGCAAAAGCGCCGGCCGGCGCGGCGACGCCTGCCAAAATGACGAGTGCGAAAAGCGATTTCCCGAATGTCATGCATCAAGCTCCTTGGTATGGATTCGCGATCTAGTCTAGAAAGCAGACTATGAGAGTTGGTCTATGAAACCTCGACATGCCGAGCAAGAAGGCACGTTTTAGTGGCGAGGTCAGCCGACGATGACCGAGGATGGAGCATGCCCAAGGAAACGGACGAGCCGAAACAACAACCCGGGACGGGATGCCCGATCAGAGGCGTGCTCGATCGTATTGGCGATCAATGGAGTCTGCTCATCCTTGAGGCACTGGAAGACGGAAAGAAACGCTTCAACGAGCTGATGCGTGAGATCGGGGACATATCGAAACAGATGCTCTCCAAGACGTTGAGGCATCTGGAGCAGGACGGCTTCGTGCGGCGCACCGTCTATCCGCAGGTTCCGCCTCGCGTGGAATATGAGCTGACGGAACTGGGCCAATCCTTCCTTATTCCCATGAAAACCCTGATCGGATGGGCCGAGCAGAACCACCCGGCAATCATTAGCGTGCGGCAACGAAACGAAAACGCCTAGTGACCGCGTTCGTCAGGCGAGCAGAACCTTGCCGCCCGTTCGGAACGGAAGCGCGGACTGCAGGGCTTGCCGGACACTTTCCAAAGGCAACACCTCCCGGATCTCGGTCTCAATGACCTTCGAAGCGATCTGCGCCGCGACCTTGGAATAGGCATGCTGCACGTCGTCCATAGCTTGCGAATGAACCCATTCCCGGAGGTGAAAATAGGAAAAGGAAATATCGGTATGGGACGCCCAGAATGAATTCGGGATGCTCTGCCCCGAGAGCAGGCCGTAATGTACGAAGCGTCCGCCCGGCCGCAGCGCACCGGCGAGGGTCGCGGCGCGCGCACCTCCGACACAATCGAGCACCGCGTCGAGCCCATGCCGGCCGGCGAGCCCGGCAACCAGATCGCTTTCGCTTTCTTCCCTATCGATGATAACAGCCTCGACGCCGCCGCGCAGGCGCTCAAGTGATCCTTCGCTGCGAACGATCGCCACCGGCTCCACGCCCGCGGCATTGGCGAGGCCGATCAATATCGATCCGATCGAAGAGGCGGCGGCATTGATGGCGATACGCATGCCCGGCCTCAGCCCGATCTTGGCATGCAGCATCAACCAGGCCGTCATCGGATTGACGTAGCTCGTCGCAGCCTCGAAGTCGGTGAGCTCGCCAGGAACACGAAGGCACCAGCCGGGATCGGTATCCTTGAATTCCTGCCAGCCGCCGGCATTGCGAACCGGCAGCACGCGTGCCCCGGGGGAAAGCCCATGAACCTCTTCACCGCACTGTTCGACCACTCCGAACGCTTCGAAGCCGGGAATGAAGGGCAATGTCGTGCGTCCGCTATAGGCTCCTGATATGGTGATGATATCGGACGGATTGATCGCCCGCGCCAGCAGACGCACCCTCACCTGGTCGCGCCGCAGCGGCGGCAGCGCAGCCTGCTCGAGTTCGACGACATCCTGAGCCGGGCCGAATTTTCGCACGACCGCCTGATATTGCATTGCATCCCCCACACACTGCGGTTAGACCACCGCATCGAATTTTCGGTGATCGAATGAGCGTTGACGACAAGCCTTTAGCATCGTTCCGAGTCTCGATGCGAGACATCGACATCTATGGTCATGTCCACAACTCCCGTTATCTCGATTATTGCGAGGATGCGGTCGTCGAGTTCCTGCGGCAACGGCAAATTCTCAGCCATTTCCGTCACACCTCCTCCGGCGTCGCCTATCACGTGAAGAAGGCGGAGATCACCTTTCACAGCCCGATCGACCTTGACGATGTCGTCGAGGCAAAGGTGGACGTGGAGAAAATAGGGCGCACGAGCCTGTCCTTTGCCATAGAACTCTTTCGCCAGCGCGATGGCGCTCATTGCGCATCTGCGCATTTCGTCTGGGTCTGCGTCGGCCTCTCCGACAGCCGCCCGACGCCGATTCCCGAAGCGACGAGAGCCGCTCTGTCTCCCGGCTGATTGCCGATCGTTCAAACCAACGGGTGTCCATGCCGTTCCATGCGCAGCTTCTTCGACATGCAACGGAGACACCGAACAAGCCGGCGCTGGTGATCGATGGGCACTCGCTCAGCTATGGCGAGCTCTATATGCGCGCCAAGGCAATTTATCGGTTTCTCCAAGATCTCCCTCGCTCGAACCGCCGCACGTTCGATCTGCCCGGTGTGGAGACGCTTGCCGCTCTCAGCCTTGGCAACCATATCGGCTTTGCCGAGTATTTTGCGGCGGCCACCGCTTTCCCGAATGCCTGCGCGGTCATCGACCCGATGATGCCGGCGGAAAGGATCGAACGCATCATCGATCGCCTGGCGCCTGACGTTCTGATCGTCGACGACGATGCCGGGCCGAGCGCTGAAATTGCCCGAAGGCTAGGAATTCCCGTCGTCGCTGCAGGAGCGGAGGCTTTCGACCTTGCCGCAGCGGGAAAGGAAGCCGACCTGCCGCTCGATGCCGACAAGATCTTTCTGATCGGCTTCACGTCGGGGACCACCGCCGAGCCGAAAGCCTATTATCGCTCGCGCGAACAATGGCGCCGCAGCCTCGATCGCGGACGCGTCGTTTTTGAACTCGAAGACGCGCCGTCGACAATGTGCCCGGGAGCCCTCGCGCATGGCCTGGCGCTTTATGCATTGGTCGAAGCTCTTGATGCTGGGGCAACCTTCCATTCAGTCCGGAAATGGGATCCCGTCGCGGCCGCACGCACGCTTTCCTCCTGGCACGTCGAGCGGCTGGTCGCCGTGCCCACCCATATAGCCGGAATTGCAAGGGCGTGGGCGGGCGAACCCGCTTTGACCCCCTTGCGCGACGTCCTGACCGCCGGCGCAAAGCTTGACAGGAACGGGGTCGAATCCACGCGTCGCCTGTTTCCGATGGCCCGTATCCGGGAATATTACGGCGCATCCGAACTGGGCTTCATGACGGTCTCGACCCTTGTCGGCGGCGAGATCGATTTTCCGATCGACCGGGTGGGGCAAGCCTATCCCGGCGTGGAAATCTCCATTCGCGATCCGGATGAAGACGACGTCGGGACCGATGTGCCGGGAACCATATTCGTCAGCAGCGACCTGATCGCGGATGGATATCTCTGGGGCGACGACGGTCAGGCGTTCCGGGTCACAGAAGCCGGAGCGACGGTCGGAGATCTCGGCGAACTCGATGCCGATGGCATGCTGCGGGTGATCGGCAGGGCGGGCGGCATGATGATCACGGGTGGCAACAACGTTTATCCCGCCGAAGTCGAGAGCGCGCTGAAAGCCTGCCCCGGCGTTGAGGATGCCGTTGTCTTCGGGCTGCCGGACGCCTATTTCGGCCAGCGGATCGTCGCCGTCGTCTCGGGAGAGACGATGGACCCGAAAATACTGGCCGATCATTGCGCGCAGATGCTCGGGAAGTACAAGATCCCCAAGCAATTCTACCATATAAGGTCCTGGCCGATGACGAGCAGCGGCAAGATTTCAAGGGGGCAAGTGGAGCAGGCCGTGGTTTCTGGAGACGATCTTGTCCTACGCTTATCAGCCTGACGAGGATTGGCAGCCAGTCGTGGTCGCCGCCTACCGGTCGCCGATCGGCCGGGCTTTCGGGTCGCTTGCGACTGTCGCGGCGGAAGATCTGCTTGCGCCAATCATTCATAGGATCCTTTCGGAAACGGGAATTGCACCCGACACGATAGACGACGTGCTGGTGGGCAACGCCGCCGGCGGCGGCGGAAACATCGCGCGGCTGGCGGCGCTGACCGCAGGTCTGCCCATGGCGGTTCCGGGCGTGACCATCGATCGGCAATGCGGCTCGGGCCTGGAAGCGATCATCATGGCGGCGCGCCTGATCCAGGCGAAAGCCGGTTCGTGCTTTCTGGCCGGCGGCGTGGAGAGCGTCAGCACCGCACCATGGCGCGTCGAAAGACCAAAGGCGAATGGGATGCCGCCGCGATTTTACGGGCGCGCCCGGTTTTCGCCTGAAACGATCGGCGACCCGGAAATGGGGATTGCCGCCGAAAACGTCGCGCGCCAGTTCGGCATATCGCGCCAGAGACAGGATGAATTCGCCCTGCACAGCCACCGGCTCGCCGTGCAGGCTACCGAGGCGGGCATCTTTCGACCCGAGACTGTCGAAATTTCCACCAGCCATGGTCTGGTCGAACGGGACGAGTGCCCACGTGCGGCTACATCCCTTGAGGCGCTCGCAAACCTCCGGCCGGTCTTCCTGGCCGATGGTTCGGTGACAGCGGGCAATGCCTGCCCGCTGAACGACGGCGCCTGCCTGGTGCTTGTCATGAGTCGAGGGATGGCAAGGAGCATGGGTATCGAAAAGGGCCTTGCCTTCATCGACAGCGCTGCTGCCGGTGTGGATCCCAATCTGCTCGGCATCGGGCCGGTCGCTTCGACCAGAAAGCTGCTGCAGCGTCAGCCCGAGCTCTCGCTCTTGGACATCAATGCCATCGAGTTCAACGAGGCTTTTGCGGCCCAGGTTCTGGCATCGCTGGATCAGCTCGATATTCCTGTCGACGCGATCAACAGGAACGGCGGAGCAATTGCCTTGGGCCATCCGTTCGGCGCCTCCGGCGCAATCCTCGTTACCCGACTATACAGCCAGCTGATCCGCGACACCGGGGGAAGTTGGGCGCCCGGCGCGACCGCCCTGGCCATGATCGGTATCGGCGGAGGCATCGGGCTGACTGCCATGTTCGAGGCTACCCAGCTTTCCTGATCCGCCGAAGGCGCAGACAGTCAAGCGGCGGCGCGTTTGTGATCTGCCGGATGTTGAAGCCGAAATCCGATCGCCAGCCTGTTCCAGGCGTTGATCATCGCAACACCAATCGAAAGGGCCACGAGTTCGTCATCCGAGAAGTTGGCGTGCGCCTCTTCATAAACATCATCCGGCGCATGGCTTTTCGCGATCTGAGTGAGAGCCTCGGCCCAGGCGAGTGCGGCCCGCTCCCGAGTGGTGAAGAGCTGCGACTCCCGCCATGCGTTCAGAAGCAGCAGCCGGTCATCCGTTTCGCCGAGCTTCAGCGCGTCCTGGCGGTGCATGTGCAGGCAGTGAGCGCATCCATTCATCTGGGAAACACGCACTTTGACGAGTTCGAGCAACTTCGGATCGAAGCTTTTGGCAATCCAACCTTCAACGGCCACGAGGCCGTCGATGCCGCTGTTCTTATGAGCCATGAAATTCAGACGCTTGATCATTCTTATCTCCATCGTGAGAGGATTGATGACGCAAGCCTCGGCTTGCAGGCCAGTGAATACGCCTCGCCTTCCGGGTCGGCTATCTGCCCCGACGGTACATCAGGCCGATGCCTGTCGATGTGACGTTCCGCCATTTCGGCCGGCTGCCTCGACCGCAGAGCCAGCTGACCTACGACGTTCGCATAGGCTGACAGCGACCGAGGAAGAATAGTTTGGGGCCGCGATCCGGCGCATCCTCCTGCCCATCGGTTACACCGTTCGCACCGGCGACGGTCCCGATGAAGTCGCTTCGCTCATCGAGGACGCGGTTTCGGCACGTCGAGCAGTTGGCTGCTCGCTTTCAAGTCAACAACGGCAAGTCACCAGAGGACATCCTCGTAAAGGACAAGGAGACTACCCATGAAAATCGTCGTTATCGGCGGCACTGGCCTCATCGGCTCAAAGACCGTGGAAAGATTGCGCAAAAAGGGGCACGAGGTATTGGCGGCTTCGCCGAACTCGGGTGTGGACACGATCACTGGCAAAGGCCTGGCGGAAGCGCTCGCCGGGGCACAGGTGGTTCTCGATCTCGCAAACTCGCCCTCGTTCGAGGACAAGGCCGTCCTGGAATTCTTCCAGACGTCGGGCCGCAATCTGCTCAAGGCAGGGGCTGCCGCCGGCGTCAAGCATCACATCGCTCTGTCGATCGTCGGTATGGAGCGGCTGCAGGGCAGCGGCTACATGCGCGCCAAGATGGCCCAGCAAGAGCTGATCAAGAGCTCCGGCATACCCTACACCATCGTGCACTCCACCCAGTTCCATGAATTCATGGCTGGCATCGCCCAGTCGGGTACCGTCGGCCAGACCGTGCATCTGTCGCCGGCCTACGTGCAGCCGATCGCCTCGGACGACGTCGCCGACGTCATGGCCGAGGTGGCGCTCGGCAAGCCGGTGAACGGCACGATCGAGATCGGCGGGCCGGAGAAAGTCCGCCTCACCGAAATCGTGATGCGTCTCTTCAAGGCGACGAACGATCCGCGGCAAGTGGTGGCGGATCCGCACGCCCGCTACTTCGGCGTGGAGCTCGAGGATAATTCGCTCGTGACCGGCGCCAAGGCGCGGCTCGGCCAGATCCGCTTCGACGATTGGCTGAGCCGGCAGCCGCCCCAGAAAAAGAGCGCCTGATACCAGGCGCCCGACCCATTCCCATCAACGCAGGAGACCAGACATGCTCAGAAAAATGATCTCGGCGGCGGCGCTCGCCATTGTCCTTGCAGCCGGCACTCAGGCTCATGCCGCAGGCGGCGACGCGAAGGTAAGCGTCGTTTTCGACCAGAAGCTCCCTAATGTTCCCGGCAAGAGCATGCGGGGGGTGCTCGTCGAATATGCGCCGGGCGGCTCCTCGCCCGGCCATACGCACCCGGCTTCGGCTTTCATCTATGCCACCGTTCTCGAAGGGGCGATCACCAGCAAGGTGAATGACGGGCCGGAAAAGGTCTACAAGGCCGGCGAAAGCTTTCCCGAATTTCCGGGCGATCATCACGCCGTCAGCAAGAACGCCAGCAAGACAAAGCCGGCGCGCCTGCTTGCGGTCTTCGTGCTGAACACCGACGAAAAGGAACTGACCACCGACGACAAGTGACGTCGCGCCCGATGCCCGGCGCCGCCGGGCATCGATTTCTCCCGCCGCATCAGGCGCCCTGCAGCGCCAGCTCCAGATCCGCCACCAGATCGTCCGGATGCTCAATGCCGATCGAAAGGCGGATGGTCGATTCCAGAACGCCGATGCGCTGGCGGACATCGGCGGGCACGCCGGAATGTGTCATGGTGGCCGGATGGCTCGCAAGCGATTCCGTGCCGCCGAGGCTGACCGCGAGCTTGAAGATCTGCAGCGCGTTCAGGAATTTGAACGAGGCGGGCTGACCGCCGCGAATGTCGAAAGAGAAGGTTGAGCCGGCGCCGGTGCATTGCGCGATGAAGGTCCGGCCGGCCGGCGAGTCCGGATCGTGGTAGGGCAGGTAGTGAACCTTCTCGACCTTCGGGTGATCACGCAGAAAGTCGGCAACGGCTCGCGCGTTGCTGTTTGCCCGTTCCATGCGCAGCTGCAGCGTTTCCAGCGAACGGCCGAGCATCCAGCAGGAATGTGGATCGAGCTGGGTGCCGATCGCGCCGCGCAGGGCCTTGATCTGCTTGATCACCGCCTTGCGACCAAGAACGGCGCCGGCGATCAGATCCGAATGACCACCGACATATTTCGTCAGCGAATAGAGCGAGATATCGGCGCCGTGCTCGATCGGCCGCTGGAAGACCGGTCCGAGCAGGGTGTTGTCGCAGACGATGATCGGCATATGGCCCTGTCTTCCACCAATCATGTCGGCCACGCGCCGGATCATCGCGACATCGACCAGGCCGTTGGTCGGATTGGCAGGCGTCTCGATCAGGATGACGGAGACGCGGCCCTTGGCCATTGCCTCTTCTGCCGCCTTTTGCACCGATCCTTCGCTGACGCCGTCGGCAAATCCAATGGCGGCGACGTCGAAGTTCAGAAAAGTCTTCGCCAGCAATGTTTCGGTTCCCCCGTAGAGCGGCTGCGAATGAAGGATCGCATCCCCCGGCCGGACGAAGGCGAGCAGAGTGGTGGCGATCGCCGCCATGCCGGATGAAAACAGCACGCCGCTTTCCGTCCGTTCGTAGACGGCGAGCCTGTCTTCGACGATTTCGCTGTTCGGATGGTTGAAGCGCGAGTAGACGAGGCCCGCCCCCTTCCCTTCGGGCGGCTCGCGGCGGCCCGACACGTAATCGAAGAAGTCGCGGCCATCTTCGGCCGTCTTGAACACGAAGGTGGAGGTGAGAAACACCGGTGGCTTGACCGCCCCTTCCGAAAGTTCGGGATCGTAGCCGTAATTCAGCATCTGTGTTTCGGGATGCAGCGCATGATTGCCGATATGAGTTTTGGAAGGATGCGGGGCGGTCATCATCGTCTCCTGTGTCGGGACTGCAGAAACGGCAGAATACATCAAAACCATAGGAGAGGAGCAATCATCGCGGTCAGCTCATCGTCTTGCCCAGAGTGTCCGCGACATAGGCCCCGCGCGATCCCATCGGGAGCGGCGCTCCCGTCGTCGTGTCCTTCGCGGTCTGATGCTCCAGTTCGGCGTTCAGCGCCCCTCCGACAATGAGAATGACGACGGAAAGCCAGATCCAGATGAGGAAGCCGATCAGTGCGCCGAGTGTGCCGTATGTCGCGTTGTAATTGGCGAAGTGATCCAGATAGAAGGAAAAGCCGAGAGACATGGCGGCCCAGGCGACAGTGGTCAGAGCCGCGCCCCATGTCATCCACCGGAGCTTGGCAGGCTCCCGGCTGGGGCCGAAGCGGTAGACTGATGTAACGGCCACCGCGACGACCAGCAGAAGCAGCGGCCATCGCAGGAGAAGGGCCATGTGCTCCTTGAATTGATCGAGCCAGAGATAGGAGAGGACAATCGGCATGACCCCGACGAGCGCCACCATGACAACTGTCAAAAGCATCGCGCACAAGGTGAAGCAGAGGCCGATCAGGTTCAACCGGACAAGCCCCCGCTTCTCTTCCTCCTCATAGGCGACGTTCATCGCGTCGAAGATCGCCAGCGTACCGCTATGTGTACTCCAGAGGGCGATGCCGAGGCCGACGAAGAAGGTGATGCCGAGCGTAGCATCGCGCCGACCGACGAGCTCCTCGATCTGATTGGCAAGAAGATCGAACGCGCCTGATGGCATGAGACCGGCCAATTCGCGAAGATGTTCGGATATGGTGGCCGGATCGGCAATCAAACCGTAAAGAGATACCAAAGCCGCCATGGCTGGAAACAGCGCCAGCAGCAGATAAAACGTCACGCCCGCGGCAATCAGCGTGACCCGGTCGGCGAGAATCTCGTGGAAGACGCGCCAGAACACGTCGCGAAGGCCGCTGAAGGGGATAGCCTCGGGCGTGCTGGCGCTGCGGCCATGATCGTCACCCGCGCGGCCGGTATCCGCAGACGGGGCGACCGACCGGCGCTCAGTTGCCTGCATCAAGACAAATGCGCCAATTGCTGCGGCCATCATTGTCGCCGCAAAGGGGAATTTCTTGAGGTGAAGTACATCTGGCATGAGGATGCTCTCCGATCTGGTGCGGAGATAACGCAGGGTGCTGCCAAAGGATGCAAGCCATTGCTTTCCTGCGGACATTTATGCCGGAGCCGGAGATCAGTCCGTTTCCCCGGTCGGGTCAGGCGGCAGTGATTGGAGGTGATTGTGGACTCGTCAAGCCGCGCCGCCACTGCGCTCGGTATCGCCTAAAGCAAAGGATCTCGCGACGTTTCAAAAACCATAAGTCATTGATATAGCTGAAACCGCATCCTGCTACGGAAGCGAACCAGGACTTTAGTTTCGTTACTGGGTTGCAGGGCGGCTTTTTCGTAAGTTTACCGATAGGGCGGCTTGGCGGCCGCGAAGCGGGTAGATCGGTGCGCAGCTCGTATCGGGAGCGCGACTTGGGTCTAAATCTTGCTGCCGTCCGATGCCGGCGACCGGCACCTGCAGGCGACGCGTTGTGCAGCAAGCCCGAGAAAACAATAGCGCCTGTGATAATGGCCTGCAATAGCCGTTTGCGTTATCAACGGGCAAATACCAGGCCGGCCGCCTGCGAGCCGATTGCTCTCGCTCGGCGCGCCGCATGGCTGAGCGTCGTCGAGACACTGCCTGCCTGCGGACGCGATCTTGATGGCCACGGGGGCTGTTTGATAACGTCTCGGTAATCGGCGGAACACGCATCGCGATCGCCAAGTCGGCACGCGAAAGCAACTGTATGGCAAGGCGGTGGTGACATGATGCGCGCTGCTCCGGACGTCGGCAAGCTCTCAGCCTGGCGTCATGTGCCATCGGCGGCCCCTCCCCGACTGTCACTGGCGGTGCTGCTTCGGCAGTTCGTTGCTGGGCATCTCCAGCATCCCTTTGGAAGGCGCAGGATCATCTCCTGCCATATCGACCTGGATTAACGCAGGTTCCACATTCATTATAGCGAGGGGCTGCGCGTCATCGAATAGCGTGCATCAATGATGGGCGCCGCCCCGTCTAATATGGCGGCGAAGCCGTGCCGCCACGGTCGGTTATCCCAGGACAAGGCGGACCGGAGGTCACCGTTCCCACATGCGCTCGCTCGCTGCAGCAAGCAGATCGGCGATAGTCGTCGCTGGGTCATGTGCGCTGAAGGACTGTCGGTCGATTTCAGCGGCCACCGGTTCGCAATGAGTTGATGCGCGCTAAAGCCTCGGCTATGACCTGCCGCTCCCATAGGTTCGAAAGGCGGCCCCTCCCCTGTCGGGTAATCCTTCCGCCCGGTCGCATGAAGAGCTGAATGCGGTGGTAGCGAGACAGCGTTCTGTCGGTCGGCTATCGCACGGAAGGCCCAGCCTCAATGATGGGAGGACTGTCGAGCCTCCAGTCTTGCCTCAGGTGAACCCGCAAACCCCTGCAAGCCGAATGTCGCCTGATCGTGCCGTTGTCCGCGGACAACCGGATGATCAACGTAGTAGCTGTCAGGTTGTTTGCACACGATCCGATCTCCACAGCAATTGGTTCGCGCGGCCGGGAAAATATCCCTGATATCGCCCTGCTGATGGATGCCACGGACTTGCGGCAGTACGCCCGCCTGATGGCCCTGCCTGCCATTGTAGAACAGCGGTGTCCTGCGTCTTGCCGAACAGACGTGGCGCATTCGGCTCCAAGAGTTTCGAAGATTTCTGTCGGGTCTGCGGACGGGTCCGCGATACCTAGAACTTACCCCGCGTTTAGGAGGAGCAGAACGTGGCCAATTCGAAGAGATGCGGGCTGCCTGCGATGTGGCTTCGGACACCGAAAGGGATCCGCGGCAAGGATGGCATCGCGCCGCGGCGGTATCATCCTTGCCGCTCTTGGGCCTCCTTGATGAGGTGGCAATCGAGGCCGCCCGTCACCAGGCGGAGGTTGTTTGGCTAACGACTACGCTTCGGTCGCAATCCCGGGCAGATCGGGCAAGCGGGGCGGCGGCCAGGGCCGTACTTCGAGGCCTCTGCGGGGCATCTTAGGGGAGGGCTGGAGAGCGCGGCAGGTGACGGCGGCGAAATTCAGCAGCCTGTCAGCCCGCGGGACATCGATCGGTTTGTTCGTCCAAGCCTGCCGATTGGTCCTCCTTCCTGTCCTTCGTAGGTCAAAGGCCGAAGCCTCGAATGATGCGGCGGATAGCGAAAAGCCGGCGGCGACATCCGCATGTGGTGGGCGGATGGGTCGGATGTTCTGGTCGTCGTTGGTCGCCGGCGCCAGATCGCCCAGCTTAGCGATTGCCCTATTCGATCTCTCGGTCAATTCGGCTTCAGTCAGGTGGAGATAAGCGAGGCCACGCCCGTGAGAGGGCGAAGGGTTAGGCAAGGCACCTCCAGGGCGGATCGCCGTCGACCATTGAGGTACTCTCCATTCGCGTGCCCGGTTTTTGGCGCACCAGCAGTGCGATCCCCTACCCTCGTCGATCATTTCGTGGGGGAGCAGGTCGGCCCGCTGAAAGCTGTTTAACTCCCTCCGCCGGATCGCTGACGGCAAGTTGTCCGCGGACAACCCCTCGCCTAGCCCTGATCGCGTGCGAGATTGGGCTGTACTTGCCTGGCACTTCGTCTGCGACATCCGCGCAATCGTCAGGCTTGAATTTGCCGCATTGCGACACTACCTCGTGACGGACCGAAGCGCTTTCCCCTCCTAGCCGCTTCGGTCCGACGGACAGCACTTCTCCTCCCAGCTGTCGGTCACTTTCGAAGCCCGGCGCATCTCTCCCGCGCCGGGCTTTTGTCATTCTGGCAACCCGCCGCCGCACAGGCGCCGCATCCTCACCTTCCATACGTGTCGATCGGACTTCGCGAGATGTGTCGAGATCAGGGAGCTTGAGCCGGCGATGGGTTGTCTGCGCCGCCGATTTGCGCCGCGACCGCCGCATCGCCTTCAGCAGGAGAGACGCGCGTGGTTGTTTCGTGAGATCGCTGGCGAGCAAGCCGCGCGCCAAGAGCGCCACCGACCGACGATGGCGCGGTCGCCGCCGCTTGCTGATCCCAGCCGCCTGTCTACGTGGCGCTTTCCAGGAGGAAGCGCGCAAAGCCTTGGTCATGTCGAGCCGGCCTATTAAAGCCGATCAAGTCAGCTGTTGGGGCGCCATATCTGACGCACGCTGGCCGCTGCATTTCAACACGCCGTCGGCGGTCAATCTTATCTCGAGCTCAGTCGGTATGCCTTGGCTCCGATCCTTGCCGCGCGCTCGCTGACTCCGAGAGATGATGGACGTTGATTTCACAGCAGGTCCTCCAGCACTGGGCGGGGAAGGGTGCCGGTGGCGCGCCTTGGCTAAGCTCCGAGATAGCCAGATCCGAGGTCGGCGCTCTGAGCGTATTGTCGCCCATGCCTTGCGCCGGATGTTTGAGCGTTGCGACGTCATCGTCGGTCAGAAGTGCGGCTAGCTGATCGCGTCGGTCGAAGGAAAGGTGGTGTCGAGAACGTCAAACTCTTGGGTGCCGCGGCGCGCTACGTCACTCCCGTTCCCCGCAGGGATGGGTGGTCGGTTTTGCCGAACCGGGGCGGATAGTTCAGACGTCGTCATAGCAGAGCGCCCATTGGTCGCCGATATACCAGCAGCGTCCGATCCGCGGCTCCGTCTTCCAGAGCAGGCTTTTGACGAACTCGATGCCGCCGCGCCTGAAGGCGGCTGTCAGCGCCTCGATCTCGTTATCGTCGATTGTCAATCCACCATTGGCGCAGACGAAATAGGCTGTGCCGATCCAACGCGCCGCAAACCCACCCTCGCCGCGCTCAATCCGAAGTGCGGCACCATGGGATGCATGACGGCCGCCTTTCGGCGGTCGGTCCTGGCGCGGTACGCCGAGTGGCAGAACCAGACGCCCTCCAGGCCGAAGCCTTTCGATCCAGGGTTCCGCTGGCCGCGCGACGGCGAAATTCACATAGATCGCATCCACCTCCTGTTGCGGCCATTGGCTGCCGTCGGCGTTAATGACGCTGACATTGGCGCGATCAGCAAGCGCTGTTTGAGCGAGGGCAGCCAGATCGGGATCCATCTCGACGGCATAGACATGACCGGAAGTGCCGACCAACTCTGCGAGAATTGCGCTGTAATAACCGGTGCCGGCACCGATATGGGCGATGCGATCGCCGATTTGTATGTCTAGCTCTGCCAGGAGTCGGGCATGCAGTGAGGGACTGCCATTGTTGACACCCTTTTCGGACTGCAGGGCGAATAGCACGTCCTGATAGGCCAGAACCAAATCGGAGGAGGGGAGGGGGTGATATCCGCCGCCCAGGTTGGCGATCTCCCATGGCGGCGGACCGAGGAATTTTTCGCGCGGGACGGTGGCAAAGGCAGCTTCGATCCGCGGGTTCGTCGTCGCGGCGGTTGCCACCACCTGATGGGCGTAAGCGCGGCGGATCACCGCCAGTTCGTCGGCCGTGAACATCGCAGTCGGTATGGACAAATCTCCGGACATGGCTTTGATCTGTTCCTTTTTTCCGTCGTTGCGGCTCCAAATCCGTCTCTATCCCAAATGCTTGATTTCGTGGGGAGGGAACTCGTGACGGAAGTTAAATGGCACTTCTCTTCCATTTTGGAAAACTACGCTGTTACTTCATAAGGTTAATATTCCAGCGTGAGCGGCGACGAGGCAGTATCGGCCTATCGGTCTCCGACAACGGGCGACGCTGAGCAAGGCTGAAGCGGTCGGCCCTTGGATGCCAAGCACTTCCACAGCGCCATCGAACACGTTTCAGGCGTCGGGTATCGTGTGATGCCTGGCGCCCACTCTGAAACGCTTCTTGATCCTATCGACGGGCGTCCCGTCCTGAAGCGGAACCTGGACCAGCCGGTCATAGGTCTCGAAGCCCATCTTTGTGTAATAGCCAAGGCCGCTGACATTGTCGGCGCGGATGGTCGCGTTGATGAATTCGAGCCCGAGTTCTTCCGCCGCCGCTCGGGTTGCGGGGAAAAGAGCGCTGCCGACGCCTGCGGTCCTGGGGTTCATGCGGGCAAAGGTCGCGATGTCGGCGAAGCCTTTTGGCGGATCGCCGTATAAGCTCAGCGACTGAAAACCGACGAGTGACTGATCGTGCTCTACAACATGGCAGGTCAGAGGAAACTCGCCATCGATGAACCAGTCCGCGAACTCGGCAGCTGAAAGCGGCGTCTCGAGTGCGGTCGTTCCACCGGCAAGGATGATCTCGTTCAGGAGACTGCTCAGCTCCGCCGCGTCGGCGGAGACGGCCTTTCGAATGTGCATGTCCTGGCTACCTCGTCTTCGACCAACAGCCTGTTGGCGAGACTAGAGAGTACAAGTCAGCGTTTCGTCTGCAAGGGCAAATTCCGGTTCCGCGTTCGACGGACCTGCTGACGCGTCTAATTCAGACGCTCAAACGCTGCTGCGTCTCCCGGTCGAAGAAGTGAACCTTGGCCGTTTCGAAAGAAAGCTTCACCGGCTGTTCCGGCACCAGCTCGACACGTTCGCGAACGACCCATGTCAGCTCCCTGCCTTCGAGCTCCACGGCGACATGGGTTTCCGATCCCGTCGGCTCGACCACCTTGACCACGGCATCCACACCGTTTTCGCCGCCGAAGGTGATGTCTTCGGGACGAATGCCCAGCGTCAGCGGTCTGTTGGCGGCATTGGCTGGAGCCCGCGAAAGCGTTACGCGTGACCCGCCCGGCAGCGACAATACCGGGTTGCCTGCGCCCTCAAGGGTTCCCTCGAGAAAGTTCATCGCGGGGGAACCGAGGAAACCGGCGACAAAGATATTGCGTGGTCGGTCATAGAGCTCGAGCGGACTGCCGATCTGTTCGACGCGACCGCCGTGGAGCACGACGATCTTGTCAGCCATGGTCATGGCTTCGATCTGGTCGTGGGTGACGTAAACGATCGTGGTCTTCAGGCGTTGGTGCAGAGCCTTGATTTCCGCTCTCATCTTCACGCGCAGTTTCGCATCCAGATTGGAGAGCGGCTCGTCGAAGAGAAAGACTTTCGGATCGCGAACGATGGCCCGGCCCATGGCGACGCGCTGTCGCTGTCCGCCCGACAGCTGCGCCGGCTTTCGGTCGAGAAGCGGCTGCAATCCGAGAATTGCTGCAGCCTCACCGACCTTCTGTTCGATTTCCGGCCGCTTGACCCCGGCGAGCTCGAGCGCAAATCCCATGTTCTGGGAGACCGTCATCTGCGGGTATAATGCATAGTTCTGGAAGACCATCGCGATATCGCGATCCTTCGGCTGCAGATTGTTCACGACCCGGCCGTCAATGCTGATTTGACCGGCGGTGATATCCTCGAGCCCCGCAATCATGCGCAACAATGTCGACTTGCCGCAGCCGGAGGGGCCGACGAGAATGGTAAACTCACCGTCGGCGATCTCGACGTCGACACCATGAATGATATCGACCGGGCCGAAGGATTTCTTGACGTTTCTGATGCTCAAGCCAGACATTTCGTACCCCTTGTCATCTTCTAGCGCTTCCTGCGCACGCGCAGTGCCTGGTACGGCTTGCGCGGAATTTTTACGCCGAAGGCCGCGTCCGGCTTGCCGCCGCGCACGACCGAGCCATGGCGCGTCGGATGCGGAACGGGAGCCGCCACCTTCTCCGCCGGCGTGATCGTCATCTCCCAGGTGTCAATGAGATCGATATCATAGTCGTCGCCGTCGACAGGCAGGCCGGTGGACCAGACCACCGGCTGATGCTCGCCGAAATAAATCAGGCGAAAGTCGCCATCGCCGTCGCGGGCGCCCGACACGCGAGACCATGGCCATTCACCGATGATGCCCAGTGGCTCGAGGCCGTGCTTAACATCGGCTTCCAGGAGGTCGCGGAGGAAGGCGATGCGCTTCCACGCTTCGCCGCGCAGTTCCCCGCCCTTGGCCCACCAGATCAGGTCCTCGGGGTGGGAATAGGTTTCGCCGTGGCCGGCATAGCCGCCGCGCGCCATCGTGATCCAGAAGCGATGCACGAGCTCCTGCGCATTGAGATTGCCCCATGATTGCAGGATGTCGCCCTCATATTCCGGCTCGTCGTTGACGACAGGCTTGCCGTAGGAATCGCGCCATTCCTGGGTCCGCTTGACGTCAGGGTTCTGAATGCAGGTGTGGGTCACCCATGGCTTGCGGTGATCGAAATTCGCCGTCACGTCGCCATTATGGATGGAGCGCAGGTGCTGGTAGGGGTCGTTCTCTTCCAGGATGTGGAAGTAGCGATCCCACTGCTCCATCGGCTTTGTATCGATGAGGAAATCATATTCATTGGCAAGCGACCACCAGACGTTCCGGTAGGCGGCGAGACGAGCGGCCAGATATTCGACATAGCGAAAATCCTGTTCGGCCGACATGTCGGCATAGCCCCACCGGTCATAGGGGTGGAAGATGATGATATCGGCTTCGATTCCCAACTGGCAGAGCGCTGCGACCTGCTTCTCGAAGTGCTGGAACGAGGCGGGATTCGGACGATCGAAGTCTTCCTTTCCGTCCGCTCCGCGTTCGAAGGAGGCGTGCAACGGCTCGTTGACGTTGTAGGGATAATCCTTCGGAAACACACCCATCCGCATCTTGTTGAAGCGGGCCTTTTTGAGGGTTTCGAGGGTCTGCTTCTGCATGTCGAGCGGCTGGTGCGTCCAGGCATAGCAGGTCGTCCCAAAGCACAGGAACGGGGTGCCGTCGGCATAGGCGAAGTGGAATTTGTTGCGCACGCGCACCGGGCCGTGATTGGCGGGCGAAGGCTCGCTCGCGGTCAATGCGCCGGTCTTGCCGTCGAGTGCGGCAGTCTTGGAACGGGTCGAAAACGACCACTCGCCTTCGATGTCCGGCATGAAGCGGATACGGTAGGTCCCGTTGCCGTCATAGAAGCCCGGCACGCGGACTTCGCGGCTCTTATGGGTGAACACGGCATCGAATGCCACGTCGAGATAGGGATTGTCGCCGGAGGGTCCATCAAAGGAGGCCTCGAACACGCCCCATTTTTCGACTGTTGCATCAGACATAGAATATTCTCCTCGTGGAATGCTTTTCGTGGTCCTAGCCTTTGACGGCGCCGGAGGTCAGGCCAGAGACGAAGTAACGCTGGAAGATGAGATAGACGATCGTCGCCGGCAGGACGGTCATCACGATGGCCGCATTGAGCTGGCCGTAATTGCTCGAGAACTGTCCCTGAAACGACATCAGGCCGAGCGGCAAGGTCCACATGTGCTGATCCTGGAGCAGCACCAGCGCCATGGCGAATTCGTTCCAGGTGGAGACGAAGTCGAGGATGAGCAGTGCGGCGAGCACGGGCAGGCACACCGGCAGAAAGATCCGTCTGAAGATGATGAAGTGGCTTGCACCGTCGATCAGTGCTGCTTCCGACAGCTCCTTGGGAATGCTCTTGAAGAAGCCGTGCAGGATGAAGACCTGATAGGGAACGCCGAAGGCGATGTAGGGAAGGATGACGCCGGGGTAGGTGTCGATCAGGCCGAGTGAATTCACCAGGGTAAAGAGCGGCGCAAGCATCACCTGGAAGGGGATCATCGTGCCGAATACGACGAGCAGCAGCAGGGCCTTGGTGATCTTCAGCTTGATCTTGGCCAGAGCATAGGCGGCCATTGCCGAAAGGAACAGCCCGAGCGGCACCTTGATGACGGTGATGATGACGCTGTTGAAGAAGGAGTTTGCGAAGTTACCGCGGCTCCATGCGGCGCTGTAGTTTTCGAAAGCGAGATCGGTTGGTGGCACGAAGGCGCCCGTGCCCGTCACCGCCGCCGGCGTCTTCAAGGAGGTGAAGACAATGAAGACGAATGGCGCGACCCAGACGATCGCCACGATAACAAGCGTGATCCAGAGACCGATCAGAATGGGATCCCGCTTCATCGACGATGGTTCGACCTGCAGATGCACTGCGGTCTGGTCGCTCGGCACTGCTGTCACGATTCAGCCTCCTCGTGCTTCTGGGTCCATCTCAGATAGGGAATGACGACGGCCATGGTGATCAGCAGCAGCACGACCGAAATCGCCGCACCTCGTCCGAAATCGAAGATCTGCATCGCCTGCGTGAACGCCCAGAGCGCCAGCATCTGGGTAGACTGCGCCGGACCGCCGCCTGTCAGACCATAGACGATGTCGAAAGCCTTCAGGGAGGAGATGACGGAAAGAACGAGAACGATTGTGATCGTCGGGCGCAATGCCGGCAATGTCACATGCTTGAACACCGCCCAGCGGCCGGCGCCATCGATGCGGGCGGCCTCGACGAGTGTCTGAGAGACGTTCTGCAGGCCCGCCAGGAACAGGACCATCGAGAAGCCGACCGTCTGCCAGAGATAGGCGACAAAAACCGAATAAAGGGCGATATCCCTGTTGCCCAGCCAGTCATTGATCCAGCCCTGCATGCCCCACGAGGTGAGCAGCTGGCTGAAAAGGCCGAAGAACGGATCGTACATCCACTTCCACATGGTGGCGACGGCAATCGGCGCGATGATAACAGGCAGATAAAAGATGGCCCTGAGGCCATTGCGGCCGAATATCTTCTGATTGAGGCTCAGCGCCAGCAGCAGTCCGATCATCGGCGGGAAGATCAGGCTCATCAAGGTCCAGATCACGGTATTGCGGAACGCAACCCAGAAGACAGGGTCCTTCGTGAAAATCGCCGAGTAGTTTGCAAGCCCCACGAATTGTCGATTGGGATCGAGTCCGTTCCATTTCTGAAAGCTCAGGATCACGACGTTGAGCATCGGGTAGAGAGCGAAGACCGCGTAAATCGCGAGTGCTGGCACGAGCAGGATGAGCGCTTGTACGCGCGGATCATGTGTCGATTGTCGAAGTGACATGCTTTCCTCCTGGCAGTGAAGCGGCTGCCAGCTGATGAAAGAATGTGCCGGTCGATCGACAACTGGTCGATCGACTGGCACCTCGGGAGGAATCAGCTTCGGCTTGCGATGAAGCTCTGCAGCTGCTTGGCCGCGTCGGCCGGCTCGGTGTTGCCGGAGGCCACATTGTTGATGACCCGGAAATATTCCGTCGTGACGTCGAGCGGGAACGCCTGGTCGCCGTTCATGTACACCTTGCCGTATTTCTGGAAGATCCCCAGCCATTCCGCCTCTAGCGGCTTCTGGTTGGCATATTGGACGTTCTTGTTGACGGAGGTTGAACTCAGCTGGCCGAGCAGGTCCTGCTGGACCTTCGTCGAGAGGAAGTAGTCGAGGAACTTCGCCGCTAAATCAGGGCTCTTGCTCTTGGTGCTGATGTAGTTGTACTCGGCGAAACCGTAGAGACGATCGGTATTGGTCGGGAAGGGGAAAATCCCGTAGTCGTCGAGATTGGCGCCGGAGCCGTTAAGCTGGCTGACCAGCCAGTCGCCTTCGAGCATCATCGCCGCACGGCCTGCGGTGAAGAGGCTGTACGACTGTTTGTTGTCGATGCCCATGAATGGCTGCAGCGTATAGTCCTTCGTCCACTTCGCAAACTCCGCGAAGGATTCCGTCGCGCAGGGTTCCTTGGTCCAGTCCAGCGTCATCGCCTTCAGTGCATCGTGTTTTTCAGCACCGCACTTCGTTTCAAGGATGACGTCCATGAGGCGCATGACGTGCCAGTTGACCGTGCCGCCGAAGGTGAAGGCAGGGATGCCTGCAGCCTTCAGCTTATCGGCCGCGGCAAGGAATTCCTCGTAGGTCTTCGGCTCTTCCTTGATGCCGGCCTGTTCGAAAAGCTTCTTGTTGTAATAGACGGCCTCACCCTTGAAGGTGAAGGGGACACCGTGTTTGCCGCCGGGATAGAGGTCGGCAAAAGCCGCTGCCGAGGGCAGCAATTCGTCGTTCCACTTATACTCGGCATAGTACTTGTCGAGGGGCAGGGACAGACCGGCCTTCACATACTCACCACCGAGACCGAGGCCGGCCCAGCTGAAATAAATATCGGGTCCCTTGTCGGAGCCAGCAGCGACGCGCAAGGCGGTCTTGTGCTCGTCGACGGCGCGCTGAACGATCTCGACATGCGTCCCAGGGTTTGCCGCTTCGAAGTCCGTCGCCACCTTCTTCAGAGCCGTGTTGGCAGCATTGTTGTCGAAGTTGAGGGTCCAGAGCGTGATGTCCTCCGCAAGAACCGGCGTTGCCGATAGCGACGCCACGGCGATTGCAACGATGCTCGCAGTCTTCAATTTCGCAGAAAGGGTCAGCATTACCGTCCTCCTCTTGTAAAGCCGGGCCCCTTGTTGCAGATAGTCGTCGACATGTCAACTGGTATGATGAGTTAACCATCACGACGATGAGCAAATTTGGCCATCGCGGCGATGACGATGACGGCGGATGCGGCGCCGGGATCGATGTGCCCGATCACACGGTCCCCCAATCGTGAAGCCCGTCCCTTGGTCGCCGTCATGTTGCCGGTCGCTTCGCAGCCTGCGCGCGCTGCCCGCTCGGCCGCCTCGAAGCATTGGGGCAGGGGCTTTCCCGACTGCCAGGCATCGAGTGCTGCGTCGGCCGCGGGTTTCCAGGCGTCAACCATCGTCTTTTCACCGGGTTCGGCCTTTCCGCGTTCCTGGATTCCCTGCGCCATTGCCGCAAAGACACGCAGGAAATCGTCATCGCTCAATGTCTGCTTGTCTTTGGCGGCTGCTCCGGCGCGCATGAAGGCGGTGGCATATAGCGGGCCGGACGAAGCGCCGACCGCATTCAGGAATGCCTTAGCCGCGACGTTGAATGCGGTTGTCGGGGCAATCCCGGCGTCGAGTTCGCCGACCGCTTTCGCTGCGGCCTGGCAGCCTGCATCCATGGCAAGGCCGTGATCTCCATCGCCGATGGCGCCGTCCAACGCGCAGAGATGGTCGCTCTCCGCCGCAATATCCTCGGCAATCCCGGCAAACATGCGCTGAAGGTCTTCGGTCGTAAACGTCATCGATTACCTCACAAACATCGCGCAATCACAGGGGTGGTCGATCAATCGCTGAAGCTCGTCGTCGAGATGCATGACCGTGATCGACGCGCCGGCCATTTCGAGAGAGGTGCAGTAGTTTCCGACGAGCGATGTATGGATAACGAGCCCGGCATCGTCGAGCCGGGACTTCACGCGCCGCATCATGATGTAGAGTTCCATCATCGGGGTCGAACCCAGCGAATTGACGAGCACGGCGACACGATCGCCCCGGTCTGCTTTCATTTCGCGAAGAATGCTGTCCATGAGTTCGTCGGTCACCGCGTCGGCCGGCCTCAGCGGCTCACGCGCCACGCCACGCTCTCCATGAATGCCCATTCCGATCTCCATCTCCCCTTCGCCGATCAGGAAGTTTGGTCGGAGGGTCTGGGGCAGCGAACAGGGGGAAAGCGCGACGCCCATCGTGTAGGTTCGCGCATTGGCATGGCGGGCGGCGCGCTCGACATCGTCGAAAGAGTAGAGAAGATCGCAGGCTGCGCCGGCGGCCTTGAAGATGAAGACGTTGCCCGCCACGCCCCGCCGCTTGTCCTTTTGATCGGCAGGTGCGGACGCCACGTCATCCGTGGTCAGCACGGTGCGCACCTCGATCTCGTCAAGCGCCAGCATTTCGGCGGCCATGTCGAAGTTCATCACGTCGCCGGCATAATTGCCATACATGAACAGGACGCCGACGCCACCGTCGACCGCCTTGGCGCAGGCGATGATCGGATCGGGCGGCGGCGACGCGAACACATTGCCGATTGCGGCCGCGTCTGCCAGCCCCTTGCCGACAAACCCCAGAAATGTCGGTTCGTGCCCGGATCCGCCGCCGATGACCAAGCCGACCTTGCCCTTACGCGGCCCATTTCTGGCAATGATCCCGCGGGGCACGTCTTCCACGGCGTACAGGTGGCGCGGATGCGCCGCCAACACCCCTTGCAGCATTTCATCGACGGCATCTGCGCCGGCATTGATAAGCTTTTTCGTCTTCACGCTGATCCTCCCAGTGCAAGCTCCGCCTGCATAATGCGGTTGCAGCGCCGAAGGTCAATCCGCCAGCGGGAGAGCCGCGGTCGCGAACGGCGCGAGCAGCAACTCTTTGCCTGAATCTGCCGGCCGGCATGCGCCGCAATCGACCTTTCGTTCTTCGCCCGTCAGATTGACGACGTGAAGTCTGGCGCCCGCGGCATCCCGTGCAATGAAAGACAGGACCTCGGAGGGTGAGGAAGAGACGCATGCCTGCCAGGATGCGCCAGCCAATCGGGACAATGCCCGAACGGTGTTGAACAGCGGGCGCCGCCCGCCGTGCTCGGTCGGTTCGGCCGGACCGGCGATCAACCCGAACGGGCCTGACAAGGCCGAGAGCGTCAGGCATTCCAGATCGGCATCCAGCACCCGTGTCGCGTAACCGAGCGCGAAGGCCTCCGCGAAACGTCCATTATGGCGGGGGTCGCGATCGGCCATGGCAATGCGCGCGCCCACCGGATTGTCCATCGTGCGGCTGCCATAGGGGTTCTGCCGCATCGGGATCGTCGATGGGCCGATCCGGTAGGGTTTGTCACCGTAGATCGCCCGAATGGATCGCGTGATGAAGGGCAGCGCTTCCAATGTCTGCATGACGCTGAGATCGTCGGCGGCGTGGACGATCGGATTGGTGCAGTGGCTGACGAAGTCGAGCTGTCCATCCGGGACGCGCTTGCGGTTGAGCTCGGTGAAGTAGCTCAGCATGCCGCCGCCGATGCGAATGCCGGGAAAGGCGGCGCGGGCGGCGGCATAGACTTCATCCAGCGGCGGGCACTCCGGCCATGTGCTGCCGGGTGGCGTCGATTGCCGGTCGACGGATGGCGAGATCATGATGGCATCCGGTCTGAATTTCGCCAGCCGCATCTGGTGGGCGATCTCGGCCGCCTCGCTTGACGGCGACGATTTGCAGGGAAGGGCGATCTCCAGCGTCGAGCGGCCGCGATGGATCGCGGCGATCGCAGCAAACCGCCTGAGCGCTTCGACGCCGTGCCCGGCGCCGGGGTCGAAATGGAAGAGCAGTTCCTGGGGAGCGATTTCCGTCAGCACGGACTTTGCCGATAGCGTCGCATCGGTCTCTTCGGGCGTAACGATCACGCCGATATCAGGCATGGTGCCGGTTCGCGCCCCGAGTTCGAGTTTTATGGCGCCGCCCGACATCACAGGAGGATGCCGTGTCGAACCGCGTGCGTCCCTGATGACCAGCGACGTTTTCTGCCGAAAGGGCCGATTGGCGGCAATTTCATACGGCCAGGGCAGGGCGAGCGGTCTGACATAGGTCTTGTAGGATGCGTCCGACCAGTTCCTTTGATCTTCCATTTCAAAAGTGTCGCCCTCCATCCGGCATTCCGCCTGAACGCCAGGCATGACCGCGTGGGTGATGGCGCGCATGTTCTTGAACGGCTGCCAGGGCTCGATGAGATCGGGAAACCGTGTCGCCACGATCTCCCCGCCGACATGCTCGACCGTCGCCGGCGAGCCCGCTACGCCGACGATCGGATGCAGGATGCAGAAGCCGCAGCGATTGGTCTCGAAGCCGGTTGGGGCGACAGCTTCGGCCTCGAAGTCAAGCCGATCCGCGTTTCCGCTGATGCGAACATCGATGATGAGTTTGGTATCATCCGGTCCCGCGCAGCGGGCGAGATAGGCGACCTCGAAACGATCGTCATTCTGCTCGATCCGGAGGTCGGTGATTTCAGGGCTGTACGTCCCCCAGTCCCGGTCGCGGACAAGGTAGGAAATCGCTCGCAGCACCTCGGTCCCATTGTAGCGGATGGTGCGGAGGTTGCCGTTGGCGAGATCGGCTTCCAGTTTTCCGGCTCTCAGGCGAACCGGCGGCGTTTCGACGAGGCGAGTGCCGTAGAGCTGGAATGCATCAATTGTCATCGCAGCATCGCTCCGACATCGATCGTCTGTCCCCTGGCCGCACTGTCATAGGCGGCCTCGACGAGCGCAAAAGTTTTCAGATTGTCGGCCCCTGACGTCGAGTGTTCCGCGCCGCGCTCCAACTGATCCACCCAATGCTGCTGGATCGCGTAGACGCTCTCCTGGATGTTGTGCCAGGGCCGCGAGGCCCATGACAGCAGCTTCGGAGACACATCCGTGGTGGTGGTGCCCCTGGCGTTGGTGACTTCGAGCCCGTAACCCTGGGTCAGGCGGATCGTGCCTTCCGAACCGTCGAGCTCGATCAAGGTCTCGGGGAACGGCTCCCTGGAAAGCCTGGTGGCGTAGCTGACGTCGACGACCGACGTGGCGCCGTTTTCGTGATCGAGCAGAATGGTCGCGACATCCTCGCCCTTGATTCTCGGATTGACCCGCTTGGTGCGGGCCGTGAGCGATCGAACGTCGCCGAGGATATAGCGAGCGATATCCAGCGTATGGATACCGAGGTCTTCAATTATGAACCGTTCCCCTTCGGCGAGATAGGGCTGGCCGGAGAAGACGTCGTAAGCCGAACGGAAGGAGAAACGGCCCCAGAAGGGCGTGCCGATCGCATCCGCGTCCAGCGCCTTGCGCACCGCCTGGATCGGCGTCTGCCAGCGAAAGTTCTCGTGCACCATCAGGGGGATACCGGCATTGCGGCACGCCTCGACCATCGCCTTCGCGTCCGACAAGGTCTTGGCGAACGGCTTCTGGCAGATGGTCGGCACTTTGTTCCGAGCCGCCATTTCGACGAGAAAGCGATGACTTTGGACGGTCGTAGCAATATCGACGAAATCAAAACCGCCATCGGCGAACAACGCCTCGGCATCGCAATAGCGGCGATCGATGCCGAATTGGTCGCCAACGATCTTCAGCCGCTCCGGGTCGCGGTCGCAGATCGCGACGATGCCGGCACCTCGAACGTCGTTCCAGGCATGCATCTGGTTGATCGCAAAGAAGCCGCAACCGATCAAAGCCCCTTTCAATTCCGTCATCTCAACCTGCCTTTGCCATCTGCATGAGGGTAACGCGCTGTTGCAGGCGGCGTTGCGCCTGATCGACGACGACGGCAATGATGATGACGAGGCCCTTGATGACCATCTGCCAGAAGGAGGAAACGCCCATCATCACCAATCCATCGGAGAGGATGCCGATGACGAAGGCGCCGATGATCGTGCCGCCGATCGTGCCGCGGCCGCCCGACATCGAGGTGCCGCCGAGCACGGCTGCGGCTATCGCATTGAGTTCGAAGCTTTCGCCGGTTGCTGGATGGGCTGCCATCAGTTCGGAGGAGATGACGACGCCGACGATAGCGGCGCACAGTCCGGAGAACATATAGACGAAGATCTTTACGACATCGACCCGGATACCGGACATGCGCGCGGCCCGCTCATTGCCGCCGACGGCGAAGATGTGACGGCCGATCGGTGTCGAGCGGGCGACATAGGCGGCCAGCAGGGCAAGCACGATCAGAATCCAGATTGAAACCGGCAGGCCGAGGATGCGCCCCGCGCCGAAGAAATCGAAGCCGGTCGTTGCGTATTCAAGCCGGCCGACAAGGTTCGGAAACGTCTGGCCGTCCGATGACAGCAGGGCGAGACCGCGGGCGATATAGAGCGTGCCGAGCGTGGCGATGAAGGGCGCGACGTTGAGTTTGGTGATCAGCAGACCGTTGATCAGACCGATGAGCAGGCCGATCGACAGGGTGATCAGCACGATCTCGAAGAGGTTGAAAAAGATGGTATAGCCGATCGGCAATTCGATGCCGTAAAGGATCAGGCCGCCGGCGACCATGCCGCAAAGCCCGACGATCGATCCGACCGAGAGATCGATGCCGCCGGTGATGATGACGAAGGTCATGCCCATCGCCAGGAAGGCGTTCAGCGCCACATGCTTCGACATCAGGATCATGTTCGCCGTCGAGGTGAAGTTCGGGGCGAAGATCGCAAAGAAGATGATGACCGCGAATAGCGCGATGAACGTCCTGAGCTTCATCAGCGTCAGAAGCGCCGAGCCGTTGGCGCCCTTCGGCGCAAGAGTGGTTGATGTAGCCGCCATCATGACGCGAGTTTCCCTTGGTGTCCGTGTCCTTTGGCCGAAGCCGCGATAATGGCTTCTT
Source organism: Rhizobium brockwellii (assembly GCF_000769405.2). Lineage (NCBI taxonomy): Bacteria > Pseudomonadati > Pseudomonadota > Alphaproteobacteria > Hyphomicrobiales > Rhizobiaceae > Rhizobium > Rhizobium brockwellii. The sequence goes on from NZ_CP053440.1 coordinate 316,032, forward strand.
CGGTGGCCTCGTTCCGATCGAAGACGGCGACCAGCTGGCCGTTGCTCAAGACCGCGATGCGATCGGAAAGCGCCATGACCTCCTCGAGGTCGGAAGTTGAAAACAGAATGGCGAGCCCGTTTGCTGCCAGCCGCCGCATGGTGCGGAAGACATCGGCCTTGGCGCCGACATCGATGCCTCGGCTCGGCTCGTCCATCAGAAGCACTTTCGGATTGGTCATCAACGCCTTACCGATGACGACCTTCTGCTGATTGCCGCCCGACATCGAGGTCACCTCGAAATCCGGGTTCGGCGCCTTGATCGAGAGATCGCGGATCGCATCGCGAATGGCGTTCTTCTCCGCACCTCTGTCGATATGGAAGAGCCGGGTGAAGCGGCCAAGGCTTGCCAGCGTCAGGTTCGAGGCGATGGAAAGCACCTGGACCAGACCTTCGCGCTGCCGGTCTTCCGGAATGAGCGCAAGGCCGCGGCGGATGCGCCGGGTGGTGTCGCGGGCGCGAACATGCTTGCCGTCGATGAAGATCTTGCCGGTCGAGTGCGTGTGCCGGCCGATCACGCATTCGAAGAATTCGCTGCGCCCAGCACCCATCAGGCCGTAGATGCCGAGGATTTCGCCTGCCCTGACCGACAGGGAGACATCGTTGACCGAAAGCCCACCCGTCGGCCGCGGCAGGCTGATGTTTTCGGCGCGAAAGACCTCGGCTCCGACGGTGTGGTCCACGGACTTCGCAAAATCCTTGGCATCCGAGCCGATCATGGAGCGCACGATCCAGCGTGTGTCGATATCGCGGACCATCGCTTCGCCGGTGACCTGGCCGTCACGCAGCACCGTGACGTAGTCGCCGATCCGCATCAGCTCTTCGAGCCGGTGCGAGATATAGACGATTGCCACACCCTGGGCCTTCAGCTCCGCGATCACCTTGAACAGGATCTCGACCTCGGCCGCCGAAAGAGCCGAGGTCGGCTCGTCCATGATCAGGATCCGGGCATTCAACGACATGGCCTTGGCGATCTCGACGAGCTGCTGCTGGCCGATCGGCAAATCCTCGACCATCGTATCGGCCTCGATGCCGGCATCGAGACGCTTCAAAAACGCATTGGCCTTTTGCACCTGTGCCTTGTGATCGATGCCAAGGATGCCGCGGGTGATTTCGCGCCTGACGAAGATGTTCTCGGCGACCGACATGTTGGCGAAGAGATTGAGTTCCTGGAAGATCATGCCGATGCCATTCGCCTGCGCGTGCGCCGGGCTGTCGAAGGATACCGGCTTGCCATCGAGGATGATGCGGCCGAGCGTCGGACGCTCGACACCGGCGATGATCTTCATCAGCGTCGACTTGCCTGCACCGTTTTCGCCGACGAGGACGTTCACCGCACCGCGGCGCAGCTCGAGATTGGCGCGCTTGACGGCGACGATGCCCGAATAGACCTTCGACACCTCGTCGAGGCGCAGGATGATGTCGTCCTTTTCTGCCTCTCCTGTGGTCATGGGCCGACCTTCAGTTCTGAAGGCGTTATGAGCGGCAGCTCGCCGCTCTTCGGCAGCGGAAAGGCGCCGATTGCGGTCACTGTCTTGCCGACCAGACCTTCGCGCGGGACGGCTGACAGAAAGGCCGAATTGGCCTTCTCGTTGAAGGCCTTGCCGAACTGCGCCCACTCGATCTGGTTCTTGAATTCGTTGAAATTGACGAACTCCAGCGTGTCGCGCAGCGCCGTGCCGCGCAGCGCCGGACCGATCTGGACCTTGGCGTCGGCCCCGCCGTCGCCATCGGCGTCGACATCGAGCGTTGCCGCGCGCGAGGCCGTATCGGCCGCGACGACCTTGCCGGTGATCTTCACCGCATAGGTCCATGGCGAGCTGCTCTGCTTGCGGGGATTGCCGTATTTCTCGCCGGCGGCGTCGGGGCTGGAGGCGGAAAGCTGCATGACGTCCTTGAGGTCACCGGCGCGCTTTTCGAAGTAGGGCACTGCCTCGGACTGCCAGATCGCTTCAACCTTTGCATTCGGGTCGAAGGCGGTCTTGGCCGCTGCCGCAGCCTTTTCCTCAGCGGTCGGCGTCTTGATGATCTTGCAACCGGGCAAGGCGGCCGCCACGACGGCAGCGAGCAGGGCGCCCTTCATTCTCAACATGCTTTAAACCTCGACGTCTTGCGAAATGCATTGCGGAGGGCGCAGCGCTGCGCCCTCCGCAATTCGCGGCTGATCAGTTCGTCAGGGCGAAGGTTTCGAGCTTGCCGGCATTGTCGGCATTGACGAGGACGCAATCCATCAACTGCTTCTCTTCCTTTGGCGTCGTCTTGTTCTTGATGTAGGCGTCTGCCTGTTCTACCGCCAGCTGAGCCTGCGCATAGGCGGGCTGCAGGACCGTTGCCTTGATACCGCCCGACTTGATGGAGTCGCGCACGTCGTTGGAACCGTCGAAGCCGACGACGATCACGTCCTTACGGCCGGCCGCCTGCAGCGCTGCGATGGCGCCCATGGCCATGGTGTCATTGCCTGAAATGACGCCCTTGATGTCGGGATTTGCCTGGAGGATGGTTTCCATCTTCGAATAGGCTTCCGTCTGGCTCCAATTGGCCGACTGCTTGGCGACGGACTTCAGGTCTGGATAGTCGTCGATGACGTCGTGATAGCCTTGCGAGCGGATGCCGGCATTGGTGTCGGACTCCTTGCCCACCAGCTCGACGTAATTGCCCTTCTCGCCCATCAGCTTGACGAATTCCTGCGCCCCGAGCTGGGCGCCCTGGTAATTATTCGAGACGATCTGAGCGACGGCAACGCCGGTCGCGTTGATTTCGCGGTCGATCAGGAAGGAGGGAATGCCTGCATCCTTTGCCTTCTTGACGGCTGCGACAGATGCGTCGGCCCCGGCATTGTCGAGGATGATCGCCTTGGCGCCGCGCCCGATCGCCGTGTCGATCATTTCGGACTGCTTGTTGGCGTCGTCATCATGCGTCATGAGCAACGTCTCGTAGCCGAGCTCTTTCGCCTTGGCTTCGGCGCCGACGGCTTCGGCCTTGAAGAAGGGATTGTCGTGCGCCGGCGTGATGATGGCGATGAGATCGGCCGAAAAGGCCGGAAGAGCCGTTCCAAGCGCCAGTGCGCCGGCAAAAGCTGCAAGTGTCAGTCTGCGCGTCAGTTTCATATTTTCCTCCCTGTTGTACATGAAGCCCCTTCTCCCTGGGGCGGTTGAGGGGAGGGCTTACCTCCCCAAGCCGGTTCAGGTGATGCGCCGGATGCTTTCGGCGATCTCCTGCGGTTCGAATACCTTTTTCCAGTCGTCGCGCATCAGCGCCGGGATGCCGAACTCGATCGCCTTGTTGCAGGCATCCGAGAACACGCCGTCGACTTCCTTGAAGATGACCGCGCCGAGCACGTTCATATGGCCGAGCAGGAAGTCGCGGGCTGCCTGTTCAGGGACGCCACGTGCCACGCATTCGTCCATGGCCTGTCGCATGACAACGAGCAGCGATGCGCAGACGGTCTCCGACAAGCCCGGTTCGAGCATGGCAAGCTGGTCGACTGTGACCCGGTGCGAACGCATGACCGGTGCCCAGATCAGCTTGGCGATTTCCTCACCGAGCGCATAGGCGCTTTCCGGGCCCTGCATCAGCGCCGAAACGATATGCTGCTTGGCGAAGAGGCCGCCGAAGTGGTCCTTTTTCGCCTGCATGTCCGTCTCGTCATTGAAGATCGGCGGATGGCAGGGATGGGTGACGAAATAGGTAAGATCATCGCGCTTCGGCAAGTGGCCGGCAAAGGGAGCCGCAGCGTCCAGCGCAATCACCATGGTGCCTGATGCGAGCTTGTCGACGATGCCTGCAGCCACTTTGCCGATCGCCGTGTCCGGCACGGCAAGGATCACCACCTCAGCGCCGTCGAGCCCGGCATCGACAGGCACGCAATCGACGCCGAGATCACTTTTCAAACGGGCCTTGCCTGCGTCACTCACCTCGACATGGCGGACTTCGAAACGCGAGCCTTTAAGATTTTTGGCGAGCCGGTATCCCATTTTCCCGCCTGCGCCGAAGAGGGCAATCTTAGTCATGTTTTCCTCACCTTTTCCGTTTCTGGATAGGATCATATACTGGTATGATGAGTCAATCACCATATCACTTTATTCATATGATCCACACGTTTTTCTGTGCCAAGCCGGATCGGGGAAACCATCAGTGCTTCCTTCCATCGCGGATCTGCGTGAAATAGCCGTCCGTCCCGACCTGACCGCCTTTGAGCGCGATCTGCAGGCCGTTGGTCGGCAGATAATCGCCATGCGCAAGGCAAAGCGGAGAACCCGGCGTCTGGGGCAGCGGAAGAAGCGTCGTCAGCGCGTCGATCTTCAATTGCCTGAGGGCATGACTGGACGTGTCGCCGCCGGCGATGACCGCACGTGAAAGTCCTTCGCTCTCGATCAGGCGGCGCAAGATCGTGCCGAGCGCGCTGCCGAGCCGGTGACGCGCCCCCGGAAGCCTGTCGATGTCGGCGCCACGGTCTGCGGACGGGCCAAGCGCGGTATAAAGGATGACGCTCTTGCCTTGCCGGAGCATCTGGATGCCGGCCTCGACCGCTGCATCCGCCGCGCCTTCGCCATGCTCCGAGACCAGGGTGAGCGGATCGAGCGCAATACTCTCGAAGCCGTTGTCGACAGCCGTCCGGATCTGGCGCTCGGTCGTTGGCGATACGCTGCCCGACACGACGGCGAGGCGATCAACCGGGCCGATATCGGGAAACTCCGCGCTGTTCGCGCCGATGAAACCGCTCCGCCGCCACGCGCTGAGCAGGGCGTATTCGACCCCCGAGGAGCCGGCGACGAAGCTTCCCGAACGGCCGGTGGCACGAAGCAGTTGTCGGCCCGCGGCCTCTTGCGTCGCCTCGGAGTCGACATCGATGAGCAGGATCCCTTCTGAAGCCGACGCCAGTTCGTCGATCCGCGCATCGGCGTCCGGCGCGGTGATGGCGACCAGATCGGCGACCAGGACGGGAAGGCGGGTCTGCTTCGACAGGTGGACCGCAAGGTCCGCCTCGTCCATCGGGGTCACCGGATGGCGGCTCATGACGGGATGGCGGTCGATGCGAAAGATCCGGCCCTGATAGGCGGCAAAGAGATTGCCGAATGCCGTGTAGCGCTTCAGTTGCGGCGCGCCGATGATGACCGGCACGACGGATTGCCCGAACACCGATCGGCCGATTTCGATCGCCTTGCCGATATTGCCGATTTCTGGGCTGGAATCGAAGGTCGAGCAGACCTTGTAGTGGCAGATGTCAGCGCCGAGCGAATTCAGCCACTCGAAAGCGCGCGCAAGGTGCTCTCCCATCCATGCGGGGGTCTCGCTTCTGCTTGTCCCGGCAATGCCGATTGCCCGGCAATCCCTGAAGCGCGCAAGCAGTTCCGGCGTCGGAACGTCGAGGAAGAGCACGGTCGACACGCCGTTCGATGCCAATGCCTCCATGACATCGGTGGAGCCGGTAAAGTCATCCCCGTAATAGCTGACGAGAGGTCCATCCATCGCGGTCACGCGCCCTTGCCGTCGCTGAACTTTGCAATCGAAGCGGCGAGTTCCGGATGATCTTTCGCGTAGGTCTCCAACGGGATGTCCGCGACCGCGGCCTGCCAGGCCTGCTGCACGGCGCGAACGCCGGCTGCCGGGCCGCCGGGGTGGCTGACGATGCCGCCGCCGCAGAGATAGAGAAGATCGACGGTCCGGCCGGTTCGCTGATAGGTCTCCGGGGCCTGTCCTCCCCACTGGCCCGAACCGGCAACCGGAAGCGGGCAATCGGAGGCATTAAACAGTGGTGTGCTGACCGCCTTGAAGGAAGAGACGAAGCTGTCGTCCGGCTCCCAATATTTGACCCTGATACCGTTGATCTGAAACTGGTCGACCCCCAGCAGCCGCCAGAATTGCTGGTAGACCTTGAAATCCATGCCGGCGCCCGGGTCGCGCGTCAGCACATCCCAACCGTTTCGATGCGCGTGCAGCACCAGGTTGGAGCGCTTGCGCAGAAAGCTCATGCCGCCGAAGCCGATCGAGTTGATGTTGACGACAGCGCAGTTGCCGCCGGCCTTGGCGACGATGTCGTGGTTGCGCATCATCTCGTCGGGGTCGGCATGCGAGATTCCGAAGGCATACATGACCTTCTTGCCGGTCTTCTGCTCGTGATCGAGAATGCGCGGCATGATCGCCGCAACGCGGTCCTTGAGCGGCGAATAGGCCGGGCTCATCAGTTTTTCGTCATCCTTGATGAAGTCGACGCCAGATGAGATCAACTCGCCGACGAGTTCCGCCGTTTCGTGCGGCCTGAGACCGAGCGCCGGCTTGACGATCGTTCCAATGATGGGCCGGCCTTCGACGCCGGTGAGGCGGCGGCTTCCAGGAATGCCGAACTGCGGTCCGGGATGCGCGCTTTTGAAGGCTTCGGGCAGCGTCATGTCGACGATGCGGATGCCGGTCATGCCCTTGATGGAGTAGACGCCGCCGATCGCAATGGTCATCAATGCCGAAAGGTCGGTGCCGATCGCATCCAGTGGAAAGGCGATGTCGACATCGGCGCGATGAAGCAGAGTGCCGGGGGCGATCTCGGGCCAGGTCGGATGACGCGCATCTTCGAGTGGACGGATCGCCAGGACGCGGGCGGCGACGCGCGATTTCAGCTCTTCGGTCTCGCCGGGGACGGGAACGAAGGTGCCGGTCGACTGGTCGCTCGCGATCTTTTCCGCCATCGCCTCGACGCTGCCGGGCGTTTCGATACGGTAGGTCAGGGTAATTATCATGAAACGGACGGTTGCTCCTCTCGCCACGCAGATTACCATGGCGTCAACTTGTGATCTGGTATAATGAGTATTCCAACTCATGAAAAGTAGAATCTTCGGATCCGCAAATTTTCGCCGACAGCTTTGTTCTCGACCCGGAAACTGTTAGGAGGAAACATTTGAGCCAGCGAGATGTGATGACCCAGCCCCTCGACCAAATCGTCCGCCGGAAGCTCTCTGACGAAGTATTTGATCGACTTGAGCGAATGATCACCTCCGGCGAGCTTCAGCCCGGCGACGAAATGCCGTCCGAGCGGGTGCTGATGGAACGCTTCGGCGTTGGCCGGCCAGCGATCAGGGAGGCCATGCAGTCCCTTGCCAACAAAGGTCTGGTCAGCATTTCGCATGGCGAGCGGGCCAAGGTCCTCAGGCTGACGGCCAAATCGATATTTCGCCAGGTCGATCTCACCGCCAAGATCATGCTGTCGCAATCGTCGGATTCGTTGGAATACCTCAAGAGCGCCCGCATCTTCTTCGAGCGGGGCATGGCGCGCGAGGCCGCGCAGCGCGCCTCCGCAAATGATATCGCCGACCTCAGGAACATCATCGAACGCCAGCGAATGTCGCTTGGACAGGCCGAAGAGTTCATCGACGCGGACATGGAATTCCACACCCGCATCGCGCAGATATCAGGCAACCCGATCTATGTCGCCGTCAGCGAAGCAATGCTTGCCTGGCTGAAGGAATATCACACCGAGATGCTGATCTGGACCGGCAAGGAAAAATTCACGCTCGCCGAACACGACGAAATCGTCGACCGTCTTGAAGCAAACGACGTGGATGGCTCAGAAACGGCTCTCCTCAAGCACCTCGAGCGGTCGCGAGCGCTTTACGCGAAATAGCTCGCGACCATTACCTCGTTTCCCGGCTCCTTTTCACGCGTTCAACTCTCGGCTTCGTCTGCGGCTCCGGGGCATAAGGCATATTAGCAATAGCTGGGGAACAATGATGTGCCGGCGAGGTTGTGGATTGGCAATCATGCAAGATCCCAAGGAGGACATCAGGATGCGTATGAAACTTGTAACAGCTTCGCTTTTCGCTATCGGCATGGCCACGACCGCT